>NZ_VFOO01000001.1:1557377-1868853 GCF_006716115.1 Subtercola boreus | reverse complement strand
GCGGATGATCCACTCGACCACCCGCGAGTTCTCGCTGAATCCCGGCCAGATGTACGAGCCCGCGTCGTTCTTCCGGAACCAGTTCACCTGGAAGATCGGGGGAGCGTTCTCGCCGAGCACGTCGCCCATGTCGAGCCAGTGCTGGAAGTAGTCGGCCATGTTGTAGCCGACAAACGGGAGCATGGCGAACGGGTCGTGGCGGAGGCGGCCGACGGCACCGGCCGCGGCAGCGGTGGTCTCCGAGGCCATGGTTGCCCCGACGAACACGCCGTGCGCCCAGTTCTTCGACTGCGCTACGAGCGGCACGGTCGACGGGCGTCGCCCGCCGAAGAGGATCGCGTCGACGACGACACCCTCGGGCGACTCCCACTCCTCGGCGATCGAGGGGCACTGGTCGGCCGTCACGGTGAAGCGGGCGTTCGGGTGCGCCGCGGGGGTCGAGGAGGCCGGCGTCCAGTCGTTGCCCTGCCAGTCGAGCAGGTGCGCCGGCGGGGTCGGCGTGAGGCCCTCCCACCAGACATCCCCGTCGTCGCGGAGGGCGACGTTCGTGAAGATCGTGTTGCCCCACATGGTGTCGACGGCCGTCTGGTTCGTCTCGATCCCGGTTCCGGGGGCGACGCCGAAGAAGCCGCGTTCGGGGTTGATCGCGCGGAGCTTTCCGTCGGGGCCGGGGCGCATCCAGACGATGTCGTCACCGATGGTCTCGACCTTCCAGCCGGGAACGGTCGGCTTCAGCATCGCGAGGTTCGTCTTGCCGCAGGCCGACGGGAAGGCGGCGGCCACATGGTAGACGCGGCCCTCGGGCGAGGTGATCTTGACGAGCAGCATGTGCTCGGCCATCCAGCCCTCGTCGCGGGCCATCACCGAGGCGATGCGGAGCGCGAAGCACTTCTTGCCGAGCAGGGCGTTTCCGCCGTAACCCGATCCGAACGACCAGATCTCGCGGGTCTCCGGGAAGTGGGCGATGTACTTCGACGCATTGTGCGGCCACGCGACATCCACCGCACCCGGTGTGAGGGGCGCACCCACGCTGTGCAGCGCGGGCACCCACGGAGCGTCGTCGGTGATCAGGTTGAGCACATCCGTGCCGATGCGGGTCATCAGCGCCATGCTGACCACGACGTAGGGCGAGTCGGTGACCTGCACGCCGACCTGCGAGAGCGGGCCGCCGACGGGACCCATCGAGAACGGCACCACGTACATGGTGCGGCCGCGCATGCTGCCGCGGAAATGCGTCGTCAGCTCGGCCTTCATCTCGGCCGGCTCACGCCAGTTGTTCGTGGGGCCGGCATCGATCTCGGTGGTCGAGCAGATGAACGTTCGGTCCTCGACGCGCGCCACATCGGCCGGGTCGCTGCGGGCCAGGAAGCTGTTGGGGCGCCATTCTGGGTTCAACCGGATCAGCGTGCCCTGCGCGACCATCGCCTTGGTCAGTAGGTCGTACTCGGCCGTCGAGCCGTCGCACCAGACGACATTGCTCGGTTCGGTGAGCGCGGTGACGTCGGCGATCCACGCGGCCAGCCCGGCATCGATGCGCAGGGTGGTCGGGGTCTCGGATGCCCGGGCGGGGCGGCTTCCGACGCTGTCGACGCGGGTGGGGTACGTCGAGGTCGAGGTCTTCTGTGTCGTTCGGTCCAAGAGGCTCATGATCGCTCCGCTCGCTGAGGCTGTGGCATCCGTCGGTTGAAAGGATGCTGAAGTTCTGTGGTGTTCTTCCACTGTGCGCTCAATATGCGCTAAATTCTGAAGAAGTACCGTGAAAGATCGTCCGTTCTTTACAGGAGGCAAAGATGCCATCGAGTCTCGACCTGATCACCCTCGGCCGGCGCATCCGGCATTTCCGGAAGGCGTCCGACCTCACGCTCGACCAGCTGGGCGAGAAGGTGGGTGTCGTCGGCAGCCAGCTCTCGCTGATCGAGAACGGCCGCAGGGAGCCGAAGTTCTCCCTGCTGCAGTCCCTCTCCTCCGTGCTCGGGATCCCGCTCTCCGACCTGCTCTCCGCCGAGGCTCCGGATGCCCGCACCGCCCTCGAGATCGAGCTCGCGCGGGCGCAGGCCGGCGACCTCTACGCCTCGCTCGGGCTGCCGCGTGTTCCCGCCAGCCGGAACCTCCCGCAGGAGACCCTCGAGTCGCTCGTCGGGCTCCACCGCGAGCTGATCCGGCGGGCGACCGAGTCGATCGCGACCCCCGAGGAGGCCCGCCGGGCGAACACCGAACTGCGCGATCAGATGCGCGCACGGAACAATCACCTCCCCGAGCTCGAGAAGCTCGTGGAGCAGACCCTGGCGCGCGTCGGCCACACGGGCGGTGCCCTCAGCCACCGCACAGTGAGCCTGCTCGCCGAAGACCTCGGCTTCCGCCTCATCCACGTGAACGACCTGCCGCATTCGGCACGCTCGGTGACCGACCTCGCGAGCGGGCGCATCTACCTGCCCCCGGCCTCGATCCCCGGCGGGCACGGGCTCCGCTCGATGGCGCTGCAGGCGATGGCGCACCGCGTGCTCGGTCACACGCCGCCGCAGAACTACGCCGACTTCCTGCAGCAGCGGCTGGAGATCAACTATTTCGCGGCCGCTTCGCTGATGCCCGAGGCCGCATCCGTGAAGTTCCTGCAGGCGGCGAAGGCCCGGCGGGACCTCTCCGTCGAAGACTTTCGCGACGCGTTCGGTGTCACCCACGAAGCAGCGGCGCTGCGGATGACCAACCTCGCCACCTCGCACCTCGGCATCGACGTGCACTTCCTCCGCCTGACGGACGACGGGGCGATCCAGAAGGCCTACGAGAACGACGGCCTGCCGCTGCCGCAGGATGTCACGGGAGCCGTCGAGGGCCAGTTCGTCTGCCGCAACTGGGCCGCCCGTGTCGCGCTCACCCGCACCAATCGCAGCACCGAGTTCTACCAGTACACCGACACGCCCTCGGGCACGTTCTGGTGCGCCACCCAGACGGGAACGACGGCGGCGGGGGAGTTCTCGATCAGCTTCGGCACGTCGTTCGCCGACGCCAAATGGTTCCGCGGGCGCGACACCGAGAAGCGGGCCCAGTCCCGCTGCCCCGATGAGTCGTGCTGCCGGCGCCCTGCGTCGGGGTTGGTCGAGCGCTGGTCGGAGAGCGCCTGGCCGAGCGCGCGCCTGCACGCGCACGTGCTCTCCCCGCTGCCGTCGGGCAAGTTCCCGGGCGTCGACGACCGCGAAGTGTACGAGTTCCTAGAGGCGCACGCGGCGTCGTAGCGGCGGGTCCCCCTCAATGAGGACTGCGGATGTCGAGGGCGGGAGTTACTCTCAACAGGTGCCGATCTCCCGCAGAACCTCCTCCCTCCTCTCCGCGTTCGTCGGCACTGTCGCCGCCGTCGCCCTCGTGCTCGGAGGTTCGCTGTCGGCGTCGGCAGAGGACGCCGACACCTCCCCGCGTGCGACCGACAGTGCGTCGGGCATCCAGGCGCAGGCTGCGGCACAGGCCACCCTGCAACAGTCCCTGGCTGCCGCTCATGCGCCGGCCGCGACATCCGGTGCCTCGAAGAACGAGGCCGGCTCGCAGAGCACGCAGGCGCAGACCGACTCCACCGCCTCGGCGGCCGCCCTGGCCTTCAGCGCCGGCAACATCATCAACGACTCCCTCTTCTACACCGGCACCGCGCTCACCACGGCACAGGTGCAGACGTTCCTGAACCAGAAGGGCTCCGGATGCACGGCCGGCAGCCTGTGCCTGAAGAACTACAAGCAGACCACCTACACGCAGGCCGCCGACCAGATGTGCGGAAAGTATGTCGGTGCAGCCAACGAGACCGCCGCGACGATCGTGTACCGGGTCGGCAAGCTGTGCGGCATCAGCCAGAAGGTGCTGCTGACGCTCATCCAGAAGGAGTCCTCGCTTGTTGCGGCGACGAACCCGACGGCCGGCGACTACGAGACCGCGACCGGTTACGGCTGCGCAGACACCCAGGCGACCTGCGACAAGTACTACTACGGCTTCTACAACCAGGTGTACAACGCGGCGTGGCAGTTCAAGCGCTACCTGAACCCGCCCGGACGCACCATGGACTTCACGTACTTCCCGGTCGGCAAGGCCACGAGCATCCAGTACAACTACGACACCAGCTGCGGTTCGTCGAAGGTCACGCTGAAGAATGCGGCGACCGCTGCTCTCTACTACTACACGCCCTACCAGCCGAACAAGGCAGCCCTTGCGAACCCGTACGGCAGCGGCGACGCCTGCTCCAGCTACGGCAACCGCAACTTCTTCGTGGTGTACCGCGACTGGTTCGGCTCGCCGAACACGGCGCCCGACCAGTACTTCAGCGACGTTCCGGTGTCGAGCGCGAAGTACCCCGACATCCAGTTCCTCGCCCGGCTCGGAATCGCGAACTCCGTGACGGCGGCCGACGGCAGCCAGGTGTTCTACCCGGCGAAGCAGGCCAACAAGTCGACCGTCGCGACCTACCTCTACAAGTACTACGGGCTGCCGTTCGTACCTCCGACCACGCCGTCGTTCGCCGACATCAGCGTCGGCAACGCGGCCTTCACGGCGGTCGAATGGATGAAGTCGCGCGGGCTGGCCTCTCCCGACGCGAGCGGCAACTTCAACCCGAACGCCATCGTCAACCGGCAGGACCTGGCCGTGATCCTCGCCACCTTCAGCGGTGACACCCTGCCGAACCCTGCCACCCCCTCGTTCACCGACGTGCCGAAGTCGAACCCCGCCTACCGCTCGATCGAGTGGATGAAGGCACACCAGGTCGTCGGCGGCACCACCTTCGGTCCGACCACCCCGCTGACGCGCCAGTCACTCGCCGACTACCTCTACGGGTACTACAACCGCGTCTGACCGCCCCCGCTCCGGGCCCGCCCGGCCCGGCCGCTCCGCTCCGGTCCGGCCCAGCGTCTCCGCTGGGGGGCCGAGTCCGGGACTATCCGGCCCGGGCGTTCTGCTCCGGCTTGGCGGATCCGATCCGCTGCGCCGCGCCGCGCCGTGCGCCGTGCTGCGCCGCGCCGTGCGCTGTGCTGCGCCGCGCCGTGCGCTGTGCTGCGCCGCGCCGTGCGCCGTGCTGCGCCTGTCACACCCGTGCCGCGCGCAGCCCACGCGCTCGGGCGTGCATCGAATCGATTCGATGGGGCTGTAAGAGCTCTGTAGAGGCGCGATAGGAGCACTTCGCGTCCCATCGAATCGATTCGACTCCACCGCGCGGGTGGTGCGTGACCCGCGGCGGGGTGAGGGGAGCCGGGTGCGGTGTGCGCGACGGGGTGAGGGGAGCGGGAAGCGGGGTGCGGGATGCGCGACGGAGTGCGGGGAGCGGGGTGCGCAGCGGGGGGTGCGCGGGAGAGCGCCGCACCGCGATCGACACGGGTGGGGCGGCCAGGCCGCAGGCCCGCGTCAGGCGGCGAAGCCGCGCGCGAGGGCGTCGAGGGCGCGCACCACGAAGGGTTCGAGGGAGCCGCGCGACGGGCCCGCCGCCGCCCATTCCTGGGCCGCGGCCACTACGGCGCCGGTGGCGGCGTAGGCCACGGTGCGGGGCAGGAGCGTGTCGGGATCCAGACCCTGCCGCACCGCGACGAAAGTGCTGAGTTGCCCCGCGCACCGCGCGAACCTGGCCAGCGCCGACGCCTCCACCTCAGGCACCGACCCGATGGAAGTGTACTGCGTCAGGATCCACGGTACCCGGGATGGCCCGAACTCTCGGGCGACGGCCGCGAGGGCGTTCGAGAGCGCGGGCAGGGGGAGGGCATCCGGTGTCTGCTCGTCGAGGCGCGCCTGCAGAGTGCCGAAGGCGCGGTCGATGTCGCCCCAGAACACGTCGCTCTTGCCGTCGAAGTAGTTGAAGAAGGTCGAGCGCCCGACGCCGGCGCGCTGGGTGATCTGCTCGACCGTCGTCTTCACGTAGCTGTTCTCGAGGAACAGTTCGTAGGCGGCGTCTTCGAGGAGTTCCCGCGACGACGAGCGGGGCCGGCCGCGCGGAGGCCTGACGGTCGCTGCCGACTTCTCCTCCACAGCGACTCCTCTCGGCAACTCTCTCCACAGCAGCCTAGCCACCCTGTCAGACGTGTAATATTGCTCACCAACGACTATGAGCCGGTCATCACCGGGGAGTCGCCGGAAGAACAGCGATGGTCGCCCCGTACGGGGTGCCCTGAACCCAGTAGAACCGGCCGGGTCTGGCCCGTCACAGCCAATGAGAGAGCGACCGGAAGCGCCGACACCCGAGAGGGCGACGGCACAGACGGTAAGCGGGGTGGTACCGCGCCGGAGAGAGCAGAGCTGGCGTCCTCGTGGAACAGGCAGCAGCGCACACAGCCGTCCAGGAGACACCGCAGACATGACGTATCCCAAAGAGTCACCCGCAGGCGCGGCATTCGGCCCCGGTTCGAACAGCCCCGGTTCGAACAGCAGCGGTTCGAACGGCAGCGGCTCGAACAGCATCAGCCCGAGCCCCCGGTTCCCGGCCATCGAAGAGCAGGTGCTCGGCTTCTGGAAGGCCGACGGCACCTTCCAAGCGTCGATCGACCAACGCGCAGATGCCCCCGAGTGGGTCTTCTACGACGGGCCGCCGTTCGCCAACGGGCTTCCGCACTACGGTCACCTGCTGACCGGCTACGCCAAAGACCTGTTCCCTCGCTTCCAGACGATGCGCGGCAAGCTCGTGCACCGCCGATTCGGCTGGGACACGCACGGCCTGCCCGCAGAACTCGAAGCCATGCGCCAGCTCGGTATCACCGAGAAGAGCGAGATCGAGGCGATGGGCATCGCCGAGTTCAATGCGGCGGCCCGGGCATCCGTGCTGCAGTACACCGGCGAATGGCAGGAGTACGTCACCCGGCAGGCGCGCTGGGTCGACTTCGAGAACGACTACAAGACGCTCGACATCACGTTCATGGAGAGCGTGATCTGGGCGTTCAAGCAGCTGCACGACAAGGGGCTCGCCTACGAGGGTTTCCGTGTGCTGCCCTACTGCTGGCACGACGAGACCCCGCTGTCGAACCACGAACTCCGCATGGACGACGACGTCTACAAGATGCGCCAGGACCAGACCGTCACCGTGACGTTCCCGCTCGTCGGCACGAAGGCCGAGTCGCTCGGCCTCACCGCCGTGCGCGCCCTCGCCTGGACGACCACCCCGTGGACCCTGCCGACGAACCTCGCGCTCGCTGTCGGGCCTGGCATCACGTATGCGGTCGTGCCCTCGGGCCCGAACGGCACCGCAGATGCCGAGGTCGCTCGCGAGCAGGGTTCCGATGCTCCGGATGTCGCGACAGACGTACTGAGCGCCGACTACCTGCTCGCCGAAGACCTCGTCGGCAACTACGCCAAGGAGCTTGGCTACGACTCCGCCGAGGCCGCGCGCGCGGCCGTCACCCGCACCCTCCTGGGCAGCGAGCTCGACGGTGTGAAGTACGACCGCCTCTGGGACTACTACGCCGACGCCGAGACCTACGGCACCCAGAACGCCTGGCAGATCCTCGTGGCCGACTACGTCTCCACCACAGAGGGCACGGGCATCGTGCACCAGTCGCCTGCCTACGGCGAGGAAGACCAGAAGATCTGCGAGGCTGCGGGTATCCCCGTGCTCATCTCGGTCGACGAGGGCGCGCGCTTCCTGCCGAACATCACCGAGGTCGCCGGCCTCCAGGTCTTCGAGGCCAACAAGCCGCTCACCCAGCTGCTGAAGGCCCAGGGCCGGCTTCTCCGCCAGGCGAGCTACGAGCACTCGTACCCGCACTGCTGGCGCTGCCGCAACCCGCTGATCTACAAGGCCGTGTCGAGCTGGTTCATCCGGGTCACCGACTTCCGGGGCCGCATGGAAGACCTCAACCAGCAGATCGAATGGGTGCCCGAGAACGTCAAAGACGGGCAGTTCGGCAAGTGGGTCTCCAACGCCCGCGACTGGTCGATCTCGCGCAACCGCTACTGGGGTTCACCGATCCCGGTGTGGAAGAGCGACAACCCCGAGTACCCGCGGGTGGACGTGTACGGCTCGCTCGACGAGCTCGCGCGCGACTTCGGCGCTCTTCCGCTGAACGCCGACGGCCAGCCCGACCTCCACCGCCCCTACATCGACAGCCTGACACGCCCGAACCCCGACGACCCCACCGGCGGGTCGACGATGCGCCGCATCGAAGACGTGCTCGACGTCTGGTTCGACAGCGGGTCGATGCCTTTCGCGCAGGTGCACTATCCGTTCGAGAACCACGACTGGTTCGACACGCACAGCCCCGCCGACTTCATCGTCGAGTACATCGGGCAGACGCGCGGCTGGTTCTACACGATGCACATCCTCTCGACCGCGCTCTTCGACCGCCCCGCGTTCAAGAACGTGATCAGCCACGGCATCGTTCTCGGCAGCGACGGCCAGAAGATGTCGAAGAGCCTCCGCAACTACCCCGACGTGAACGAGGTCTTCGACCGCGACGGCTCCGACGCGATGCGCTGGTTCCTGATGAGCTCGCCGGTTCTGCGGGGCGGCAACCTCATCGTCACTGAGGAGGGTATCCGCGAGTCGGTGCGGCAGTTCATCCTGCCGCTCTGGAACACGTACTACTTCTTCAGCCTGTACGCGAACGCCGCGGGCGGTGCTGACGCCGCGGGCGAGGCCGGATACGAGGCCTCCTGGCGCACGGACTCCACCGACGTTCTCGACCGCTACCTGCTCGCGAAGACCCGCGATCTCGTCGAGGGCGTCACCGCCGACCTCGAGGCGCTGGATGCGACCGTCGCCGCGTCCCGGCTCCGAGACTTCGCCGACGTGCTCACGAACTGGTACGTGCGCCGCTCCCGCGACCGTTTCTGGTCGGGAGACGACCGGCAGGGCTTCGACACCCTCTACACCGTGCTCGAGACCCTGACGCGGCTGTCGGCACCGCTCATCCCGCTGATCGGCGACCACGTCTGGAAGGGCCTCACCGGCGGCCGGAGCGTGCACCTCGAAGACTGGCCGCACGCGAACGCCTTCCCCGAGGAGCCCGAGCTCGTCGCCGCGATGGACCGCATCCGCGCCATCAGCTCGAGCGCCCTCTCGCTCCGCAAGGCGAACGGGCTGCGCGTGCGCCTGCCGCTCGCGAGTCTCACGGTGGTCACCGAGAACGCCGCAGCGCTCGCCGCATTCGAGGAGATCCTCCGCGACGAGCTGAACGTCAAGGCGGTCAGCTTCGTCGAGCAGGTTCCGACCAGCGCCGCCGACTTCGGCATCACCTCGCGACTCACCGTCAACGCCCGTGCGGCGGGCCCGCGGCTCGGCAAGCAGGTGCAGCAGGTCATCAAGGCGGCTCGGAACGGCGACTGGTCCGAGCACGACGGCGTCGTCACGGCCGGCGGCATCGACCTCGAAGCGGCCGAGTACGAGCTCGTACTCGAGACGTCGGCTCCGGATGTCGCGGGGCAGCCCGCCGCGTCTGCCGACGGTCCGGCACCGGGCGTTGGCGCTCCCTCCTCACAGGCGCTCGCGCTGCTCCCCGGCGGAGGTTTCGCGCTGCTCGACACCACGATGACGCCCGAGCTCGAGGCTGAGGGCCTGGCCCGCGACGTCATCCGTGCCGTGCAGGAGACCCGGAAGGGCGCGGGCTTCGACGTGAGCGACCGCATCACCCTCGACCTGGTCTTCTTCAGCGATGCCGACGCGGATGCGGTGCGGAGCGTCGCCGCGGGAGGGTCCGGCAGCAACGCCGGAACCGTCGCCATCGACGAGGAGACCCTCGCCACCCGGTTCACCGTGGTGTCGCCGAAGGATTTCCGGAACCTCGAGCGCTACCGCGAGGTCCTGGTCTCGGAATGGATCGGACGCATGGTGAGTACTCCACCCGAGCACTTCGCCCGCGTCGAGAAGGACAGGTACGCCAACAGCGACCTGTTCGTGGTGGCCGTGAGCCGGCCGGAAGGAGTCCGCGATGTCTGACCCGAGGAATCCAGATGAGGTCGGGGCCGACGGGGTCGAGCCAGGCGCGTTCGAGGGTGGCGATCGTGAGCCCGACGAGCTGCGTGAGGGTGACGGCGTTCGCGACCAGATCGGTTATGGCGACGACCCGGGTGACGGTGTGCACCGCCAGCGCTACGACGACGACGGAACGGTCGACGACGATGACGATGACGCCGCCGACGACACGGAAGACCCGAGCGAGTTCGAGATGGCCGACGCCTACGACGAACAGCTCGTGGTGCGGGCTGGCGGCGGCGCCACCATCGGCGAAGACGAGCCCGAGCTGCCCGACGAGTTCGTCGAGCAGGGCGACGAGGTCTACGCCGAACTGCTCTCCCGCCTCGGCGAAGCGGCTCCCGAACCCCGGCTCGGGGCGACCCGGCGCGTTGTCGAGCTGCTGGGTGACCCGCACAGGGCCTACCCGATCATCCACATCACCGGAACGAACGGCAAGACCAGCACCAGCCGTATCGCCGAGAGCATCCTGCGGGCCTACGGGCTCCGCACCGGACTCTTCACGAGCCCGCATCTCGAACGACTGAACGAACGCATCGTCATCGACGGCCGGCCCATCTCGAATGAGGCGCTCGCGGCCAACTGGGCCGACATCCAGCCGTTCCTCGGCATTGTGGATGCGGAACTCACCGGTGCCGGCGAACCCCGCCTGACGTTCTTCGAGGCCCTCACGGTGCTCGCGTTCGCGTCGTTCGCCGACGCGCCCGTCGACGTCGCCGTGATCGAGGTCGGCATGGGCGGCGAGTGGGACTCCACCAACGTTGCCGACGGCCAGGTGGCGGTGTTCACGCCGATCTCGCTCGACCACACGGCGCGGCTCGGCAACACCGTCGCGGAGATCGCCCGCACCAAGTCGGGCATCGTCAAACCGGCCGCGCAGGTCGTCACGGCGAAGCAGCAACCGGAGGCGCTCGCCGAGCTGCAGCGCGCCGCCGAGCTCACCGAGTCGACATTCGTCGCCGAGGGCGACGGGTTCGAGGTCGTCTCGAGCTCCGTCGCCGTCGGTGGCCAGGTCGTGACGATCAAGGGCGTCGCGGGCACCTACCGCGACCTCTTCCTGCCGCTGTACGGCGACCACCAGGCCCAGAACGCGGCCGTCGCCGTGGCTGCGGTCGAATCGTTCCTCGGCGGCGGCCAGACCGCTCTCGTCGAAGACGTACTCACCGAGGCCTTCAACACGGTCACCTCGCCCGGCCGCCTCCAGCTGATCGGCACCGAGCCGACGGTGCTGGTGGATGCCGCACACAACCCCGGCGGTGCAGAGGCGCTCGCGGCGGCGATGAAGCAGTACTTCACGTTCGACAAGGTCGTTGCGGTGATCAGCATCCTCGCAGACAAGGACGCCGCGGGCATCGTCAGAGCGCTGGAACCGGTCGTCTCGGAGTTCGTCGTCACGCGTTCCTCGTCAGACCGTGCCGTCGACGCCGATGAGCTTGCGAGCGTGGTGGTCGGCATCGCCGGCGCCGACCGTGTCGTGGTCGAGCTCGACCCACGGGAAGCCGCCGCGATCGCCCGCGAGTCGGCAGGGGAGTCCGACAGGGGCGCCGTGCTGGTGACCGGGTCGATCACGCTCGTCGGGGAGATCATCACCCTGGCCGCCGACGAGGGCTGGAAGCCGTGAGCGAGCCGCTCGAAGTTGGCGGAGTGCCCGACGAGCCGGCACGGCCCGGCAGACCCAGCCGTGCCCCGCGGGCTCCACGGGCGCGTCGCAAGCGGAGCGTCCGCGAGAGCATCTGCTCGATCGTTCTCGGCTTCGAGTCGGTCATCATGTTCCTGGCGACCCTTGCTGTCTTCGGGCTGAAGGCCCTGCCCTGGCCGGTCGCTCTCGGCGGCGGAGCGGCGCTCTGCGTGCTGCTGCTCGCCACGATCCCGTTGCTCGGCCGCCCGATCGGCATCGCCCTCGGCTGGGTGCTCCAGGTGATCATCCTGGCCTCCGCCATCCTGGTGCCGCTGATGCTCATCGTTGCCGTGCTGTTCGGCGGAATGTGGGTGTTCGCCGTGATCAGGGGTGGCATGATCGACCGCGAGAACGCCCGGCTCGCCGGGCAACCCTGACCCTGACCGCTCTGTGCTGACCCTGACCGCTCTGTCCCTCATCCAGAACCTCCCACCAGAAAGTAGAACCCTGTGACTGCAAACGTCGAAGAGACCCTCGTTCTGATCAAGCCCGACGGTGTCGCGCGCAACCTGATCGGCGAGATCCTCGCCCGCATCGAGAAGAAGGGCTACCAGCTCGTCGACGTGAAGCTCTTCGAGCCGTCGCGCGCGCTGCTCGCGGCCCACTACGAGGAGCACGAGGGCAAGCCGTTCTACGAGCCCCTCATCGAGTTCATGGAGTCGGGCCCCGTTTTCGCCGCGCGCGTCGCCGGCAACCGCGTGATCGAGGGCTGGCGCTCCCTCGCCGGCACCACCGACCCCACCACCGCCGCGCCCGGAACGATCCGCGGCGACCTCGGCCGCGACTGGGGCCTCAAGGTGCAGCAGAACCTCGTTCACGGCAGCGACTCCCCGGAGTCGGCCGCCCGCGAGCTCGCCCTCTGGTTCGACTAGGAGGATCGGGCCGGCTCAGCTGTTGGTGAGCGACGCGATGACGTCGAGGCGCAGCTGGGCCAGCACGGCCACCACGAGGTACGAGACGATCACGAAGAGCCAGAGGAACGGGAAGAACAGCCGGGCGATGCCCCGTACCCCGGCCGGCACAGGGATGTTGCCCTCCCGCAGGTTGAACACGGTCACGTACCAGAACAGCGGGATCACCGCGGTCCAGACGACCATGCAGTAGGGGCAGAGCGTGCCGAGCACGAAGATGCTCTGGCCGATCAGCCAGATCACGAACACCAGGGCGCCGGCGATGCCGAGGTTGAAGAGCACCCAGAACCAGCGCGCGAACGTCGCTCCTGCCAGGATTCCGACGCCGACGACGATGACGGCGATGAAGCACGCCACACCGATCAGCGGGTTCGGAAACCCGAACAGCGAGCCCTGGGGGCTCGCCATGTTCGGACCGCAGCTGACCAGCACGGAGATGTTGCACGACGGCACGTAGTTCGGGTTGACCAGCGTCTCGATCTTCTCGAGGGTCAGCGCGAACGAGGCGATCCAGCCGATCACACCGGCTGTCACCAGGAAGATCGCCAGCCCGATGGGGCGCCGCACGGGCAGGGTTTCTTCGATCACTGTGGCATTCTGCCACACGCCCCATCCGCCTCTTCTGGGAATGCGTGCGATAATGGCAGCATGTCTTCCGGGCCGCGCCCGGTACGACAGCAGAACATGCGCCCAGTGGCGCAAAAGGTTTGCCGGGCCACCTGAAGAAGGGGGCACGGAGCATCATCAGAGACACGAAGGTTCCGTCCAGAGCTGAAGCCGGACGGTTCGCGTGAAGGATTTGCGGTACCGAAGACGGAGAAGTCTCGCCGGAAACGGTGCCGCACGAGAGAGTAACCGGCAGGGTGGCGCGGTCGCCCAGCCCGGCAAGGAGTGCACCAGCAATGGTGGAAGACAATCAACCGGTCAAACGACGGTCACGCCTGTTCGGCGGGCGCAAGGCGGCCAAGAAGGCGACGGAGCTGACCACGCCCGACGCTGTGGCTGCCGAAACGGCGCATGATCGCGCCGCAGAGCCCCACCCTGCCGACGTCCAATCCGCCGCGCCCGTAATCGCGCAGAGCCAGGCCGCACCGGCCCAATCAGTACCGGTCCAGACGCTGTCCGCATGGCAGGCACCGTCGACCGCAACAGATGTGAAGGTCCCCATGACAGATCCGAACGAAACCAACGAGCCCTGGCTCGAACCCGAACTCGGCCAGGCTCCCGCCGCACCGACCGAACCGGCACCCCGCACCACGACGTCGCTCCTCTTCCAGGCCCCCGACATCCCCGTGCTCCCGCCCCGTCCCGGGCGCGACCGCGACGACGACTACGACCGTGACCGTGACGACCGCGACCGTGACCGTGACGACCGCGACCGTAACCGTGACGACCGCGACCGTAACCGCGACGACCGCGACCGCGACTTCGGCGATCGGGGAGACCTCGGCGGTGACCGCGGCGACACCACCGTCCGCCGCCGCACCCGCCGCCGGAGCGGCGACGAGAGCCGCCTGCCCGACGACCTGCCGCCGAACACCGTGGTCAAAGTCCGTCCGCCACGCCAGCAGGCACCGGCCGCCGAACTGATCACCGAGCCCCAGCGCATCAAGGGTTCGACCCGACTCGAGGCGAAGAAGCAGCGCCGACGCGACGGCCGTGACGCGGGCCGCCGCCGTCCGGTCATCACCGAGGCCGAGTTCCTCGCCCGCCGCGAGTCGGTCGACCGCTCGATGGTCGTGCGCTCGGCGCACGACCGCATCCAGATCGGCGTTCTCGAAGACGGCGTGCTGGTCGAGCACTATGTGGCGAAGGCACAGGATGCCTCGCTCATCGGCAACGTCTACCTCGGCCGCGTGCAGAACGTGCTGCCGAGCATGGAGGCAGCCTTCGTCGACATCGGGCGCGGCCGGAATGCCGTGCTCTACTCGGGCGAGGTCGACTGGGAGGCCGCGGACACCGGCAACCAGCCCCGCCGCATCGAGCTTGCTCTGAAGCCGGGCGACACCGTTCTGGTGCAGGTCACGAAGGATCCGGTGGGCCACAAGGGTGCCCGCTTGACCAGCCAGCTCTCGCTGCCCGGCCGCTACCTCGTGTATGTGCCGAACGGCAACATGAACGGCATCTCGCGGAAGCTCCCCGACACCGAACGTGCACGCCTGAAGAAGATCCTCAAGGAGGTGCTGCCCGACAACGTCGGCGTGATCGTGCGCACCGCGGCCGAGGGCGCCACCGAGGAGCAGCTCACGCTCGACGTGCAGCGCCTGATCGAGCAGTGGTCCTCCATCAGCGAGAAGGTGAAATCCCTGCAGTCGCCCGCCCTGCTGCACGGCGAGCCCGACCTGCTGGTCAAGATCATCCGCGACGTCTTCAACGAGGACTTCGGGAAGCTCGTCATCAGCGGCTCCGACGCGCAGGCGACGATCGAGACGTACCTCGCCCAGGTGGCACCGGATCTGGTCGACCGCATCGAGATCTTCGACGGTGAGGGCGACCCCTTCGACCGTTTCCGCATCAACGAGCAGATCGAGAAGGCGCTCGACCGCAAGGTCTGGCTGCCCTCGGGCGGCTCGCTCGTGATCGACCGCACCGAGGCCATGACGGTGGTCGATGTCAACACCGGCAAGTTCGTCGGTTCGGGCGGCAACCTCGAGGAGACCGTCACGAAGAACAACCTCGAAGCGGCCGAAGAGGTCGTTCGCCAGATGCGCCTCCGCGACATCGGCGGCATCATCGTCGTCGACTTCATCGACATGGTGCTCGAGTCGAACCGCGACCTCGTGCTCCGGCGCCTCGTCGAGTGCCTCAGCCGCGACCGCACCAAGCACCAGGTGGCCGAGGTCACCTCGCTCGGTCTGGTGCAGATGACCCGCAAGAAGCTGGGTCTCGGCCTGCTCGAGTCGTTCAGCGAGCCCTGCGAGGTGTGCGCGGGACGCGGCGTGATCGTGCACCACGACCCGTCGTCGAAGCACCGCCAGACCCAGACCCCGCAGCCGGAGCAGCGTCGCGGCCGGAAGGGCGGCCAGGGGTCCAACGGCAACGGTTCGGGCAACAACGGCAACGGCGGCGGCAGTAACGGAAACGGTGGTGGTGGTTCGGGCAACGGTTCGAACGGCGGCAACGGATCGGCCTTCGGCGGCGGTTCCTCCACCGGATCCCACACCGCTGGCGTGACCCACAGCATCACCCCGGCCGCCCAGACCGCGCTCGCCAAGATCGCGGCGAGCACCATCGCCTCGGCGAACGGCACGAAACCGGCGCTCGAAGTGACGCTGGCCGAGTCGGCCGCCGTCGCGGAGGCTGCCCTCCAGGGCACGCTGCCGACCACCGGTGCCGCCGGTGAGGGTGCCGGCGAGGTCGTCTCGGGCATGGCGGTCACCGGTGCGGATGTCGCGGGTGCAGCCAGCCCCGACGAGACCGCCGGTGCCACCGAGGAGAGTTCGCCGGAGTCCGGTGGCTCGCAGCGCTCCCGCCGGAGTTCCCGGCGTTCGCGCAGCCAGCGGGCGGCCGCCAGTGCAGAGGCGGCCGACGAGGATCGCGCGACCGTCGAGGGCACGGCCACGGAGGCCGCCACCGAGGCCGCCGCTGAGGCAGCGCCTGCCGCTGCGGTCGAATCACCCGTGACGGAGCCCGCCGTGGCTCCCGAGCCCGAGGAGACCATCGCCCGGACCGACGTGCCCCCGACCGGTGTGGCTGCGTCAGTGGAGACACCGGAGGCCGCGCACGACCTGCCGATCTTCGACCTCCCGCTGCAGCCGCAGGGCCAGGCCTCCCAGCGCGCCAAGCGTGAGGATGCCGCACGACTGCTCGACTCGGTGCTCGAGGCTCTTCCCGAACCGAAGCAGCCCGGCCAGGGCCGCTCGCGGAGCCGGCGCGTCTCGACGGCCGCGCTCAGCGCCCCCGTCGCGCCCTCGGCCGACTAGCACCCCCTCAGCGGTGCTGCGGGCGATCCTTCGCGATCACCCGCAGCCCGCTGGAGCGGAGCGCCACCACGATCTCCCGCATGGTGGCCGGCTTCGCACCGGCCGCCACGAGCTCGTCGTAGCGCGAAGCGGGCACGTCGTAGTGGTCGAGATCGAAGCCCCGGCGTGGGATCCCCAGGGCGGCCGCAAAGGCGTGCAGCTCGGCGAGCGACGAATCGCTCACCAGATGCGACCAGAGCGTGTCGTGCGCCGGCCAGCGCGGGAGATCGATGAGCACGGTCATCCGACCAGCCTACAAACTCCCGCGGTGTAAGCTGACGGAGCGGACACACCGGCTGCGTTTGACCCGGCACGCGCTTCGAAGTAAAGTAGACCGTTGGTGCGTGCTGGCTCTGCCCGCGCACAGTCACTGGGACTTTCCAGAAGCTTTCAATGTATATCAAGGGTGCAGGCCAACCACTGGTTGGGCGGCGTCGCCGAGTAGAGAATAGGTATGTGAAGTGGTTTACGCAGTTGTGCGCGCCGGTGGCCGCCAGGAAAAGGTAGAGGTCGGCACCATCGTCACCCTCGACCGCATCAAGGGCGACAAAGACGGCAACATCCAGCTGGCAGCGGTGTTGCTGGTCGACGGTTCGACGATCACGTCCGACTCGGCCAAGCTCGCCAAGGTCAAGGTCACCGCTGAGGTCCTCGAAGACCTCCGCGGCCCGAAGATCGTCATCCAGAAGTTCAAGAACAAGACCGGATACAAGAAGCGCCAGGGCCACCGCCAGGAGCTCACTCGTGTCAAGGTCACCACGATCAAGTAAGGGCAGGTAGACACTCATGGCACACAAAAAAGGCGCGAGTTCCACTCGCAACGGTCGTGACTCCAACGCGCAGCGCCTCGGCGTCAAGCGCTTCGGCGGCCAGGTCGTCTCGGCGGGCGAGATCATCGTCCGCCAGCGCGGCACCCACTTCCACCCCGGCGTGAACGTCGGCCGTGGCGGCGACGACACCCTGTTCGCCCTCGCCGCCGGTTCGGTCGAGTTCGGCAACAAGGGTGGCCGAAAAGTCATCAACATCGTCGTGCCGGTTGTTGCAGCCGAGCCCGTTGCGGTGCCTGCCTAGTCAGGTACCTCATGTTTCGGCAGGGGCGGGCTTCGGCCCGCCCCTGTTTTTCGTTAGACGCGGCACCCGTCGCACCATCGTAAGGAGTGCAAATGGCAACGTTTGTTGACCAGGTAACCCTCCATCTGCGTGCCGGCAACGGCGGCAACGGCTGTGTGTCGATCAAGCGCGAGAAGTTCAAGCCGCTGGCGGGCCCTGACGGCGGCAACGGCGGCAATGGTGGCGACATCGTGCTCGTCAGCGACCCGCAGACCACGACCATCCTCGACTTCCACCGTCGCCCGCACCGCAGCTCCGAGAACGGCGGCCCCGGTGCGGGAGATCACAAGAGTGGTTTCACGAGCGAGGAGATGGTGCTGAACGTGCCCGTCGGCACGGTCGTCAAGAACGCCGAGGGGGAGACCCTCGTCGACATGGACGAGCCGGGCATCCGCATCGTCGTCGCACCCGGCGGCCAGGGCGGGCTCGGCAATGCCGCCCTCGCGTCGAGCAAGCGCAAGGCCCCCGGTTTCGCCCTGCTGGGCACGCCCGGCTGGGAGGGCGACGTCTACCTCGAGCTGAAGACGGTCGCCGACGTGGCGCTGGTCGGCTACCCCTCTGCCGGAAAGTCGAGCCTGGTCGCGGCGATGTCGGCAGCGAAACCGAAGATCGCCGACTACCCGTTCACGACGCTCCACCCGAACCTCGGCGTGGTGCAGGCCGGCGAGACCCGCTACACGATCGCCGACGTTCCCGGCCTCATCGAGGGCGCGAGCGAGGGCAAGGGCCTGGGCCTGGAGTTCCTCCGGCACGTCGAACGGTGCAGCGCGCTGCTGCACGTGCTCGACTGCGCGACGCTCGAGCCGGGGCGCGACCCCCTGAGCGACCTCGACATCATCCTCGCGGAGCTTGCCGCGTACCCGGTTCCGGATGGCCAGCTGCCGCTGCTCGAACGGCCCCAGCTGATCGCGCTGAATAAGATCGACGTTCCCGAGGGCCGCGAACTCGCAGACTTCGTGCGCCCCGACCTCGAGGCTCGCGGATATCGCGTGTTCGAGATCTCGACGGTGAGCCATGAGGGCCTGCAGCCGCTGTCGTTCGCGCTGGCCGGCGTTGTCGAGACCAGCCGTGCCGAGGCAGCCTCGGAGGCGGCCAAGCCGCGCATCGTCATCCGTCCGAAGGCCGTCGACGACGCCGACTTCCGGGTTGTCGTCGAGGGTGGTTCGTTCGGAAACGTCTACCGCGTTCTCGGCGCGAAACCCGAGCGCTGGGTCGCACAGACCGACTTCACGAACGAGGAGGCCATCGGGTTCCTCGCCGACCGGCTCGCGAAGCTCGGGGTCGAGGACGAACTGTTCCGTGCGGGTGCCGTCGGCGGATCCACCGTCGTCATCGGCCCGGGCAACGGCATCATCTTCGACTGGGAGCCGACCCTCACATCGACCGCCGAGCTCGTGACCGCCCCGCGCGGCACCGATCCGCGACTCGACCCGAACAGCCGCCGCACCAACCAGACCCGCCGCCAGCGCTACGTGGAACTGATGGATGCGAAGGCGGCCGCCCGGGCGGAGCTGGTGCGTGAGAAGGAGGCCGGCCTCTGGGGCGACGAGGAGGCGGACGGTCTGACCGAGCCCGACTTCGACTCCGCCCTCGACGGATCGGGTACGCCCGCGCCCTCGGGCTCGTCCGGGGAGCGCGAGTGAGCCGAGGCTCCATCCTCACCCGCGAGGGTATCCGCGATGCGGCGCGCGTCGTGGTGAAGGTCGGCTCGTCGTCGATCAGCGGGGCCAATGCCGGGCACATCGCCGTGCTGGTCGCCGCCCTCGCTGAGTTGCACGGGCGGGGCACCGAGGTCATCCTGGTGTCGTCCGGCGCGATTGCGACCGGGATGCCCTACCTCCGGCTCGACGAACGCCCGACCGACCTCGCGACGCAGCAGGCGGCGGCGGCCGTGGGCCAGAACGTGCTCATCTATCGCTACCAGAACGCGCTCACGCCGTTCAGCATCGTGGCGGGACAGGTGCTCCTGACAGCGGGCGACCTCGAGAACCCGAGCCACCGCAGCAATGCCCAGCGGGCGATGGAACGGCTGCTGAAGCTCCGGATCCTGCCGATCGTCAACGAGAACGACACCGTCGCCACTCACGAGATCCGGTTCGGCGACAACGACCGGCTCGCCGCCCTCGTCTCGGTTCTGGTGAAAGCCGACGTGCTGGTGCTGCTCTCGGATGTCGATGCGCTCTACACCCGGCCGCCGTCCGAGCCGGGCGCGGTCAAGATCGTCGACGTTCCGGTCGGCGACCTGCTCGCCGACGTGACCTTCGGGGACATCGGCGCCGCGGGCGTCGGCACCGGTGGAGCGGCCACGAAGGTCTCTGCTGCACGCCTGGCAGCGGATGCCGGCACCGCTGTGCTGGTGACGTCGGCCACTCTCGTGACCGAGGCCCTGGCCGGGCATCCGATCGGCACGTTCTTCACACCCGCCTCCGTTTAGGAGTTCTCCACAGATTCCGTCACCGCCGGCGGGCTGGCCTGCATCGGGTTCTAGACTCTGAGCATGGCCAACACCACTCTCGACGCATCCCCTCACACGTCGCTCACCGACCGTCTCGTCGCAGCCCGCGCAGCGTCGATCGTGCTCGCGACGGCGAACGCCGAGCTGAAGAACCGGGCGCTCGAGGCAATCTCCCGGGCTGTCGCCACCGGTGCGGCCGAGATCGTGCCGGCCAACGGGCTCGACCTCGCGAACGGCAGGGAGAACGGCCTCTCCACAGCACTCCAGGATCGTCTCACGCTCAGCGAACCGCGACTCGTCGCCCTGGCAGATGCCGTACTCGACATCGTCGGGCTGGTCGACCCGGTCGGTGAGACGGTCCGCGGTCGCATCCTGCCGAACGGCATCCGCATCGACCAGGTGCGCGTTCCGTTCGGGGTCGTCGGTGTCATCTACGAGGCCCGGCCCAACGTCACGGTCGACATCGCCGCGCTCGCCCTGAAGAGTGGCAACGCCGTGGTGCTCCGCGGGGGGTCGGCGGCCGAGAACACCAACCGCGTGCTCGTCGGGCTGATCCAGGATGCCCTGGCCTCCGTCGGGCTTCCCCGGGAGTGCGTGCAGACCATCGACGAGTTCGGGCGTGCCGGTGCGCACGAGCTGATGCAGGCGAGGGGTCTCGTCGACGTGCTCATACCCCGGGGCAGCGCCTCGCTCATCAACACCGTGGTCGCCGAGTCGAAGGTGCCGGTCATCGAGACGGGCGCCGGCGTGGTGCACGTCTTCCTCGACGAGAGCGCCGACGAAGCGTGGTCGGTCGACATCGTGCAGAACGCGAAGGTGCAGCGGCCGAGTGTGTGCAACGCGCTCGAGACACTCCTGGTGCACCGCGGGGCTGCGGCCCGGCTGCTGCCGCCCGTGCTCGCGCGCCTCCGGGCCGACGGAGTGGTCATCCACGGCGACGACGAAACAAGGGCCTTCTTCCCCGACGCCGTCGCGGCCACCGAGGAGGACTGGCAGACCGAGTACATGAGCCTCGACCTCGCTGTGAAGGTCGTCGCCGACATCGATGAGGCGATGGAGCACATCCGGCGATACTCCACGCACCACACCGAGTCGATCATCACGAACAACCTCGGCAACGCGGAGCGGTTCCTGAACGAGGTCGACTCCGCTGCGGTGATGGTGAACGCGTCCACGCGGTTCACCGACGGCGGGGAGTTCGGCTTCGGCGCGGAGGTCGGCATCTCCACCCAGAAACTCCACGCCCGCGGCCCGATGGGCCTGCCCGAACTCACGAGCACGAAGTGGCTCGTGCGCGGTTCCGGCCAGATCCGCTGAGACCGGTAGTCTTGAGTCGTGGCCTCACCGGCCGCGCGTGATGTGATCAGGAGAATCAATGTCAGTCGTAACGAGCGCACTCGTGCTGTCCGAAGAGGCCGTCAACAACCTGCCGTTCCCCGGTGTCTTCTTCGGGCTCATCGCCTTCGCGATCTTCCTCGTCGCCGGTTTCGTGATGTGGAGCTACCGCGACGTGGCCAACCGCCACCCCCAGAAGTCGGCCGCCTTCGCCCAGTCGCACGACCTGCACGGTCACGGCGACCGCACCGGCGCCGACCACTGACGCCGGCTCGCACCTCCTGCCTGCTGACACGTTGACACCGCACCCCGGTACACCGGCTTCCTGACGAAACGCGCCGCAACCCCCATGACCGCTGCTCCTGAGGCGATTCCCGGCCAGCCCCGGCGGCCCCGCATCGGCATCATGGGTGGTACGTTCGACCCGATCCACCACGGCCACCTCGTCGCCGCGAGCGAGGTCGCCCAGTTCTTCGACCTCGATACGGTGCTGTTCGTTCCCACCGGGTCGCCGTGGCAGAAGACGGATGTGACGGAGGCCGAGCACCGTTACCTGATGACGGTGATCGCCACGGCATCCAATCCCCGCTTCACCGTGAGCCGGGTGGACATCGACCGGGGTGGCCCGACCTACACGATCGACACACTCCGGGACCTGGCTGCGGCAAACCCGGATGCCGACCTGTTCTTCATCTCCGGCGCCGATGCCATCGCCCAGATCCTCGGCTGGAAAGACAGCGAGGAGCTGTGGTCGCTCGCGCACTTCGTGGCCGTGTCCCGGCCGGGTCACACCCTTGCCATTTCCGCTTTGCCGCGTCAGGACGTAAGCTATTTGGAAGTTCCGGCGCTCGCCATATCGTCCACCGACTGTCGTGGGCGGGTAGGCCGGGGATTCCCAGTGTGGTACTTGGTACCCGACGGTGTAGTTCAGTACATCACCAAGCATCACCTATATCGGAGTGTTGAATGACTGTGCCTCACGACGAGCAGCCGCTGACACGGCGCGCGCTCCGTGAACTCGAGCGCCAAAAACCGCGCAAACAGCAGAAGGAAGACGCCAAGGCGGCCGAAGAGGCCGACGCCGAACGTCGTGCCGCGGCGGTTGTTCCGCCTGCCGAGGTTCCCGATGCCACCACAGGTGCTCCTGAAGCAACTGCGCCCCCGACCGAGGCGGTCGACGTCGTGCCCTTCGCTCCGGCATCCACAGGGGCGACTCCGTCCCTGAGCCGCCGTGCGCGTCGCGCGGTCTCCGTCGACCATCCGTTCGCCGAGCAGCACGCGGTGGAAGCGCCCGAGCCCGTTGCGACAGGTGGGGAGGCGGCTCCGGCCACCGGCCCGATCATCGCAGAGATCATCCCCGAGACGCCCGACACGAACAGCATCGTGGTCGTCGAGACCGGGGCTGTCGAGGTCGTCGACGAAGACGCTCGCGCAGCCGGCACCGGAAGCGACGACACCAGCGAGGTCGTCGTCCCCGTCGAAGAGACCATCGCTGTCGAAGAACTCATCGCTGTCGAAGAACTCATCGTTGTCGACCAGTCGGTCGACGCCGAAGTCGCCACCCAGGAAGACGAAGAATTCGCCGAGATCGACGACACGGTCGCCCCCGAGGCGGTCCACGTGATCACGATCGACGAGAACCCGTCGGGTCCGATCCTCTCGCCCCTCTTCCCGAAGGTCGACGACCGGAGCCGCGAAGTCGACAGCGCCCCCTCCCCGTCGCCGTTCGATGCGTTGATCGCGACCCGTGGTGTCGGCTCGTCGAACAGCGTCTCGACCACGAGCGCCCTGGTGCTCCCGTCTGTGCCGAATCACGGTGACGTCGGCACAGCGCTCGACGAGACCGGCGAGGTCATCATCACCGGGTCGATCGACCTGCCCATGAGTCTCGGTTCGATGGGTGCGGCCCCGGCCGACGGCCTCGAATCCTCCGAGCTCGACGCCTACCTCGATCCCGACGGCGACGTCGGGTCGGATGTCGCACCCGTCAGCGCAACCCGCGCCGTCAGCACCCACGGCTCGAATTCCGGGCTGGTCGCACCCCCCAAGCGTGGTCGGGCGAACGCCCCGGTCATCCTTGCCGTGACGGCCGGTGTGCTCGCCATCGGAGTCATCGGACTCCTGCTGGCCGCCTTCGTCTTCAAGATCTTCTAACCGTCTGGTAACCCCCACTTCGTGACTGCAACTGACCGCTCCATCCACCTCACCCAGATCGCCGCTCGCGCTGCCGACTCGAAGCAGGCCGAGAATCTCGTCGCCCTCGACGTCACCGGCCCGCTGCCCCTGACCGACGTCTTCCTGATCGCCTCCGGCCGCAACGAACCCAACGTGCGCGCCATCGCCGAAGAGGTCATCGAGAAGGTCGAGGAGTCCGGCGCCAAGCTCCTCCGCCGCGAAGGCCTCGCCGAGGGCCGCTGGGTGCTGCTCGACTTCGGCGACCTCGTGGTCCACGTCTTCCACGACGAAGACCGGCTCTACTATTCGCTCGAGCGCCTCTGGAAGGACTGCCCCGTCGTTCCGCTGACCGTCTCGGTGCCGTAGGGCCGATGCCCATCGGCGGATGCCCGTCGGCACCGACTCGAAACCTTCTCGGTTTCGCGACTGGGCCCGGCGTGTAGTAGTCTGGGCAAGTTGTTTGGAGCGGAACCCCCGGGTTCTGGGCCGAACATGAGGGGCTGTGGCGCAGTTGGTAGCGCACCTGCATGGCATGCAGGGGGTCAGGGGTTCGAATCCCCTCAGCTCCACCAGAACACAAAAGGCCCACCGGAAACGGTGGGCTTTTTCTGTTGGTCCTCAGTTCGCGGCGGGCGACAGGAGCTTCGCAGCAGCGGCGGGTGGCCCTGTCAAGGTCACGGCGGAGGGAGCGGGTGGGGCTGTCTGCGCGGCTTTCGCCCCGCTGCCCTTCGGAACGAACAGTCGAGTGCCGGCGTCATCCTTCGACTTCGGCGTCTCGACGACGATCGGATGCTCGGCGGCGTAGGCGTCCTGGCGGATGCCGGTCACCTGCCAGGAGACCTTCACCTTCGGCTTGTCGGTTCTGATCGCGAAACTGTTGTTCTCGACTTCTTTCGACACCACGGCCTGAGCGAAGTCGCCGATGACCGTGAGCTGGTAGCGGAAATCGCGGTTGAGTGCGCCGAAGTAGGAAGGCAGGTCGACCGTGGCGGTACCACCAGCATCGGTGGTGACATTGCCGTTGTAGACGTTCATCATGTCCGGAGACTCGACGAAGGAGTGGGAGAGCCATTTGTTGTCGGGGTCGAGGGGATGGTCGATCTTGAAGGAACCGGCCGACTTAGACAAGGTTCCTGTCACGATGGCGTCGCCGGCGGCGTAGACGGCATAGCCGTTCGGTGAGTGCCCATAGACCCCGAAGCTCGTGCCCGCCGTAGCGGTGGCTACACCGTAGACACCGTAGTTGTAGCCCTGGCCCCAGACGCCGACGTAGTTCGAGTCGCCGCGCACGCCGGCAGTCGAGGCGTTCGCGCCGTAGACCCCGTACACGCCGCCGCTGCCGGATATCGCGTTGCCGGAGGTGTTCGAGCAGTATCCGCTGACGCCCGTGGTGCCCTGGCCGTAGACACCGACGCCGGTCGTTCCGCCCGTTCCGTAGACGCCGTAGCCCTCGCCTTCGTTGTACGAGCCGATCGATCCTCCGGAGAACCGTCCGCCGTAGGTATTGGCCTGGCCGACGACCCCGTAGAGTCCGCTGTCGCCCCAGACACCGGCGGAGGGCCCTTGGCCGAAGACCCCGATGTATTTGTTCGAGAGGCCCTCGACCCCGTAGCCGTTGACGGATGATCCGGAGACCCCCCGACCACTGCTGTTCGAACTGGTGCTCTTGCCCTGGATCGCGGTGCCGCTGCTGGTCGTGTCAAAACGTGCGGTCGGGTTGGTGACACCGAGCCCCAGGCGCCCGACAGGGGTGAGCCTCATCTTCTCGGAGAGAGAGGATGCCGCGTCGGCCTTGGTCTTGAAGATGAGAGGTGCGCCGGCATTGGTTGGCCCGAGGAAGTTCGTTCCGGTCGTGGTGACGCCCGTGTTACCGCCGAGCAGCCACGCGGTCGTGGTCGGTGCGGCTTCGGCGGGCGATGCGCTCGCGACGACGGCGGTGCCTGCCAGCCCGGCGGCGGCTCCGGCGAACAGGAGGCGGCGGGGAAAACGGGATTCGAATTCGGGCGTCGAAGAAGACGGGCGTTCGGGGATGGTGGAACGATCGGGCATGACGGCCTCCGAGAGCTGGATGGTCAGGGCTGGTGCGAGGGCTGGAGCGATAGTGGTCCGGGCCGTACGGTTGCCGAGAGCCTCGGATGCGCTCATGCTACTGCTCTTGCGGATTCCTGAGGAAGAGTTTTCTCTCGACAGTCGCAGCGTGGGCCAGCGCGGCCGTCCACCAGCAGACGAGCAGCACGGCGGCGACGCCGAAGACGAGCCAGGTGAGGGCCGCGCCGGCGACGCCTGTGATGAGGAAGCCGAGCGCCAGGGCGATGAGCCAGAGCAGCCCGAGCAGGGCGACGGTCAGCAGGCACCGGATGATCGTGCGGAACGGCCTCGCCCCGAACATCCGGAAGCCGGCGGACCACCCGGCGCCGTATGCGACGGAGGGGAGGGTGAGGAGCACGGCGGTGGCGGCGATGACGACCAGCGGAGCGAAGACGATGGCGGAGGCACCGAGCACGGCGAGCGTGACGAGGCCGGCGATCCAGAGGCGGAGCGGCGGCACCCGGTAGGGAGGGCGGGGAACGCGGGCGCCCGGAGTGGCGACGGCACCGCCCGGGCTCGCCGCCAGCGCCACGGCCCGCCCCACGACGAGCACCAGCGCGACCACGAGTGCCGCACCCGACAGGGCGGCCAGGGCGATGAACCCGGCAGAGGTTCCGGGCGTGAGGAACGGGGCTACGAGGGCCGCCTGCGCCGTGGCGTTCAGCACGACGACGGGAACGAACACCGGCCAGCCGCGGGCGAGGAGCCGTCGGCCGGTCATGAGGTGGCCCGGGCGGCGGCGTCGAGCACGTCGGTGATCGAGCCCGCGTAGAGCACGCTCGTGCCGACGGTGACGGTGACGGTCGCCGGGTCGGCAGCGGTGGAGAGCACCGTGATCGGGTCGCCCGTGGTGGTGGTGCCCGCGCAGGTCACCGTGCCGTCGGAGGTCGAGTCACAGACGGGCGCGGTCAGGAGGGGGGTGCCTGCGGTGGTGAGCACGTCGATCGCGGCGTAGCGCACTTCGGAGAGGTGGTTGCCGCCGACGGGCGCGATCGCGGCCACCTGCGAGCATCCGGCCAGCAGGGCGACGGCCGAGAGGACGCCCGCTATGGCGAGGAACCCCGCACCGGACGAACGCCCGAGCCTCTGCCCGGCGCTCACAGGCCCCTCGCCTGTTCGTAAGCCGCCAGGCGGGCCTGCTCTGTCATGTGCTGGGCTTCGAGTGCAGCATCCGTGATGGCCGACAGGTCGAAGGGGGCCGCGACCAGCAGTTCGGTGTTGCGGTCGAGTGGCGATCCGCGGCGCATCAGGGGTGTCTCCGCCCAGTCGTTCGCGGCGAATTCGCGGCTGCGGGCGGCGAGGTCGGTGGATGTCCCGCCGCTGCCCGGCACGGCGGGGGAGCTGTGATCGAGCACCGTCGTGAAGAGCGAGAGTGTGCCGTCGCGGTTGTCGACGATCTCGACGACCTGCTGCTGCTGCGGGAAGTCGATGCACGAGGCGGTCGTGATCTCCCAGAACCCGCCGGTGGGGGAGGTGTGGGCGAGGATCTGGTTGAGGTGGGTGTGCCCGTTCAGCCAGCCGACGACCACGGGGTACTGCAGCAGCAGGGCCACGAACTCGTCCGCCCCGTGCAGCACCTCCGTGTCGCCCGGGCGCGCTGCCCGGTTCTCGAGCGTGAGGCTGTTGTGGTGGCTGAAGACGAGCACGAGCTTCTTCTCGGCCTGCGCCTGTCGGAGCCCGGCTTCCAGCCAGCGGAACTGGGTGTCGGGTACCGCCCCGTCGGGCCCGGCGACGGCGTTGCAGGTGTCGAGTCCGAAGGCGCGGATGCTCGGGCTGAGGTCGGCCGTCCACCAGGTCTCGCCGGAGTCGAGGTTGTGCTGCGTGAAGCCGTGACCGACGGGTCCGGGCGTTTTCTGGGTGCTGAAGTGTTCGGCCATGAAGTCGCGCTGCTCGAACAGCAGCCGCGCGGGGTTCGGGTTCACCTGCTTGAAGCCCGGCCGGCCGAAGGCGATCCCCAGGGCATCCATCGCCTGCTGGAAGACGCTGCCGGTGGAGGCGTAGCCGTTCAGGATGCTGCCCGCCGTGCCGTCGAGGGTGAAGGACTTCTGCCCGCCGACCGCCAGAGCGTGCAGCTGCGGGCTGAGGTCGAAGGTGCCGAGCAGCAGTGTGTCGTGGTTGCCGTAGACGGCGTACCAGGGGGCGGGGAGGCCCGGGGTCTCGACGGGCGTGGCGATCGACTGCGCGAGGAGGTCGGGCAGTCGGGGGAAGCCGTAGTCGCCGAACGATCCGCCGCTCGGGTCGCCGGGGCGGTAGGCCCACGTCGCTTCGGACCACGCCTGCACGCCCTGGAAGACCTTCCCGGCGCTCGCGGGATCGACGGCGACTCCGTCCATCAGGTCGATGTACCAGCGGAGTTCGAGGCTCGAGTGCATGTCGGCGCTGTCGCCGGTGACGATGGCGGCGCCCATCGGCGCCCCGGTGAGCGGGCTGTAGCGGGCATCCGAGAACGACCTCACCATGGCGGCCGTCGCGTGCACGCTCAGCGGATCGTGCGGGTGGAAGGCCGATCCCCACGCCGAATGGTCGGAGACGATCATCGGTTCGATGCGGGCCGGCGACTGCGCATCGATGACGTGCAGGTCGGAGAGGTGACCGAGGTAGAGGAGGGAGCGGCGCGACGCGAGGCGCGAGGCCGAGGCCGCCCGGCCCAGCACGTCGAGCCGGGGCACGTACGGCTCGCCGGGCCCGGTGGTCAACCCTCGGTAGCTGCCCTGCAGTACGCCGGCCTGGCGGATGGTCTGCAGCAGGGTGGTCGGGATGTCGCCCTGCGCGAGCGCCCGGCCGGCTGGGGGTGTGGCGGCGCTCGCCAACTGCGGGGCGAGGATGTCCAGACCGAGGCCGGTCGCCGCAGCGAGGGCAGCGCTGTGGGCCAGGAACTGCCTTCGGGAGAGCCCGGTCATCCGCTACTTCGCCAGGTCCTTCGCCTGCGCGAAGACGCCGAGGGCGGTGCGGCGGGGGAACCGGGACTCTGATTCTGGGGCTTCTTGCTGGGATGCACGAGTCATGCGCTCATGGTATTGAGTTACACCTTTCGAGCGGAAGGATTGCTCAGAGGTTTTCTTTCAGAAAGCGCACCATGGTCGTGGCCAGCAAGGTGCGCGAGTCCGCGCGGCGGTACTCGTGGCCCTCCCCGGTGAGTTCGAGATACTCCACCGGCCGGCCGAGTTCGCGGAGCGAAGCCACGATCTGGTGCGCCTCGTTCACCGGCACGTTGGTGTCGAGCTCGCCGTGCACGACGAGCAGCGGCACGTCGATCCTGTCGACTTCGGTGAGTGGCGAGAGCTGGCGGAGGAGCTTCCGGTCGTGCTGCGGATGCCCGTACTTGGTCACGGCGGCGGCGGCGATCCACGGTTCGGTGTCGCGGTAGAACGTGAGCAGGTGCGACATGCCGCAGATGTCGATGCCCGCCGCGAACACCCCGGGAGAGAAGGCGAGGGCGGCGAGGGTGAGGTAGCCGCCGTAGGAGCGCCCGGTCACGGCGAGGCGCGCGGGGTCACCGACGCCGAGAGACACCAGGTGACTGGCCGCGGCCTGCACGTCGTCGAATGCGCCCTGCCGGCCGCGCACGTCGTCGAGGTGGCTGAACTCGCGGCCGAATCCGGATGATCCGCGCACGTTCGGCGCGAACACCGCGATCCCGGCGGCGAGAACGGCCTGGTACTGCGGGCTGAAGGTCGGCCGCTCCTGCGCTTCGGGCCCGCCGTGGAGGCTCAGCATGGCGGGGCCGGCGGCCGCGGCATCCGGAGCCCGGTACAACCAGCCGGTCAACGGCAACCCGTCGAGTCCGGTGAAGTGCTCGAGCGTCGGTACGACGAGTGCGGCAGCAGGGAGGTGCGGTACCTCGCTCACCCGGTTCCAGCGGAGGGCCCGGGTGTCGAGCCGCCAGAGTTCGCGCGGCCGCTCCGGCCCTTCGACGCTCAGGATGACCGTGGAGCCGTCACGGCTGAGTACGGGGGAAGACGCCACCAGCCCGGGGAGCCCGGGAACGGGTCTGCGTTCGCCGGTCGTGGTGTCGAAGAGTTCGAGTTCGCTGCAGCCGGCGTGGTTCCAGAGGAGCAGCAGCAGTCGTCCCTCGTCGTCGGCGTCGAGAGCTTCGAGCTCGGCGTCGTCGCGGGCTGCGAGTTCGAGCGGCTCGCCGCGGAGGCCGTTCGGGCCGAGGGGGAGGGAGGCGAGGCGTTGCCGCGGGGCATCCACCTCGGTCGCGAGGTAGGCGACGAGCGGCGCCTCGGAGTCGGCGGGGGCCGGACGCAGCAGGGCGACCGCTGTCGAGCCGGAGGTCGAGTAGGGCAGCAGCGGGTGGTCGGTGTCGTTCAGGCGGTCGACCACCACGCAGAACTCGTGGCCGCGGCGGCCGTCGCGCAGCACGACGAGCGCCTCGCCCACCGAGAGGTCGAGCACGTGGATCAGCTCGCCGAGGGCGAGCGGTTCGATCAGCCCGGTGGCCGGCTCGACGAGGAACGAGCGGGTGGGTTCGCCCGGTTCGACGCTCGGAACGGTGGTGACGACGCGGTGCCCGCTCCGGCTCCACGGCCCGAGTTCGGCGTGCTGCTTCCGGCTGCCGGCGATGAGCCGGGCGTCGCTTCCGTCGGGACGCACCACCCAGACCTGGCTGCGCACACCGCCGTCGGTCGCGACCTGGCAGGCGAGCCAGGCGCTGTCGGCCGACCAGCTGACCGCGGTGACGGGGTCGGGGCTGAGACGGATCGGGCGGGCGGAGGGCAGGTCGGCACCTTCCGCGACCTGCTCCGCGACATCCTGCACCCAGACCTCGGGCACGCCCCGGCGGTCGCTGATGAACGCCATCCGACGGGCATCCGGGGTCATCGTGGGGTTCCAGCTGCCCCACGCGGCCACCAGCCGGTCGCCGAGGTCGCCGAGATCGCCGAGATCGTTGGGAATACCGGAATCGCCGGGAACGCCAGGATCGCTGAAATCGTCGGGGGAGGGGAGCGCGTGACGCCCGGTCACGTGAGTCGATGAGTCTGTAGCCACATCTCCAGTAAACCCAACTGCCAGAGCGCATTCGAACCGAGGGTCGTGCGGGTCTCGTTCGGCGCGGCGAGCAGACGGTCGACCTCGCCGCGGTCGAAGAGGCCGCGCCGGGCGGCTGCGGGGTCGGTGAGCGCCTCCCGCACCCGCTCCAGATAGGGCCCTTCGAGCTGGCGGATGGCCGGAACGGGGAAGGAGCCCTTGGTGCGGTCGATGACCGCGTCGGGCACGATGCCGCGGCTCGCGCGTTTCAGGATGCCTTTGCCGCCGTCCGACAGTTTGAGTCCGGGCGGGATTCTGCCGGCCAGCTCCACGAATTCGTGGTCGAGGAACGGCACCCGGGCCTCCAGCCCCCACGCCATCGTCATGTTGTCCACCCGTTTCACGGGGTCGTCGACGAGGTTGATCGTGGTGTCCTGCCGGAGTGCGGCATCTACCGCCGTGTCGGCGCCGGGGCGGGCGAATTCCCGTGTCACGAATTCGGTGGGGGCGTCGTTCTCGAGCATCCATTCGGCGTTCAGCAGGCCGGGGAGTGCCGACCAGCGCCGGTCGAAGAACACCTTCGAGTACTCCTCGACGGCATCCTCGCGGGCGACCCCGGCGAGTGGCGGGTACCAGTCGTAGCCAGCCAGCACCTCGTCGGCGCCCTGGCCGGACTGCACGACCTTCACGCTCTGGGAGACGTCCTCGCTCAGCAGGTAGAACGCGACACAGTCGTGGCTCACCATCGGCTCGCTCATCGCGGCGACCGCCCCGTCGATGCCGGGCAGCAGCCGCGAACTGTCGATCGGGATGCGGTGGTGGTCGGTGCCGAACTCCTTCGCCACGAGCGTGGAGTACTCGAATTCGTCGCCGGATTCTCCGCCGGCCGACTCGAACCCGATGCTGAAGGTCTGCAGGTTCGTCTGGCCGAGTTCGCTGAGCAGGGCGACCACGAGGCTGGAGTCGAGCCCGCCCGAGAGCAGCACTCCGACCGGCACATCGGCGACCATCCGGCGTTCGACCGCTGTGCGGAGGCTCTGGATCAGGGCATCCTGCCAGTCGGCGTCGCTCCAGCCCGCGCGGCTCTCGTCGCGCGCGAAGTCGGCGCGCCAGTAGACCGTGTCGGTGAAGCTGCCGCCCGGCTCGACGACCCGAACCGTGGCGGGTGGCAGTTTCTTCACGCCCTGCAGGATGGTCAGCGGAGCAGGCACGACCGAGTGGAAGGTCATGTAGTACGCGAGGGCTTCGCGGTCTATCGATGTGTCGGTGCCGCCGCCCTCGAGCAGGGCAGGCAGCGTCGAGGCGAACCGCAGCCGCTCCCGGGTCTGGTCGAGGTAGAGCGGTTTGATGCCGAGCCGGTCACGGGCGAGCACCAACCGGCCACTCGCGTGCTCCACGATCGCGAAGGCGAACATGCCGAGCAGGTGGTCGACGACCTGGATGCCCCACTCGGCGTAGCCCTTCGCGATCACCTCGGTGTCGGAACCGGAGAAGAACCGGTACCCCTTGGCCCGGAGTTCCTGGCGCAGGGCCTCGTGGTTGTAGATGCAGCCGTTGAATGCCACAGTGATGCCGAGCCCGGCATCCACCATCGGCTGCGAGCCGGCCGCGCTCAGGTCGATGATCGAGAGCCGCCGATGGCCGAGGGCGACAGGCCCTCTCGCCCAGAGTCCGTCGCCGTCGGGACCGCGGTGCACCATGCAGTGCGTCATGCGGGCGAGGTCGCCCACGTCGGCGCTCCGGCCGTCGAACCTCAGCTCACCGGCCAGGCCGCACATGGGCGCTCCTCTCGTCGGAGGCGCTTTCCGCGCCGAGGATCCAGGTGTCCTTCGCGCCGCCGCCCTGGGTGGAGTTCACCACCAGGCTGCCGCTCGGCGCGACCCGGGTGAGGGCCAGGTCGGCGATCTCGAAGTCGGCCGGGCCGTCGCCCGTGACGTAGACGAAGGCGCGGAGGTCGACGTGCCGCGGTTCGAGCGTCGCCCCGGTGTAGGCCGGGAGGGAGGAGAGCGCCACCACCTCCTGCGCGACCCAGGCCGCCGGGTCGGAGGCGATCTCGTTCCGGCGGGCGGCGACCTGGGCGGCCGTCGCGGCGGGGCCGATCATGACGCCGCGGCCGCCTTCGCCGTCGACCGGTTTGGTCACCAGCTCGCCCACCCGTTCGAGCACGCTGCGGCGTTCGCTCTCGTCGCTGGTGCGATACGTCGGCACCGATTCGAGCAGCGGGCGTTCGTCGAGGTAGTACGCGATGAGGTCGGGCACGGTGCAGTACATCGCCTTGTCGTCGGCGACCCCGTTGCCCGGGGCGTTGGCGAGGAACACGTTGCCGGCGACCGCGACCTCGAAGATCTCCGCACCGATCGCCCGCCCGTCCGAGGCGCGCAGGTCGATCAGTTCGGGGTCGATCCGCACATAGAGCGAACGGATGACCGTCTTCCGCTCGCCCGTGACGACCCGGCCCTCGTGGATGTCGAGGTCGTCTGCCGTGACCAGCAGCAGGCCGGCGTCGTCGGCGAGGCGGGAGTGCTCGAACCAGGCCGAGCTCGCCGGGCCGCTGGAGAGCAGGGCGAGGGCGCCGAGCCCGGTCTTCTTCGCACCTCCGAGGCTCAGCCGCAGCGCACTGAGCGCCGAGTGCGGGTCGAGCAGGCCCTCGGGTCGGGGGAGGTCGGGCACGACCGCATCCATCAGCCGGCGTGCCGCCATCGCGTACGCGGCACCGCTGGGGGCGCGGACATTGTCTTCGAGCACCCGCCAGCCGCCGAATTCGTTCCGCACGAGATCGAAACCCATGATCGGGGCACGCACCGTGTCGCGGGGGAGCCGGGCGGCCTCGGCTCGCCAGCCGGGGGCCTGCCGGGCGCTCTCCGGCAGCACCCCGTCGTCGATCACGCGCTGGTCGCCGTAGATGTCGCGGAGGAACTCGTCGATCGCCCGGGCCCGCTGGCGGAGCCCGCGGCCGAGCTCGGCCCACTCGAAGGCGCTGATCACGCGCGGCACGAGGTCGACTTCGAACGGGGCGAACTCCCCGTTCACGCTGAAGGTGAGTGCGGCATCCGTCGTCCAGGCGTCGCGTGCCCTGCCGCGCTCGGCGAGGGCCTCGGGGCTCAGCGTGCGGTAGAAGTCGATGATCTCGCGGTAGTTCGGGCGCGGTGCAGCGCTCGGGCCGACCGCTTCGTCACCGGCGCGGGTGCGGTAGTGGCGAAGGGCGGATGCCGCGGGCTCGAGTCCTTCGGCGGGGCCGTGCGTCTCGGCCACGACCAGGTCGACCACGTCGGTGAGGTTGCCGCGCTCGGCGAACGCGGCGCGCTGGCGGTCTGCTGAGTTGCCGCGGGCCAGGGTGGTCTGGGCGAGTCGCCTGACCTCCTCGAAGTCGCCGAGCTCCTCGAGCTGGGGCCGCAGCCGCCGCACGAGGTCGCGCACGGCCTGGGCGGCCGGCACGGGCTTCGGATGCTCGGTGGTGTCGAGCAGGTGGCCCGAGAGCCCGCCGCGCGCAGCCTGCCACATCGCGGCGCGGTGCAGTGGCGCCCGGATGCCGAGCGGCGGCCTGCCGTCTTCGATCTCCAGCTCGGCGGCACGCACGCTCGCGCGGAACAGCCCCGCGATCAGCACGGCGTCGTCGACGATCGGGCAGGCATCGCAGACCCGGAGTTCGAGAGTCGGTTCGTGCGCGGAGGGCCGCACGTCGAAGTAGGCCATCTTCGCGTCGGCGATCACCCCGCTCGAAATGAGATCGGAGAGCATCTCGTCGTACTCCGCAGCGCTCGCGAGGTGACCGGTCGCGCCGGCACTCGGCCAGCGCTGCCAGATGGTGGTGCGGATGCTCGCATACCCGGTGTCGTGCCCGTTGAGGAAGGGCGAGCTGGCGGAGAGCGCAAGCAGGATCGGGATGTCGCGGGACACCCGCTGCGCGATCTGCACCGCCATGTCGCGGTCGGACACTCCGACGTGGATCTGCGTGCCGCAGATCAGCTGTTCGTCGACCAGCAGGCGATACTGCTCCTGCATGCGGCGGTACCGGCCGGTGGCGGTGAGCTCGAAGTCGGCGAACTCCGAATGGGGGGCGGTGCCGACCGCGGCGACGCCGAGCCCGAACTCGGCGGCAGCCCCGATGAGGTCGCCGCGCAGCCGCAGGAGCTCGTCGCGGAGGCCACCGAGGGTGGAGGTGACCGCGGTGTTCGTCTCGACGGTGGTGCGTTGGATCTCGGCCGAATAGTTGCCTTTCGGCAACCGCGAGAGCAGCTGTGGTGCACGCGCAGAGAGCTTTCCGCTCTCGAGATCGATCAGATGCAGCTCTTCTTCTGCTCCGAGGGTCAGCTCAGCACTCATGCCGACAACATACTGGCACCGCGCCCCGGACGACGGGTTGCTGGCCAGATTGCCGGGGACTTGACACGGGACGCCCGAGGGCGGCGGATCAGGTGTTGAAGTTGTAACCGGTGCTGTGCGACATCCCGGCCGCGCCGACGAGGACGACGATGAAGATCACGTAGGCGAGGATCGCGAGGATGACCAGGGCGGTGTATGCGTACCCGATGATGAGGCCCGCCAGTGCCAGGCCCCGCCCGGCTTCGCCCGTACGGCGGATCTGGGCGAGAGCGATGTGGCCGGTGACGATGCCGCCGATCGGGATGGTGAGCCCGAGCACGAGCGCGATGATCGCGAGGGTGTTGGTGCGCTGGCCGTAGGCCTGGGGCGGCGGAACCGCGTACGGGTCGTACTGCTGCTGTGCGGAGGGCTGGGGGTACTGCTCGGTCGGCTGGGTGTACTGGGCGGCATGGGGGTACTGCGCGGGCTGGGGGTACTGCTCCGTCGGTGCCGCCTCACCGTACTTCGGCTGCTCGGGGGCGTTGTACGGGTTCTGGTCGCTCATCGGCTGCAGCTTTCGTTCGGCGGACTCGTCATCGACCAGCCTACGGCTTCGAGGGTATAGCCACCCCGGCCTGCTTTCAGGCGTGATGAGCGTCGACGACCCGTCTCAGTTTCTGCCCAGGCGCGCGAGTTCTCCAGAGGCGCGCGCGAAGCCCGCGGAATCGCCGGTCTGCTGGTAGACGTACTGCAGGGTGAGCCAGGCGTCGGCGTCGTCGGGATCGACGGCGACGGCACGTTCGAGGGCCTGCTGGGCATCCGGAATCCGCCCGTCGAGGAACTGCACGCCGCCCAGTCTGTGGAGCGTCTCAGGATCATTCGGCGCCCGATCGTCGAGGGCGGTCAGCGTCTCGAGGGCGCCGTCGAGGTCGCCACTGTACTGCTGGGAGACGGCGAGGGCTTTGGCGCTCAACACCGAGTCGGGCGCAAGGTCGAGCGCGCGTGCGGCCCAGCTGCCGGCGAGCCCGGGTGCGCCGGGCTGGCCGCTGTCGGCGGCCTGCGCGAACGATTGGGCGGCGATGGAGCGGGTGTCGGCGTCCCACGGGCGTAGTGCCGCCGCGGTGGCGAAGGCGGCATCGGCGTCGGCGAGGCGCGAATCTGCGGCTGCGCTCACTCCGGCGCCGAGGGCGACTTCGGCGGAGCACGAGACCGCCACGAGCAGGGTCGAGGCGGCGAGGGCGGTGACTCCGAGCATCCGGAGCCCGCGGCCCGCCCGGCCTCGCGGCGCCGCGGGGAATCTGGATGCCGTGGGCGTCCGCGTGGCGACAGATCCGATCGGCACATCAGCGGGCCGGGCCACCACCATCCCCAGCAGCAGAGCCGCAAGCAGAGTCGTGGCGGGCGCCGTGAAGTGGGTGAGCAGCACGATCGTGAAGCCGAGCAGCGCCAGTGTCGCTCCGAGCACCGCGTCATCGCCCGAACGGATCCGGCGCCAGGCAGTCACCGCCGACAGCACGGCCAGGGCGCCGAGGCAGAGCAGCAAGGGGATGCCGCCGGCCAGCCCGGCCTGAAGGAGCAGATTGTGCGGGGAGTCGATCGTGACGCCTGACCCGACGTCGAAGAACCAGGTCGCCGAATGCACGGCCGCGATCTGGTCGAGGTAGCCGCTCGGGCCGACTCCGAGCAGCGGGTTCGCCCAGAGGAGCTGCGCTGCCTCCCGCCAGATGGTGAAACGGTCGCCCAGACGGGCCGGATCGAGGGCTGCGACATCGAAGATCCGCTCGCGGGACAGCGGTACGAGGAGCACGGCGGCGACAAGGCCGGCGATGCCGGCGAGGGCGAGGAGGGCGTGGACGGTAGCCGAACGGCGGTCTCCGGATGCCCGTCGGGCCACCAGCACCACGCTGGCTACGACGGCCACGGCGAAGAGCGCCGCCGTCGCGGCCCGCGAGGCCGAGAGCACCGTGCTGAGCGCGGCCGCCAGCAGCCCCGCGCGGAGAAGCCAGAGTGTTCCGGCGGCGCGCGGCCGGGGCGGAGCCGGGCGTTCCGCCCCGGTCGCCCGAGAAGCGCCACCACCACGCGTCGCGGCGCCGGGCCCCGGCATTCGGGGGGCCAGCGCCGGCAGCACGAGCAGGGCCGCGAACATCACTCCGACGATGCCCTGGTCGGTCGCGTTGCCGAGCAGGGAGCCCGGCCGGTCGAGGTCGCTCGGGATCGGCCGGAGTCCGAGCGTCTCAAGGGCCGCCACGAGGAAGACGGCCAGGGCAGAGACGGCGACGACAGAAAGGAAGACGCGATGGCGCAGAGCCGCGACACCGCCGAACAGCCGTGCGCCGGCCCACGCCGCCGCCAGATAGACCGGGAGCGTCACCAGGCCCTCGAATCGCGGCCATCGACCGAAGACCTGGGGCAGGGGTGCCGCGCCCGAGAGCGCCGCGATGAGGAGAACGGCCGAGCCGGAGAGCACGATCATCCAGAACCAGCGGGGGAGTCGCCCTGCGGCAGGAACCGCCGCAGCCAGCAGCGCGCCGACCAGGAAGACGATCTCCTTCGGGAGCACCCATCGGTTCAGCGCGCCGGGCAGGAGGACGATCGTCGAGACAGCGATGAGCACGATGGCGAGCGAACTCAGTCGCGTGCTCGCGCCGTCACCTGTTGCCACGATCGGTCTCCCCCCTGAGCGTGAGCGTAGCAGCCGTGCATTTCGCGCAGAGCCGGCTCGATTACCATGAGCACAGGGAGGCAGACGATGGTTCGGAAGGCCGTGGTCGCGCCGCTCAGGGAGAACCTGCCGCCGAGCATCCTCACCCTGCCGGACGGTCGGGAGCTGGCCTACCACGAGTACGGCGATCCGGCTGGGGTGGTCGTGCTGAACTGCCACGGTGGGCTCGTCAGCGGCATCGACGTCGAGTACTCCGACGAGCCGGCCCGGGCTCTCGGGGTGCGCCTCATCTCGCCCGACCGGCCCGGAATCGGTGGCAGTTCGCGAAACCCCGGGCACCGGATGCTCGACTGGGCGTCGACGGATCTGACCGTGCTGCTGCAGCACCTCGGGGTCGAGCGGTTCTCGGTGCTCGGCTGGTCGGAGGGCGGGCAGTATGCGCTCGCCGTCGCGCACGCGCACGCCGACCGGGTCGACCGCGTGGCTGTCGTCGCCGGGGCGCTGCCGCTCGCGGAGCCGGCGCATCCGTCACGGCTCGCCGAGCTGAACGCGAACGACCGTCGTCTCATCGCGCTGTCCGGGCGCGCGCCGTTGATCGCGCGCGCCTACTTCCTGGGGAGCCGGTGGCTGACCGTGCTGTCGCCGCCCCTGCTCGCGCGGCTCGCGTCCATCGGCCTCGGACCGAGCGACACGACCCTCATCACCACGTACTCGAACTGGTTCGCCCGGGCGATGGCCGAGTCGGTTGCCGACACCCGCGGGTCTGTCGACGACTACCGGGCGTTCGGTGCGCCGTGGGGTTTCGCGCCGGAAGACGTGCGGGCCCGGGTGGAGGTCTTCCAGGGCGATGCGGACCGCGTGATCCGGGCCGAGTGGTCGCGCATCCTGGTCGAACGGCTCCCGGATGCCCGGCTGCACGAATACCCGGGAGACGGCCACTTCGTGGCGCTCACGCGGCGTGCCGAGATCCTCGAACGCCTGGTCGCGCCGCTCCCTGGCTGAGGGATGGGGAGAGGGCGGCGGCGTCAGGCCGGGTGCTCGACCGACTCGAACGCCTCCCACATCGAGGCGTAGCGCCCGCCCGCGGCGAGGAGCTCGTCGTGCGAGCCGACCTCCGCGATGCGGCCGTCGTGCAGCACGGCGATGCGGTCCGCGGCGCGGGCCGTCTGCAGCCGGTGGGCGATGACGACGGTCGTGCGGCCGGCCGAGACGCGCTCCATCGCCGCGCTGACCCGTGCCTCCGTGGCGAGGTCGAGGTTCGACGTCGCTTCGTCGAGCAGCAGGATGGCGGGGTCGACGAGCTGGGCGCGGGCGAGGGCGATCAGCTGCCGCTGCCCCGCGGAGAGTGATCGCCCGCGTTCGCTGAGCACGTGCCCGTACCCGCCGGGCAGGCCCTGGACGAGGTCGTGCGCGCCGACGGCGCGGGCCGCGGCCTCGACACGATCATCCGGAGCCTCAGGATCGCCGAACGCGATGTTGTCACGCACCGACCCGGTGAAGAGGAACGCCTCCTGCGGCACGTAGCCGAGCTGCCGGCGGAAGGTGACGAGGTCGAGGTTCCGCACATCCATTCCGTCGACGAGCACGGCGCCCGAGTCGACGTCGTAGAAGCGGGCCAACAGTTTCATGACGGTCGACTTGCCCGCCCCGGTCTCGCCGACGAGCGCGAGCGTCTCGTGCGGCCGGATGTCGAGGGTGATCGCGTGCAGGGCCTCGCCGGGGACGGCCGCGGCGGCGGCACCCTTCGTGGGCACGGCCGGGTACGCGAAGTCCACGTCGACGAGCGAGAGCGCGCCTCGGAGTCTCCCCGGTTCGATCGCCGTTCCGGGCGCCGGTTCGGGGGTGAGCGTGTCGAGCTGCATCAGCTCCGAGATGCGGCCGACCGACACCCGCGTCTGCTGCCATGAGTCGAAGACCTGCGAGAGCTGCTGGATCGGCGAGAAGAACAGCGAGATGTAGAGGATGAACGCGATCAGGTCGCCCGAACTGAGCTGGCCGGAGGCGATGAGTCCGGCACCGACCCCCAGCACGATCGCATCGGCGACACTCGAGAGGAACTGCACGAACGGGAAGTAGAGCGCCACGAGCCGCTGGGCGGCGACCCGGGTCTCGAGGAACGACCGCCCGAGCCCGTGGAACCGTGCCACCGTCTCGCTCTCGTGCACGAAGGCCTGCGACTCGCGGACGCCGGAGAGGCTCTCCTGGAAGTCGGCGTTGACGAGTGCGATGCGGTCGCGGGCCGTGTCGTAGAGCGACGACGCGCGCTTGCGGAACCAGAACGTCGCAATCGCGAGCGGAACCACGACCGCGAGCGTGCAGAGCCCGAGCTCGAGGTTGAGCGCCACGAGGGCGACCCCGACGCCGACGAAGGTCACGACCGAGACGAGCGCCGAGAGGAGGCCGTTCTGCACGAGTGACTCGAACTGCACGACGTCGGTTGTCATCCGCGTCATCACCCGCCCGGCCATCTCGCGTTCGTAGTAGTCGAGCGAGAGCCGCTGCAGCTGCGACCAGATGCGGATGCGAAGCGAGAGCATCACGCGCTGCGCGATCCGCCCGGTGACGAACGTCGACGCGATGCCGTCGAGCAGGGCGGTGAGCGTGACCACGAGGTAGAGGGCGGATGCTCCGAGGAGCACCATCAGCGAACCCGCCTGCACGCCGTCGTCGATGCCGGTCTTCACCAGCACGGGCCCAGCGAGGCCCGCGACGGCGTCGATCACGACCAGCACCAGCCCGAGCGCCAGCGGCCGACGGAACTCCTTCAGCAGCCGCAGCAGCCCGAACTGCGGGTCGTGGCGGGTCTCGTGGGCCTCATCGATGCTCGGGATGTCGCGGATCGGGCCGAGCGCGGCGACGGCTTCGAGCAGGGCGGGGTCTGCGCCGAGCAGGCCGCCGTTCGCGCCCGGTGCGCCGGTGCCCGTGGCGGCACCCGCAGGTGCGCTGGTGCTCGTGCCGGCGCCCACAGCGGTACCGCTGCTCCTGCCAGGATGACGGGCCGCGCTGTTGCCTCCGCGAGCAGGTGCGGGGCCGGTCATGTCTGCGCCGCGGTTGCCGGGGTGGTCTGGGTGGCCGAACCCACTGGCGCGGGCCGCGGCATCCGCGTCGTCCTGCCTTCCCTCGACGAGCGTGCCGCGGGCGGTCAGATCGGCGAGTACCTCGATGCGGCCGTCGGCGGCTGCGGCACGGGTCTGCTCGTCGAGACCGGAGAGCAGCTCGCGGTAGGTCGTGCTCCGCGACAGCAGCTCGCTGTGCGTGCCCGAGTCGCTGATGCGGCCCTCCTCCAACACGACGATGCGGTCGGCGAGGTGCAGGGTCGACTCACGGTGCGCGATCAGCAGCACCGTGCGCCTGCCGAGGGCCCGTTCGAGCCCGTCGTGGATGAGCTCCTCCGTCTTCGCGTCGATCGCGCTCGTGGCATCGTCGAGGATCAGGATGCGCGGGTCGTAGAGAATGGCGCGCGCGAGGGCAATGCGCTGCCGCTGTCCGCCCGAGAGGCTGAGCCCGCGCTCGCCCACGACGGTGTCGTAGCCGCCGGGGAGCCGCCCGATGAACTCGTGCGCCTGGGCGACCCGCGCCGCTTCCTCGATCTCCGCTCCGCTCGCATCGGGCCTGCCGTAGGCGATGTTCGCGCGGATCGTCGAGCTGAAGAGGAAGCTCTCCTCGAACACCACGCCGACCTGCCGCCGGAGCGACGCGAGGGACAGGTCGCGGAGGTCGACGCCGTCGACGCTCACGGATCCCGCGTCGGGTTCGTAGAAGCGCGAGACCAGAGCGGCAACCGTCGACTTGCCGCTGCCGCTCGGGCCGACGATCGCGACGCGCTCGCCCGCCGCGATGTGCAGGTCGAAACCGTCGAGCACGGCAGGGCCGGCCGCAGAGGCCGCGCCCGCCGCGCGCGCCGCGCCGGCTGCAGCGGCCGCACCGTAGGCGAACCGCACCCCCTCGAAATCGATCGCCCCACCGCCCACGGGCAGTGCGACGGCGGCGGGGGCATCCACGATCGCCGGCCGCTGGTCGAGCAGCTGGAAGATGCGCTCGATGCCCACCCGCGCCTGCTGCCCGACGGTCAGGATGCCCGCCAGCTGCCGCGCCGGCGCCATCAGTTGTGAAACATAGGCCGAGAAGGCGAGGAAGGTGCCGATCGTCAGCTGGTTGTTCAGCGCGAGCCAGCCGCCGAACGCGAGCACGGCGACCTGCCCGAGGGTCGGCACGGCTTCGAGCAGCGGCTGGAACCGGGACTGGATGCGCACTGCCCGCATCTCGGAGCCGTAGAGCGCGGTGGAAGCCCCGATCATCCGCTGGATCTCGCGGCGCTCCCGGCCGAACGCCTTCACGACGCGCACGCCGGTGACGTCTTCGTCGACCATCTGCGCGACGTCGCCCTCGCGCTGCTGGGCGTCCCAGGTGGCGGGCAGCAGCCGGGCGCGCATGCGGTACGAGATCAGCACGAGCAGGGGAGTGACGACGAGGGCGACGAGGGCCAGCAGGGGCGAGAGCACGAACATCACCACGAGCGAGAGCAGCATCAGGATGACGTTGCCGCTCATGATCGGCAGCATCATCAGCAGGCCCTGCACCAGGGTCGCGTCGGAGTTCGCCCGAGACACGAGCTGGCCGGTCGGCATGCGGTCGAGGCTCGCGAAGTCGAGGGTCTGCAGGTGGTCGTGCATGCCATTGCGGAGGTCGTTCTGCACCTCGAGGGCGACCTGTCCGCCGTGGTAACGACGGAGGTAGGTGAAGCCGAAGGTGACAAGGGCAAGCCCGACCAGCAGGGCGAGCCAGGGCAGCAGCGGGGCATCCGCCACGAGGATGACGTTGTCGACGATCTGCCGCGCGACGAGCGGCACGACCACCTGGCAGGCGCTGCCGAGGAGTGCCGCGCCGAGGGAGAGCACCAGGCTCCTGCGGTGGCGGAGCATGTAGCCCCAGAGCCGCCGCACCCAGCCCGGGGGCGCGGATTCGGTGGGGGCTTTCGTCACCTCCTGAGTCTACGTGCGCCCACCCCGACCCCTGCCCCTCGCATCGAATCGATTCGATGGGGCCCGAACTGCTCGGATTCGGCGGCTTCAGAGCAGTTGGCGTCCTTTCGAGGGGCCCGGGAGCGGGGCCGCCGGGGCGGTCACGACGAGGACGCGGAAGCCGGCAGGGCCCGCGGCCCGCCAGGCGTGCCGGGTGCCCGCCTGGAACGTGACGGAGCCGCCGGCCGCGAGGCTTTCGACGACCGCGTCGTCGATGCTGCCGCCCGGACGGTCTTCGAGCCCGACCTCGAGGATGCCCGCGAGCACGTAGACGAACTCGTCCTCATCATGCACACCGAACTCGGTGAAGACCGTCTCTGCGCTGAACATCTCGACGCCGCGGAGGCCGCCGGGCTGTTCGGCCAGCTGCCAGACCGACCGGTCACCGCCGGCGGGGCGGTCCCGATGCGCGGAGTAGACCACGTCGACCGTCTCGGTCGTGCTCCGCCGGGGCGGGCGGTGGGCGAGAAGGTCTCCGGGCTGCACCCCGAATTCCGTCGCGATCCGGCCCATCGAGGCGAGACTCAGGCGTGCGTGGCCCCTCTCGACGAGGCTCAGGAAGGGCTGCGACATCCCGGTCGCCGAGGCGAGCTGCACCAGAGTCTGCCCGCGCGCCCGTCGCAGCTCGCGGATGCGGGCACCCATCGTGACCGCTTCCTCGTCGAGCGGTGCCGTGGAGGGCGAACTGGCGGGAATTCGTGAAGTCAACATATTTATGACATAAATATACCCATGAAGCCTCTCGTTTTCGGAATCTTCCAGTACATCGCCCCGAACGGCACCGTCGGATCGGCCTGGCAGCACCCCAGCGACACCTCGCACGAGTACCTCACCATCGCGCACTGGACGAAACTGGCCCAGAAGTTCGAGTCGGCCGGGCTCGACTTCCTGTTCCTCGCCGACAGCTACGGCTTCCCGGCGCTCGACGGGGAACTGCTCGAGGCGGCTGTGCGCGAGGGCCGAGGCATCCCCCAGGGGGATCCGATGCCGATCGTCACCGCGATGGCTGCCGTCACCGAGAAGCTCGGCTTCATCCTCACCACCTCGACCACCGTCGAGGCTCCCGCCGCGAACGCCCGCCGGTTCGCGACGCTCGACCACTTCACCGCCGGCCGCATCGGCTGGAACATCGTCACGGGTTCCTCCGGCGCGACCGCGGCGGCGCTGATGGGAAAGGACCTCATCGCTCACGACGTGCGCTACGACATGGCCGACGACTATGTCGACGTCTGCCTGAAGCTCTGGGAGGGGTCCTGGTCCGACGATGCGCTCGTCGTCGACAAGGCTGCCGGAGTCTACGCGGATCCCGCCGGGGTGCGGATGATCGACCACGACGGTCCGTACTACCGTGCCCACGGCATCCTGAACCTGCCGCCCTCGCCGCAGCGCACCCCGCTGCTCGTGCAGGCCGGAGCCTCGGGGCGGGGGCGGGACTTCGCCGGACGGAACGCCGAGGCGGTCTTCGTCGCCGGAGGAGTTCCGTCGGTGGTGGCCGCGAATGTCGCCGGGGTGCGGGCGAGCGCCGTTGCGGCGGGGCGGGCGGCCGACTCCGTGAAACTCCTGGTCGGGGCGCTGTTCATCACGGCGCCGACGCACGAGGAGGCCGTGGCGAAACACACGGAGATGCTCGCGATGTCGACCAACGAGGGCGCGGCGGCGATCTACGCCGGCAACACGGGCATCGACCTGCTGGCGCTCGATCCCGACCTCCCCCTGGCGCAGACGAGCACGGAGATGGGCCAGAGCAATGTCGAACGCTATCTCGCGAAGGACGGCACGCCGGCACCGCTGGTGCGCGACATCCTCGAGAACTTCCGAACGACAGGGATCAACGGGAGCGTCTTCGTCGGCACGCCGGAGGAGGTCGTCGATGCGCTCGAGGAATTCGTCAGAGCGACGGATGTCGACGGCTTCCTCGTACAGCCGCACCTGACCCCGGGCACCTACGACGACTTCATCGAGCTGGTGCTGCCGGTGCTTCGCGAACGCGGGCTCGCCCCGGGGGAGTACCGGGGCTCGACGCTCCGTGAGCAGCTGTTCGGTGAAGGCCGGTCGAGGCTCCCCGAGTCGCACCGAGGGCACGACTTCGCCTGGGCCGGGACAACCGGCGGCGACTCGGCCGGATGAGCCGGGAACTGTCACCCGCGCGTAACACGGACGGGAGCCGTTCGCTGCTATGGTTTGGCCATCGCCGTTGAACTCTGCCGCAGGCGTCTGACCTCTGCAGCAGAGCATCCGTGCGGAACATCCGCACAGACGAGGGGAAGCATGCCGTCAACACAGACGCGCCGGGAAAGCCGGCCCGTGAGGCGTGGGCGCCTGGCCCGATGGGTCGGGCTCGCGGCCGTTGTCGCCCTGGCCGGAGTCGCTCCCGTCGCGCTGGCGAGCAGTGCCAGTGCCAGCAGCGCCAGTGCCAGCAGTGCCAGTGCCAGCAGCGCCAGTGCCAGCAGTGCCAGTGCCAGCACCGAGGCCGCTCTCCCGACCGACGGCCTGAAGTACGTCGCCATCGGCGACTCCTACTCTTCGGGCCTCGGCGTGGGGGAGATCAACCCCGACGTGCCGTCCGACTGCGGCCAGTCGCTCCAGAACTTCCCCCACCAGCTCGCCGCCACCCTCGGTCTCGACCTGACCGATGTCACCTGCAGCGGGGCCCAGGCCGAGAACCTGACCACCGTGCCGCAACCCGTGAACGGCACCACCGTTCCGGTGCAGACAGCGGCTCTGGATGCATCGACCGACGTCGTGACGATCAGCGTGGGCGGCAACGGACTGAAGTTCACCACGGTCGCCGCGGCCTGTGCCGCCGCGACTCCGAACGGCCCCCTGGTCGGGCCGGGCCTCAGCGCGCTGACCAGCTGCCAGCAGATCCCCGCCATCGCAGCCCTCCCGGCGCGCATCCCGCTGCTCGGGCAGGTCATCGGAGCCACCTACGCGGCGGTGCGCGCCGCGGCCCCCAATGCGAAGGTCTTCGTGCTGGGCTACCCGAGCATCGCCCCTGACGCGGCGAACCTGCCCGCGAGCGGCAGCTGCTTCTCGCCGGTCACCCTGCCCGGCGGGTTCCCCTTCACCGACGCGGACACCCCGTTCCTCCACACGATCGAGGAGGCGCTCGACGACACGGTGCAGGATCAGGCTGTGGCGGCTGGCTTCACCTATGTTCCGACGTTCGGGGAGTCGCTTGCCCACAGCGCCTGCGCCCCCGCCGCCACCTCGTACGTCAACGGCGTCTTCGTGGACTTCACTGTGCCCACAGCCCCGGTCGTCGAGGAGAAGTCGCTGCATCCGAATGCCAACGGGGTCGACTTCATGGCCCGGCTGGCCGAGACGGCCGTCGCGGACGCCTTCCCCGTGACCTCGACACCCCCGCCGACGCCGACACCCACGCCGACCGCCGCACCCACGGCAGCGCCGACGGTCTCGCCCGTGACACCCGATCCGACCGCCACCGTCGCCGCTCACGATGCCGCACCCAAGCCCGGAGCGGGATCGGGAGCACTCGCAGCGACCGGTGTCTTCGCGCCGATGCTGATCGCGGTCGGTGTGTTCGCCCTGCTGGCCGTGCTCGCGGGTGTCGGCATGGTGTTCGCCCGCCGCAGGATCCTGCGCGGCTGAGGATCCTGCGCGGCTGAGGATCCTGCTCGGCTGAGGATCCTGCGCGGCTGACCGCTCAGCCCGTGATCGTCTGGGCCCGCGCGCTGCTCCGTGCCCTCGCCCGGCGGATCCGCCGCGCAGCGCCGGCCGTGAGTACGAGCCCCACCAGCACCCCGAGGGTGGCACCCGACGTGTTCGACACCACGTCGCGGATGTCGCTCACCCGACCCGGGATCCCCGTCTGCGCCAGCTCGATCGCGACTGTCATCAGGAACCCGAGAACGATGGCGAGCCACCACTGTCGGCGCCCGAAAAGAAGCAGCAGGAACAGCCCGACGGGCACGAACATCGCGATGTTCGCAGCGAACTCGACCCGGTCGTAGGTGATCCAGTCGGTCGAGGCGTGACGGCCGAACACGCGGAGCACCCGATAGAGCAGACCCTCCGCCCGATCATCCAGAGGCTGCGGCCCGAGCGTGATCCACGCGACCAGCCCGAGGTACGCCAGAGTGAAGGCGGTGAGTACGGGGTGGCGTCGGAACATCCCCTCACTCTGCCCGACATTCCCGGGTGAACGGTGGATGCCCGCTGTGAACCGCCGTCGCTCTGGTGGGGGATCACGCGAACGCATTTCGGCCCTCCCGCGGACGAGTCCCACGTTGACGCCTCTAGCGTCGGCCTCCGTCGAGCACGGCGAAAAGGAGCCCGCCGATCATCGCGAGGTTCTTGTGGAACTGCACGCGCTGCAGCTTGCGCGCCGCAGGATCTTCGATCGCCCAGAAGCCGTGCCCGGCAATCGTCGTGGGCACGAGCGACGCCACCAGTGCGATGGCCGCGACGCGCGGCACGACGCCGAAGGCGAGGGCCGCTCCCGCGAGGGTCTGCACGGCCGCGTTCGCCTTGACGACAACTTCGTCGTCGGCCGGCATCGGCACCACCCGGCGCAGGGCGGCAATGGTCGAGCCGGCCTGCGCCACCCGGCCACCCGGCGTGCGGAAGGCGTCAGCCCCGAGAATCGCGTACGTCGAACCGGTGAGGATCCTAGCGCCGATGCGCAGCCCTGTTGCGGTGGCCGGATGCACGGTCAGTACAGTTCCGGCAGGAAGATGTCGGCCGGAATCGTGTCGGGCACGTATTCGCCCGCCCGGGCGTTGGCGTGGATCTGTTCGAAAGTGAGTCCGGCCTCCCGTGCGGCGACCAGCTTCTCCGGATCGAAGTACGTGCCGATCGGGTTCGCGGCGAACTCCAGCGCCGAGGAGATCCACTGCTTCGATGCGGCCCAGTCACCGAACGCATCGACCTGGATCTCGACGCCGTTGCCGTCGGGGTCCTGGTAGTAGATCGACATGGTGATGCCGTGGTCGAGCGTCAGGAACGGCAGGATGCCGTGGTTGCGGAGCCGGATGTAGTTGTCGAGCCACTCGTCGAAGGTCGCGTACTCGAATGCGGTGTGGTGGATGCCCGTCTCGTGGCTTTTGTCGACGGGCTTCTTCAGCCCGGGAGGCGACAGGAACGCGATGCGGTGGTTGGCCTCGTCGTTGGTGAGCCACGCGGCTTCATCGTTGTGGAAGGCGGGGATGAGGCCGACGGCGAGCTCGTACCATGCCACCATGTTGTCGAGTTGCATCGTGGTGAACGTGGTGTGGTGCAGTTTCGGCGGGTTGATGGGTCGCCCGGTGGCCTTGTTGCCTGACATCATTGTCTCCTTCTGTGGTTGAGCTATTCGCTATGCTATATCGTTGCGCGCCCGATTGTACAAGCGCGCCGTTTAACCGATGTGATCGTTCAGGCGCCGATAGGTTCCCCTGAAGAAGAGCAATGGCTCGCCCAGGTGCCAGTCCGCTGGGCTGAGGGCGACAACCTCGCCCACCACGATGACGTGGTCGCCAGCGACATACTCTTCGCGGAGTTCGCAGTCGACCCACATCTGTGTGCCTTCGATGAGAGGGTTGCCTGAGGGGCTCGGCGAATACTGCACTCCACTCCACTTGTCCGTGCCCTTGCGCGCGAACTGATTGGAGAGCTCGTGCTGGGAGTGGGCGAGCACGTTGACCCCGAACGTGCCCGTCCGCCGTATGCGCGGGTATGTCGTCGAGGTCGTCATCACACTGAACGAGACCAGCGGGGGCTCCATCGAAACACTGTAGAACGACTGGCAGGTGAATCCAATGGGCCCGTCGGAGTCGTGCCCGGTGATGATCGTCACGCCCGAGGCGTAGTGTCCGAGCGTGTCACGCAGCTCGCGCGGCGTGATGTCTGTGCGATTCGCAATCGTCATGGAATGTCCTTTCGTGCGTCGTTGCAAGGGGCGTCACCGACTCTGCGCCTTAGGGCATGGTGTGCGCTAGGGCGCCGGGACCAAGTCGCACCCCGAAGATTGGCGAGCTGGCACAAGACCTCGGCTGGGAGCGCGGCGAGACTGAGTCACACGCCCGACAACTGGCGCGAAGAACCCGATCCACTCAATGAAGAGATGAAGGAGTACGTCAATGACGATTCTCGATGCGAATCCGGAAACCGGTCTTGCTGAGACGGCGGCTGATGCCAGAACGCTCAAGGAACGCGCTGTCGGCCTTGCCGACCTGATCACGGCTCATGCGAACGAGACAGAGCAGAACCGCCGCGTTGCGGAACCGGTGATCGAGGCGCTGACCGAGGCCGGGCTGTTCAGGCTCGCGCAACCGAAACGGCTCGGCGGCAACGAGGTGTCGGTGCGCGACTTCGTCGAGATCAACTCCTTGATCGCCCGGGCTGACGGCGCCACTGGCTGGGTCACGACGCTGATCAATGTGTGCGCCTGGATGACCGGTACCTTTCCCGAGCGTGCCCAGAACGACGTCTGGGGAGACAATCCCGACGCTCGGGTCTGCGGCGTTCTGACGCCCACGGCGACCGCCTCCTTCGAGGACGGCGGCCTGCGGATCACGGGATCGTGGGGGTTCGCCTCCGGTAGCCTCCACTCGCAGTGGGCGCTGGTCGGACTGCCGATCGTCGACGACCAGGGTGCACAGATCGATCAGGGCCTCGCCCTGGTGCCCATGACCGACCTGACCATCGATGACACCTGGTATGTCGCAGGAATGCGCGGCACCGGGAGCAATACTCTCGTGGCCACGGATGTCTTCGTTCCCGATCACCGCATCATCTCGATCAGCAAGGCGATCGAAGGGGACTACGGAACGGAGCACACCGAGGAGGTGCTGTATCGCTCGGCGTTCGTGTCGACGCTGTCGATCGTGCTGGCCGGCGCCATGACGGGAATGGCACGTGGAGCGCTCGACTACGTGCTCGGCTCGCTGGCGAAGGGCAAGGGCATCGCCTACACGTTCTACGACAACTCGATCAATGCCGGTTCGACGCAGATCTCCATGGCCGAGGCCGCCGAGCTGGTCGACACGGCGATGTTGCACATGGCACGGTGCGCCGACAACATCGACCAGGCCGCCCGCGACGGCGTCTACCTGACGTTGCTCGAGCGCGGTCGGGCCCGGATGGACACGGGATACATCGCCCGCAGGACTCGTGAAGCCGTCGACCTGTTGATGTCGGTGCAGGGTGCGGGGGGATTCGCCGAGGTGAGCCCGCTTCAGCGCTATTGGCGTGATCTGAACACGGCGTCGCGTCATGCCGTCGTCAGTCCCGGCATCTCCAGCGAGACCTACGGCCGCGTGCTGCTGGGCGTGAAGGAGCAGATCACTCCTCTCATCTAGGGAGTCGCCAGCCTCGGCCGGCGATCGACAGTCAGCCGGCGATCGACAGTCAGTCGGTCAGTACCGACATCACCATGAGCGCCGCGTGCAGTTGCGCGCGGCGCTCGGCGATGTCTCGACCCAGGAGCTCCTCGGCCCGCCGGATACGGTACGAGACGGTGTTGCGCGACACATTCAGTTGCACCGCGGCAGCATGCGGGCTGCCCTGTGTCTCGATGAACGCCGCCACGGTTGCGCGTAGTTCGCTCGCGTACTGATTCCGAGCGCCGAGCTCACCGAGCTCCCGCCGGGAGAATTCGAGTGCTCGTTCGCGGTCGGCCATGATCAGCGAGAGCAGATCGACGTCTGAATACCGCACCAGGTGGGAGGGGGCTTCCATCGTCTGAAGCAGGGAGAAGGCCGCTTCGGCTTCGCGGTGCGAGCGTCTGAAGCCGTCGATTCCGGATGCAGCGTGACCGACGACCGCGCGGACGCCGTCGGGGAGCCGCACGCCCATCATCTCCGCAATCCGTTCATCGGCGCTTCCTGAGGGACTCGCCCAGCCCCAGACCCGGCCGACGCCCACCGGCAGCACCAGCTTCTGCGTCGGGTGGAGTGTTCGAAGCAGCTGGGTGGCGGTGTGCCCCAACTCGAGCTGGTCGGCATCCCGTGCGAGCGATGACGACCAGACGATCAGCGCGACGTGTTGAGTGCCCAGCTTGTATCCGAGGCGTTTCGCGATGTGTCCATCGTCCGGGCCGTCACTGCGGAGGAGTTCACTGACGAGCTGGATGGTCGCTGCGACGTCGCTCGTCGAGTGCCGCGCCGTCTCGCTGAGGTAGACCTCGGCCATCTGCGCCGCGAAGACGTCGAAGAAGGAGAACATGCGCTCGGAGACCACTTGGATCTGCGCGAGGCGATCCGCGGGGTCGCCGAGTTTCTCGCAGGCGGCCAGGAAGGCGCCCGCCATCACTGAATGGTCGACATGGATGCCACGCAGGGTCTCGTCGAGGCTGATGCCGCGTCGGACGAAGTCGGTCACGCAGTCGACCGCTTCGGTGGTGCTCGCCTCGCCGACATCGGCCCCGCTCAGTGCGAGCAGCAGCTGGATGGTCGTGGATTCGGTCGCCATGCGCAGGACTTCGAACGAATCGTCGCCCTCGTCGAACGCGGGAATGTCCCTGCTGATGCGCTGGGTCACGTGATAGCCGACCTCGACCGCCCAGTCGACCGGACCACGGCCGACGAGGCGCACCGCCCTGGTGAAGTGTGCGCGACTGCTCGCCGAGACCACCGCAGAGCTGGGGTGTTCGGGCGCGAGCCTGGCCAACCAGGGCAGATCGGCGCCGAGCGAGTGAAGCGGATGAAATTCGTTCGTGCTTGTCATCGTTGACTTCCGTACACCGCAAGTTATGCTTTCGGCACCGACTCTATACGCTATATCTAACGATCACGAATGGTAGGAGCGTTTCGTCATGACCTTTGAGCCGGCAGTCAGATCGGTGGCTCCCCAGAACAGCTCCGCCGTCGATCTTGTGACGGCGGAGATCCGGCGTTCCATCCTCACGGGAGCGCTGCCTGCGGGGGAGCAGTTCTCGATCCGTGATCTGGCACGCCAGCTGGGCGTGAGTCACATCCCGATCCGGGAGGCCCTGCGACGGCTCGAGAACCAGGGGCTGGTCGTCCTGAAGCAGGCGAGGAGCGCGGCCGTGGCGTCACTCTCGACGCACGACATGGAGTCGATCTACGCTCTGCGGCTGAGGATCGAGCCCCAGATCGCCGCGGAATCCGTACCGCACCACACCCCCGAGCAGCTGGCCCGACTGCGGGAGCTGCTGGAACTCAGTCGGGCCGAAGACCCCGAGACCGCCTGGGAGGCCCACCACGGCTTTCATGCGGCACTGGTCGCGCCGACGGCAACGGAGTGGGATCTGCGGATGCTCGGCACACTGTGGGTGGCGACCGACCGGTATTCGCACCTCGTCTTCGACCCGACTCGTATCAGTTCCGAGGAGCGGCAGCGTCGGTACCATCGGCACGATGTGCTGCTCCAGCGGGTGCTCGAAGGCGACGGCCCCGGCCTGCACCGCGAGCTGCACGACCACCTCACGACGAACCGGGCCAAGATCAGCGAACGCATCGAGTACCTCGAACGGATGAAGGACCAGCGCTCGACGAGTTAGATCCCCAGATCGTGGCGACGGCGGTTGTCGGCCCTCCCGAACTGTGCGAGCATGGCGCTATAGCATAGCGAATAGCGAGACATTGGAGCATCATGAAGGTTGCCGTCGTCAACTCCCGCACGAGCCTGATCATCGACGGTCACGTCGTCGATGTTGCAGAGGCCAGCGGTGGCTCGCTCTCGGAAGCCCCGTCGGAGATCTTCTCCCAGTGGAGTGGGCTGACAGAACTCGCCGCCCGCGGCATCGATCCGGCCGGGCATCCTGAGGTTGATCCGTCGTTGTTCGAGCTGCCTCAGCCCGCTCCCGGACAGGCCTTCGGCATCGGGCTGAACTACGCCGATCACTCTGCGGAGTCGGGGATGGAACTGCCGGCCACTCCGCTGGTGTTCCCGAAGTTCGGAAGCTCGATCGTCGGTGCTGGGGCGGTTCTCGGGATCGCGTCTGAGACGGTCGACTGGGAGGCGGAGCTCGTCGTCGTCATCGGCGTCGACTGCTTCGATGTGGCGAGAGAAGACGCATGGTCGGTGGTGGCAGGGCTCACCGTGGGGCAGGACATCAGCGACCGCGTCGTGCAGTTCGAGGGCGGCGCGAATCCGCAGTTCGGGCTCGGCAAATCGGCACCGGGGTTCGGTCCGATCGGGCCGTGGCTGGTGTCCGTCGACGAGTTCGACACCGACGCGCTCGAACTCGACATCTCGTTCACGCTCAACGGCGAGACCAAACAGTCGTCGAACACGAGACACCTCATCTTCGATGTGCCGACGCTGATCTCGTACCTCTCCGCGCGCGTGCTGCTGAAGGCCGGCGACATCATCTTCACCGGCACTCCGTCAGGGGTCGGCTGGGGCCGTACTCCCAAGGAGTATCTCGCGCCGGGCGATCTGCTCGAGACGACCATCCAGGGAATCGGCACGCTGCGTACGGTCGTGGCAGCGCGATGAGCGACACCACGTCGGTTCACCGCTTTCCCGATCACACCGTCGTCGACATCGAGCACTGCCTGATCTGCTCGCTCGAGAGGGTCGATGAGAATTCGGTCGTGTTCCGCGACGACCTCTGGTCATGCGAACTGCCCACCGGCTACGAAGTACCCGGCTGGTTCTTTCTGCGTGTTCGCCGGCACGCTCTCGGCTGGCACGAACTCACGCAGGCCGAACTCGACTCGCTCGGCCAGCACCTCAAAGACCTCACCGGCGCCGTGGCGGACGCTACGGGAGCTCGTGCGACCTACGCCATGAACTTCGGTGAGTCGTACGCGCACTTCCACGTGCTCGTCGCTGCCCGGGGCGAGGATGTGCCGCCGGAACGCCGGGGCGGCAACATCGTGAACCTGCGAGGTGAGCGCCTCGACCGCAGTGCCGCGCTGGAGCTCGTTCCGAAGGTGCGGGCCGCCTACGAGGCGGTCGTTTCGACGAGGTAGCGAACCGTTGTCGTGTCGTGTCGTGTCGAGTCCGACCGGCTAGCGCCGGGCGCTCGCCGCGACACGCTCCACGAGGGGTGCGACGCGGTACGGCACCAGATCGCGCATGACCAGCCCGGTCGTGGTGCGCTTGACGCCGTCGATGTTCAGGATGGCGCCGGCAATGCGGTAGAGATCGTCTGCGTCGCGTGCCACCACCTGGATGAGCAGGTCGGCGACGCCCGACAGCCCCTGGACTTCGAGGACTTCGGGAATCGCGCGGAGAGCTTCACCGACTTCGGCGAGCCTGCGCTGTTTCACGGTCGTGACGACGAAGGCGCTGAGCGGGTACCCGAGGAACGCTGGATCGATCCGCCGTTCGAACGATCGCAGCGTCTGGTCTTGTTCGTAACGGGTCTGGCGCGCACGCACGGTGTTCCGCGCGAGGCCGGTCTGCTCGGAGAGGGCGACGGTTGTGGCATCCGGAGCCGTCGTGAGGGCGAGGAGGAGTGCTGCGTCGACCGGGTCGGCGGTGGGGCGCTTGTTCATTGTGCCTCCTGTGCGGCTGTGCAGAGCATTCGATTTGAGCATTATGCGCATCATTGCACACGCCTCTTGCGCAGGCAAAGCTCTGGTGGTCGACTTGGACGACGATTTGCGCACGCGAACCACAACAAGGATGTTCACCGATGAATCAGATCCCCCTCGCCGAGCAGCACGGCATCAGCGATCAGCCGGTCTCGGCCGACGATCAGCCCGGCACTGGGCCGGTGCGCACGGTCGACGCGTTCGGGCAGGACCCGGCGGCGGCCTTCGCCCCGCGGTACTCCGACGAAGGCCTTGCCATCCTGGCCGAGGTGGAGCAGCGGGTGCTGTGGTTGTCGACCGCGATCATCCATCACGCCAACAGGGTGCGCGTGAACGCATCCGGAATCAAGGTCGGCGGGCACCAGGCCTCGAGCGCGTCGATGGCCACCATCATGACCTCACTGTGGTTCGGGCAGCTGCGAGCCGAAGACCGCGTCTCGGTCAAGCCGCATGCGTCTCCGATCCTGCACGGCATCAACTACCTGCTCGGCAGTCTCGACGAGAAGTACCTGACCACGCTCCGCGAGTTCGGCGGCCTGCAGAGCTATCCGAGCCGCGCGAAGGACCCCGACCCCGTCGACTACTCGACGGGCTCTGTCGGCATCGGTGCCACGGCCCCGATCTGGGGTGCGGTGTCGCGGCGCTACGCGGGCAAGGTCAGCGGCACGCCGAGCATGGGCAGGCAGTATTCGCTGGTCGGCGATGCTGAGCTCGACGAAGGCGCCGTGTGGGAGGCGGTACTCGATTCGGGAACCGCCGAACTGGGCGAGATCGTGTGGATCGTCGACCTCAACCGGCAGTCTCTCGACCGGGTGGTGCCGAACATCGCTGCCGGCAAGATCGAGCGGATGTTCGACGCGGCCGGCTGGCAGGTGATCACGGTGCGATTCGGTCACCTGCTCGAGAGCATCATGGCCAGGCCCGGGGGAGACGCGCTGCGCCGCCGCATCGTCGACATGTCGAACCCTGAATACCAGCGCTTGCTGCGGTGCACGGCCGAGCAGGTGCGCGACCGACTGCCCGGCGCGGGCGACGACGGGGGCACCATCGCCGCGCTGATCGGCACGCTCGACGACGACACCCTCCTGCGCGCCATCCGCAACCTCGGGGGCCACGACCTCGAGTCGCTGCGCGCGGCCTACGGGCAGATCGACGACACCCGCCCGACCGTGATCATCGCGTACACGATCAAGGGCAACCGTCTGCCCACCGAAGGCCACCCGCAGAACCACTCCTCGCTGCTGACAGTCGACCAGTTCAACACGCTCGGCGCTGAACTCGGCGAGAATCCGGATTCGCCCTTCGCCCGGTTCGATCCGGTCTCTGCCGCGGGTCGCCTCTGCGCGCAGACCGCTGCCCGCCTCGAGCGCGAGCCCTACCCGATCGTGGAGCCGCCGGCCGTGCCGACCGATTTCGGCCGCACCCCGTCGGGCACTGCGACGACGCAGGCCGCCCTCGGGCGCGCGCTGCTCGACCTGACGCGCGCGGCGCCGGCCGCTGCAGCCGCCGTCGTCACCGTCAGCCCCGACGTCTCGTCGAGTACGAACCTCGCGGGCTGGCTGAACAAGGTCGGCGTGTGGAGCGTGAACGAGCGCCAGGACTGGTTCAGCGACGACGATGAGACGATCATGCACTGGCGCGAGAAGCCGACGGGCCAGCACATCGAGCTGGGTATCGCCGAGGTGAACCTGGTGAGCCTGCTCGGCGAGCTGGGCGCCACCTGGAGTCGCTGGAGCCAGCCGCTGTTCCCCATCGGCGTGCTCTACGACCCGTTCGTCGAGCGTGCTCTCGAACCGTGGTCGTACGGTATCTACGCCGGTGGCCAGTCGATTCTGGTCGGCACACCCTCGGGGGTGACCCTCGCCCCGGAGGGCGGGGCACACCAGTCGATCAAGACCCCGTCGATCGGCATCGAGCAGCCGGGCTGCATCAGCTACGAACCTGCTTTCGCCATCGACGCCGAATGGACGTTGCTGGCGAGCCTCGGCCGCCTCGGCCGGCCGGACGGTACCTCCGCCTATCTGAGACTCTCGACCAAGCCGGTCGACCAGCAGCTGGCTGGAGTGCCCGAAGACCCGGCGGCTCGCGAACGTCGGCGTCGGCAGGTCGTGGCCGGCGGGTATGTGCTGCGTTCCGCCGAGCATCCGGATGCCACCATCGTCACGATGGGGGCGATGGTTCCGGATGCCCTGGCCGCCGCTGACCGCCTGCTCGCGCAGGGCATCCGGGCCGAGGTGGTCTGCCTCACCAGCCCCGGCCTGCTCTACGAGGCGCTGCAGGGCAGAAAGGGGCAGGAGCAGCATGCCGAGACATGGATCCTCGACGTGCTGTTCCCTCGCGAGAAGGCCGCCCCGATGGTGACGGTGCTCGACGGGCATCCGCACACCCTCGCTTTTCTCGGCGGCATCAACAGGGTGCCCATGCGCAACCTCGGCGTGAGCCACTTCGGGCAGGCGGGTGACGTGACCGACGTCTACAGGTACCACGGCATCGACGTCGACAGCATCATCCGCGCAACGCTCGATGTGATCGCGTGAACGGCGCCACTCCGGTCGACTCAGCCTGCTGATCGTTCTGCGCTGATTCGCAGCAGTTCACGCACCGTTCCGGCCGTCTCCCCGCTTCGACTCGCAATCACGAGGGCGATCAGGGCCGCACCCGTGAGCGGCGCGTAGGCGACACCCGGCATCGCCACGCACTCGAGCACGCTCGGGACCACCGCTACGCCGGAACCGGCCGAGACGAGCGCGAGCACGCCGAGAGTGCTCGACGCTGAGCGGAGGCGCTCGGGCGACACCTCGGCCAGCAGGTCGACCGCCCACGCGTCATGCTCCGAGGCGAACGCGATCAGGGGTTGGTCGACGAGGTCGGCGAGACTCACCGACTCTGCGCCGGCGAAGGGATGATCGTGGGGCACGGCGACGATCGGGCTGATCCTCGTTGCGCTCCGGGCGACGATACCCTCGACGTCGCCCAGATCCGGGGAATAGGCGACGTCGATCACACCCGCGACGAGGTGGTCGGAGAGAACAGCGGGCGCGGCCTCGAGCAGTGAGATCTCCACCAGCGGGTGTGCCATCCGGAAGGTGCGGAGATCGCCGCCAAGAAGCCCCCCGAGGGCGGCGACGCCCGAGAATCCGACTCTGATCGATCCGAGATCGCCGGCCAGCGATGCGCGCACGGTCTGCAGGGCGTGATCGGTCTGTGCAAGCGCCCGACGGGCCTCCGGCAGCAGCAGATCGCCGACCTCGGTCAACTCCACTCGCCGACTGGTGCGAAGCAGCAGCGGGCCTCCGACCTCGTTCTCGAGCGACCGGATCTGCTCGCTCAGGGTGGACTGGCTGATGAAGAGCCGGGAAGCCGCGCGCCCGAAGTTCTGCTCCTCGGCCACTGCAATGAAGTAGCGCAAGTGTCGCAGCTCCATGTGCTGGTCTCCCATCGTTCTGGCCGATGTATTCATCGTATCAATCGACTGGACCGATATGCGATGGCCGAGCATGCTGGAGTCATGAACGAAAGCACGAATGACAGACAAGCGATCGCTGATCTCATGTCAGGCTGGATCCGCCGTGATCTCGGCGAGTGGAACCAGCTTCGAGACCTCTTCACCCCGGCGGCCCGGATCGAGATCACCTGGTTCCGCGGATCGGCGTCAGACTTCGTCGACGCGTCCGAGCGCATGGGTTCATCCGACATCAGAACCAAACACCTGATCGCTTCGCCGGTCATCCGCTTCTCCGAAGACGGCCGACGGGCGCTCAGCGAGACCAACGCGATCATCGTCGCCGAGAGCGCGTCGCTCACGCTCGGCTCGCAGACCCATTCGCGGTTCGTCGACCGGCTCGAGAAGGAGAACGGCCAGTGGCGCATCGCCGACCGTCGGAGCATCTACGATTTTGCATCGTTCACGTTTCCCGCCGGACCGGTGCGCATCGACGCGGAGCTGGTCGCGGCGCATCCGATCGAATACGCCGCGCTCGCATACATCCTCCACCACGGCGGATTTCCCGTGACAGGTACATTTGCGACACAGGGCAGCGCTGCCGAGCGCGAGATGAAAGTCGCCGCCACCGCGTGGCTGACGGAGGAACACGCATGAGCTTCACGATCACCGACGCCGCTCTGTTCGACGGTCTCGAGCTGTTGCCGGGACGCTACGACGTTCGCATCGAAGACGCTGCCGTCGTTTCTGTGGATGCGGCGGGTTCGGTCGCTCCCCTCGGCGACGTCGTCGAAGCCACGGGCCGAACACTGGCACCCGGACTGATCGACGGTCACGTGCACTTTCTGCAGCCGGCCGACTTTCCCGCGCTGCTCGCTGGGGGAGTCACCAGTGCGGCAGACATGGCCAGCTGGCCGCCCGAGCACGTCGAACAACTCCGTTCCGTGAGCGGTGGCCTGCAGTTCACCACGCCCGGGGCACCCCTGATCGGGCCGGCGGGGCCACACTCGCACATGCCCGGTCTCGGCGAAGCCGTCATCGACTCACCCGAGGCCGCGCGACGAGTGGTTGCGGCTCGTGTCGCACAGGGAGTGGACTACATCAAACTCGTGCTCGAGGCAGAGGGACGCGGAGGCCCGGAGCCCGACGCTGCGCGCGCGGCGGTGGAGGCCGCCCACGCGGCCGGCCTTCGCGCGATCGCCCACGCGAGTTCTGTCGGTGCAATCGACCTGGCGGTCGAGATCGGCGTCGACATTCTCACCCACGCACCGCTCGACGGGGCCGTGGGTGGTGAAACGATTGCGCGGATCGTGCGCGACGGGATCGTTGTGGTGCCGACCCTCATCATGATGCGGACCACCGCAGAGCGACGGGCCGTTCCGCCGGCCTATGGCAACGCGAAGGCCTTCGTCACGGCGATTCACGAAGCAGGCGCGACCATCGTCGTCGGAAGCGACGCGAACAGCGCGCCGGGAGCTCCGGCAGCCGTCGCCCACAGCTCAGGCGCCCGCGACGAACTCGCTCTTCTGGTCAATGCCGGCCTCAGCCCCACCGAAGCTCTGCGCGCAGCCACTTCGCGTAGCGCAGAACTGTTCGGTTTCGAGGGTCGCGGCGTGATTCGCCCGGGCAGCGTCGCTGACCTCCTGCTCGTGCACGGCGACCCCACCACGAACATCGCTGACATCGGAGACATCAGCGGTGTCTGGCTCGCCGGGAAGCGCGTCCCGTGATCGGCGGGCTGCCCGGCTGATAAGGGGGAGTCAGGTCAGGCCCAGCAGTGTCTCGGCATTTCGGTGCGCGATCTTCTCCCTGTCGTCGACCGAGAGGTCGGCCTGCTCGAGGAAATCGGCGGCACCGCGTTGCGAGACGAACGGGTAGTCGACGGCATACATGATCCGATCCACCCCGACGAGGTCGATGCAGAATCGGAGCTGCGCCTGAGAGAACATGCCGCTCGGCGTGATGTGCATGTTCTCGCGCACGTACTCGCTCATCGTCCGGTCGAGCCCTGTGGTCTTCTTCGGCATTGCTTCGTCGAGACGTTCGAGGAAGAACGGAATCATCTCCCCCCAGTGCCCGAGAATGAACTGCAGCTTCGGGCACCGGTCGAAAGTTCCCGACAGAACAAGATGCAGGAAGTGCACGGCGGTTTCCTGGTGCCAACCCCAGGCGACGGTCTGGAACCGTGTCGTGACCAGGTTTCCGAGACCCGCGTAGTTCGACTCCGTGGTCGCAAGCGGCGGCGCGGCGGGGTGCAGGTAGATCGGCGTCCCGAGTTGCGCCGCCCGCTCGAGGATCGGGTCGAATCGCGGATCGTCGAGAAAGAGGTCCTCGGTGCGACCGTTGATCATGGTGCCCACGAACCCGAGCTCGGTGACCGCGCGCTCGAGCTCGTCGGCCGCGGCTTCGGGAACAATGGTGGGCAGTGCGGCGAAACCGGCATAGCGGCCCGGATGCCGGTTCACTGTGCCAGCCAGCCAGTCATTCGACCCCTTCACCAGGTCGACGGCCACGTCGGCGGGCAGGAGCTGGGCTGTGAGAACAGAGAGCACCTGGGTCGTGATGCCGTTGGCATCCATGTCGGCGATGCGCGCGGCATCCACGTCGAGCAGCACCTCGGCACTCGGCGAGTGTGGTGCGCCGAGAGCCGAATCGAACGCTTCGGTGAACCATGGCGTCAGCTCTGCCGAGTTGGCCGCACTCGCCCGAGCGATGTCGAGATTCAGAAAGTGTTCTTCGAGAGTGATGATCTTCACACGCGGCCTCGTTTCGATGACAGGATCTCCGCCTCGACACAGTTCGATGAGGCGGCGTTACCGACTCTCCGCGGTGCGGCAGGTTTCGCGCTAGGGCGCTGGATCCAAGGTGCGACCGCACGATTGGCGACCTGGCACAAGACGAGGGTGCCTGCCAGTCGGTCAGGGGCGGCCAGCGAAGCGTTGGACGATCGTGCCGACGGCCTCGATCTCCGTGGTCAGCACGTCGCCGGCCCGGAGGTACAGGCGCGGCGTCCGCCCGTGACCGACTCCGGCCGGGGTGCCGGTGAAGATCACGTCTCCCGGCAGCAGCTCGAGCACCGCTGAGAGCCGGGCGACCAGCGTCGGAATCGAGAAGATCATGTCGCGGGTTCTGCCGTTCTGCAGAACCTCGGTCGAGCCGTCGGCGCGGGTCAGGGTGCACCGAACCGACAGGTCGCTTCGGTCGGCGAGCGTGTCGATCTCGTCGAGTGTGACGACGCTGGGCCCGACTGGCGAGAAACCCGTTCGGGATTTTCCGAGGCTGAACTGCGGCGGGTGGCCCCAGAACTGCACCGTGCGATCGCTCAGGTCCTGTCCGACCGACAAGCCGGCGATGTGACTCCACGCGTCGTCTTCGGAGATGTCGGTTCCGCCCGTTCCGATGACCGCGACGAGTTCGGCCTCCCAGTCGACCGTGTCGCCGGGCAGCTCGACGTCGATGTCGGGGCCGGCGAAGCTCGAGACGAACTTCGTGAAGACAACCGGGTCTTTCGGTGCCTCGAAGCCCGATTCGTCGGCGTGGGAGGCGTAGTTGAGGCCGATGGCGAACACCTGGGCCGGCCGCGGAATGGCCGCGCCGAGTGCCGAGGCCTCGAAAGGCTCGCCCGACGAGGCATCCTGCGACGTCGCCCAGCCGACGAACTCCTCCCAGCGGGCGTAGACGCCCTGCGGGTCGGAGGAGAATGCTCCGGAACTTGCTCGCTCGACGTCGAGGGCGTGGTCGCCCTCGACGATGACGAGGCGGCCGGAGAGATTTGCGATGCGCACGATTGCTGCTTTCTGGATCGGTTGGTCTGCTGGGCTGGGTTCGGCGACCGGAGGGTTTCGGCTACCAGAGGTCGGGAAGGTGAACCTCCGGGATCACGGCGGGAACGTACTCGTCGTTTCGTGCGCGGCGATGGATCTCCTCACCCTCGAGACCCTCTCTGCGCGCAGCCACGATCTGGTCGGGATCGAAGAACCTTCCCACGGGGTTCAGGCTGAACTCCTCCGACTCCCACATCCACTCTTTCGATTTGTTCCAGCTGCCGAAGGTGTCGAACTGGATCTCCACCCCGTTGCCTTCGGGGTCCTGGTAGTACATCGACATCGTCATACCGTGGTCGAGGCAGACGAAGGGCCGGATGTCACGTTCCGCAAGCCGCTCGTAGTTGTCGAGCCAGACGTGGAAGTCGCCGTACTCGAAGGCGGTGTGGTGGAGGCCGACGGTGTGTCCCTTGTCGATGGCTTCCTTGAGGTCGGGAAGCGCGAGCAGGGCGATCCGGTGGTTGGCCTCGTCGTTGGTGAGCCAGGCGCCCTCCGAGCCGTGGTAGACCGGCTCGAGTCCGGCGATGGCTTCATAGAAGTCGACCATCTCGTCGAGCTTCAGTGTTGCGAAGGTCGTGTGGTGGAACACGGGCCGGATGATCGGGCGTCGACGGTTGCGGTTCGCAGTCATGGGTTCTCCTCCTTGAGAATCAGACGGAAGTGCCGCGTCTGACTGCGTCATGTGTACCGGAGCGCATCCGGCTGCCCGCAAAAACATCCCAATGGTTGGAAGTCGTCGGGCTACCGCCCGCTGCGCTTCAGGTCGCGTGAGATCGCGCGAGCGATGGCGACGACGGCAGGTTCGAGCATCCGGGTGTCGAGGGAGCCGTCTGCGCCGAGCACCGAGATCGCTGCAGCGCAGGCGCCCGCACGATCGAAGATGGGTGCAGCGACAGACGCTGCCGGTTCGGGCAGCAGCCGTGACATGTAGGCGACGCCCGTTGTTCGAACAGAGTCGAGTTGTGTCTGCAGCGTCGCGGCGGTCATGCGGGTGTGTTCCGGTTCGAGGAAGAGTTCGCGTCTCAGATACGACTCCTGGAACTCGGGGCGACTGTGGGCGAGCAGGATGTGGCCGAGACCGGTGCCGTGCAGCGGCACGCGGCCGCCGACGTGGTAGAGCACCTTGCCGGCACCGGGAGCGGAGAGCCGCTCGACGATGACGGCCTCATCGTTCTCACGAACGGCGAGCTGCACATGCTGCCGGGTCGCGCGATGAAGATCTTCCATGTAGGGCAGGGCAATGGCGCGCAGGCCGTGCCCGCGCGGGGCCAGGGCCGCGTACTCGAGCAGGCGCAGACCGATGGTGAACGTGCCGTCGGCCTGGCGTTCGAGTGCTCCGAGCCGGGCGAGGTGTTGGGCGAGTCGCAGGGTGGAGCTGAGGGGGATGCCGGCTCGCTCACTCAGTTTCGTGAGAGTGAGTGTCGTCTCTTCGTCCGTGAAGGCATCCAGCAGACGAAAGGCGCGGTCGAGGAGTGGTTCGCCTGAAGCGGGGCGCCCGCCGCGTCGGGGAGCTGTGGTCATGTCGTGATAATGCCATCCATTGAAAGTCTCGGCAACGTTCTGCTGGGCGGTGGGGCACTATCGGTTCTGTCGAAGAAGACCGCCTCAGCTCAGGAGTTTCACCATGACCGAAGATGTCGCGCCCGTTCTGATCATCGGCGGCGGCCCCGTCGGGTTGGCGCTGGCCGAAGAGCTGAGCTTCCACGGTGTGGCGGCGACCGTGGTCGAACCCCGTGCCGTCGTCGACCACTCTCGCCCCCGGGCCAAGACCACGTCTGTACGGACCATGGAGCACTTCCGCCGATGGGGCATCGCCGACCGCCTCCGCGAGGTCGCACCATTGACCAGGGAGTGGTCGCAGCGTGTCACCTTCGTGCAGACCGTCACGGGGCGCGAGATAACCCATGTCGATGGATGCCTGGGCCTCGATGCCGGCCCGGAGCTCTCGCCTGAGCCGGCCCAGCAGGTGACCCAGCCGCTCGTCGAGGAGGTGCTACGTGCCGATCTCACCGAAAAGCGGGGGGCCGAGCTCCTTCTCGGCTGGCGCGCGGTCGAGGTGACCGACGGGCCGCAACACGCTCGGGTCGTCATCGAGAACGAGAGCGGTGAGCGCCGCATCCTCTCCGCTCTCTGGGTCGTCGGTGCGGATGGGCCCCGCAGTCCTGTGCGTGCGGCAATGCGGGCCCGCTACGAGGGTTCGGTGGCGGGGCGACCCAACGTCAACATCACGTTCCGCTCGAGAGAGCTGGCCGGCCTCATCCCGCATGAACCGTCGATTCACTACTGGGTTCTGAACCCCGATTCGCCCGGGGTCGTGGGGCCGCTCGATCACTCGGGCACGTATTGGGCGATCTCGACGGGAACGACCCACGTCGACGACGCTGCGCATGCAGTGCGGATCGTGCGTTCCCTCATCGGTGCCGAGGTGGATGTCGAAGTGCTCGCCACCGATCCCTGGCAGGCACGGATGCTGCTTGCAGACACGTACCGCACGGGCCGGCTCTTCATCGTCGGCGACGCGGCCCATCAGAACCCGCCCTGGGGCGGGCATGGATTCAACACGGGTGTGGGGGATGCGGTGAATCTCGGCTGGAAGCTCGCCGCCGTGATCGGCGGGTGGGCACCCGACGAACTGCTCGACAGCTACGGCCTGGAGCGCCGACCCATCGAGACCCAGACGATCGAGTTGGCGGCATCGAACATGGCTTCGCTGTCGATCGACCTCAGCAACCCCCTCCTGATGGCGTCAGGAACGGCCTTCGAGAGCGCGCGAGACGAGTTCGGACCGGTCATCCAAGCGCTGAAGTCACCGGAGTTCCTGAGTTCCGGGCTGGTGCTCGGCTACGGCTACGGCCCCACCTCGAAGGATCAGGCGCCCACGCCGGCCCTCTACGTGCCGAAGACCGAGGCGGGGAACAGGCTGCCGCACCGGTTCATCGGCGGTCGCCCGATCTACGATCTGCTCGGTGAGTGGTTCACGGTCATCGGTACCGCCGATGCGGTCGCACCGCTCCTGGCCGAAGCTCTGCAGCACGCCATTCCGATGCACCACCTCGAGTCGGACGATCCGGGTGTCGTGCTGGTGAGACCCGACCAGCACATAGCGTGGGTCGGCGATGACGCTCCCGATTGGAGCGGGGTACTGCAGTCTGCCCTGCGTGGTTTCTCCGGCAGTCCCGCAGAAGCAACCGAAAGCCACGCCGAAGGGGCGCTCGTATGAAGATCATCGCTCTCGAAGAGCACATGCTGCCGCGCGACATCATCGAGGCGGCCGGCGTCGACCTGGGGCTCCGCGCCGGCAAGCGCGCCGCCGAACTCGACGAGGTGGGCGAGGCGCGACTGCGGGTCATGGATGACGCCGGCATCGACGTGCAGGTGCTGTCGGCCCTCAGCTACTTCGTCCAGGGTCTCGAGCCCAGCCGCGCGGTCGACGTCAACCACAGGATCAACGACCGTCTGGCCGAGATCGTGGCGACGACGCCAGACCGGTTCAAGGCCTTCGCCGCACTGCCCATGAGCGACCCGTCGGGGGCCGCCGATGAACTGACGAGGTGTGTCGAAGAACTGGGCTTCCTCGGGGCCATGATCCACGGCCAGACGAACGGGGTCTTCCTCGACGACCCCTCGGTTCGCCCTGTGCTCGAGGCTGCAGCGCGTTTGGATGTTCCCCTGTACCTGCACCCGGCCCCGCCGCCCGCCGACATCGTCAGCACCTACTACTCGGGTCTGACTCCCGAGGTGGGCGCCTGCCTGTCGACCTCGGGCTGGGGCTGGCACTCGGAGACGGCGATGCACGTGCTCCGGATGGTAGCCCAGGGAGTATTCGAAGAGCTGCCCGAGCTGAAGATCATCGTCGGGCACATGGGCGAAGGGCTGCCGTTCCACATCGACCGCATCGAGGACATGCTGAGCCCGGTTGTCACCGGCCATTCGCTGAGCGTCGCCGAAACGCTCCGCCGCAACCTGTATCTCACCACGTCGGGCTACAACTCCGACATCCCCCTGCTCTGCGCGATCAACGCGTTCGGAGTCGACCGCATCATGTTCTCGGTCGATCATCCCTTCGCCCCCAGCGAGAAGGCGACGACCTACCTCGCCTCCGCACCCCTCGAGACTGCCGACCGCGAGAAGATCGCCCACGGCAACGTCGAGAAGCTTCTCAACATCTAAGGAACGTCATGACCATCTCCCTTGAAACAGCAGCGTCGACCAACGCGTCTTCTGTTGTCAGTTCCCACTTCATCAATGGCGAATGGACGGATGCCGGCGGCCCGACCTTCCCCGTCCACAACCCCCTGAACGGCGAGCTCGTCGGCGAGGCTGCGGCCGGCGGCTCGGCCGAGGCGCGGGCTGCCGTCGAGGCAGCGGCCGCCGCGTTCCCGGCGTGGGCGAACCTGGCACCCGGGGCCCGGCAGCTGCTGTTCCTGAAGGCGGCCGACATCGTGGAGCGCCGCACCGAAGAGCTGGTCGAACTCATGGCGGTCGAGGGTGGAGCGAGCCGCGCCTTCTCGTCGTTCCAGATCCGGTTGTCTGCGGCGATGCTGCGCCAGGCCGCCGGCTGGGGCTACCTGCCTGCGGGCGACGTGCTGCGGAGCGACGTGCCTGGGCGAACCGCGACGGTCACCCGCAAGCCGCTCGGCGTGGTCGCCGGGTTCACTCCCTGGAACGGAGCCTTCTATCTCGCCTGGCGCACCTTCCTGCTGCCGATGGCCTTCGGCAACACGACGGTCATCAAGCCCTCCGAGCTCGCGCCCCGGTCGGCGGGCCTCGTGCACGCCGAGATCCTCGAGGAGGCCGGCTTCCCCGCCGGGACCTTCAACGTGGTCACGCACGCGCCCGGCGAGGCGCCGGCGATCTCCGATGTCTTCTTCGAGAGCCCGGCGGTGCGCTGCATCAACTTCACCGGGTCGGACAGGACCGCGCGCATCCTCGGCGCACAGGCCGGCCGGGCGCTGAAGCGCATGGTGCTGGAGCTCGGCGGCTTCAACCCCGTGCTCATCCTCGATGACGCCGACGTCGAGGAATCCATCAGGGCCGTGACCTTCGGCGCGTTCCTCCACCAGGGCCAAGTCTGCATGAACTCGCGGAAGGTCTATGTTCACAGCTCCCTTCACGACGAGTTCGTGGCGGGCCTGAAAGCCCGCGTCGAGACGTTGAAGATCGGCGACCCCCGCGACCCCGCGGTCATCATCGGGCCGCTCATCAACGACGGTGCTGTTGAGCAGATCGCGGCGCGGGTCCAGGATGCGCTCGACCGGGGTGCGGCGCTGGTGACCGGTGGCACGGCCGACGGCAGACTCTACCCGCCCACGATCCTCAGCCACGTGCCGGCGGATGCGATCTGCTCGACCGGAGCCGACGAGACGTTCGGGCCGCTGCTGGTGATCGAAGCCTTCGACGACGCCGAGGAAGCGTTCCGCGCCTCCCAGAACACTCCCTTCGGGCTCAGCGCGTCGATCATGACGCGCAATCGTGCCCGAGGTCTCGACCTGGCCGCGCGTTTCGACACTGGCATCATCCACATCAACGCGCCGACGATGGCGAGCGAGGCGTCGCTTCCCGTGGGAGGCGTCAAAGACAGTGGCTGGGGCCGTTCGGGCTACTACGCCATCGAAGACTTCACCGAGGTTCGACTCACCACTGTGAGCCGCGAACCCGGGAGGTACCCCTTCTAACAGGATCCACCGGGGGTATTCGCCGACGTCGAAGAAGACGCTCGGTCACAGCACACACATACTGCGCGAGGCGGCATCGGAGCCGCTCCTTCGTCGCGCCACAGAGAAAGGTGTCTCCATGTCCATTCGCGAGTCCATCGATCGCGCTCCACTGAGCCGATATCAGATCCTGGTCATCACCATTTGCCTTGTCATCGTTCTGATCGAGGGGTACGACCTTCTGCTGATGGCATTCTCCGCCTCGGCCGTCGCCGCGGAATGGAAGCTGAACGCCACCCAGATCGGTGTGCTGCTCAGCTCCGTGGGCATCGGTCTGGTGTTCGGTTCAGCCCTGATCGCACCCCTGGCCGACCGTATCGGCCGTCGCCGGATGACGCTGCTCTGCCTCGGCATCGTGATCGTGTCGATGGCTGGCTCAGCGCTCACGACGAACATGACCGAGCTCGGCATCACGCGAGTGATCACCGGCGTCGGTGTGGGCGGCCTGGTGGCCGGCCTGCCCGTTGTGATCTCGGAGTTCTCCCCGCAACGTCGGCGCGCGACGATGGTCGCGCTCGGCACCGCCGGTCTGCCGATCGGTGGAGTCGTCGGCGGCTTCGTCGCGGCCATCGTGCTGGGTACCTACGGTTGGCGGGCGAGCTTCGTCGTCGGTGCGGTGTTCACGCTCATCGTTTTCGTCGTCGTGTTCTTCGCCCTGCCGGAGTCGATCGACTTCCTGCTTTTCAAGCGCCCGAGGAATGCACTGGAGACCGTCAACCGCACCTTGGTGAAAATGAAGCTGGCCGCGATCGATGCGCTGCCCGACCACGAGCCGAGGCCGAAGAACGTGGTCGTGACCGAGCTCTTCTCGGGGAAGAACGGTCGCAAGACCGCGCTGATCGGATTCGCGTTTTTCGTCATGATGGCGGCGTTCTACTTCGCCAACGGCTGGACTCCGCGGCTGCTCCAGCAGGCCGGGATGACCGCCCAGCAGGGCATCGGTGCCGGCGTGCTGCTGAATGTCGGAGGGGCCCTGGCCGCAATCGTCTTCGCCCTGCTCGCCATCGTCTTCAGGAACAGGACTCTGACCATCATCGCCTTCGCGGGCGCAGCCATCGCCTTCCTGTCGATGGGGCTCTCCTTCGGCAGCCTCGGCTGGACGCTGTTTCTCGCACTCGCCGTCGGAGCGCTCATCCAGGCGTGTGCAACCGGTCTGTTCACCATCTCGCCCGAGCTGTTCCCGACGTCTGTGCGCACCACAGGAGTCGGGTTCGCCGTCATGCTGGGTCGCATCGGTGCGATCATCTCGCCCATCCTGGCCGGCGTGCTGATCGACGGCGGGTGGAGCGCTCCGTCGCTCTACCTGCTCTTCGCCCTGCCGCTGGTTCTCGGCGGCCTTGCTGTCGTGGCGCTCGGTCGATCCGGCCGCGAAGCCCGCAAGAGCGGCCTACTCGCTCCAGTGAGTGCCGGCGCGTAGATGCTGCCCGTCACGCCCTCCTTCCGTCTCGACGGCCGACGAGCACTCATCGTCGGCGCGAGCAGAGGCATCGGTCTGGCCGCCGCCGCCGCGCTCGCCGAAGCAGGAGCGGAGGTGTTCGTCGCTGCGCGATCGGAGACGCACCTCGAATCGCTCTGTGCGGAGCTTCGGGCGGAGGGGCGCGTGGCCACGGCCGTCGTTCTCGATGTCTCAGATGCGCGGGCGGTCGATGCTGCCTTCGAGGAGTTCGGACCGGTCGAGATCGTCGTGCACAGCGTCGGGATCAACCGGCCCGTCGAGCTGGTCGATCTGCTCGATGGCGATCTCGACGACATGATCGCGGTGAACGTGCGGTCGGCCTTCGTCGTCGCGCGGGCGGCTGCGCGGAGCATGACCGGCCTCGGCAGGGGGTCGATCATCCTCGTCTCCTCACAGATGGGGCACGTCGGAAGCCCGCGTCGAACCGTGTACTCCGCCACGAAGCACGCCCTCGAAGGGTTGGCGAAGTCGCTCGCCTGGGAGGTCGGTTCTGGGAACGTGCGGGTAAACACCATCTGCCCGACCTTCATCGACACAGAACTGACGAGGCCGATGTTCGACAACCCCGAGTTTCTCGACTGGGTGACCGCACGCAACGCCCTCGGCCGTGTCGGCACGACAGAAGAAGTCATGGGGGCGGTTCTCTTTCTCGCCTCCGACGCCTCGAGCCTGGTGACAGGCTCGTCTCTCATGCTCGATGCAGGATGGACCGCACAGTGACCGAATCATCACCACTACCACAGGAAGCCAGACAATGACCTCTCTCGAAGCCCACGACCACGCCGACATCTTCGTTCCACACACCCTCGAAGAGCGCACCGTCGACCTGGGTGAGATCAGAATGAACTACGCGGTGGCCGGCGACCCGGCGGCTCCCGCGCTGCTGCTCATCCCCTCGCAGAGCGAGTCGTGGTGGGGCTACGAACAGGCGATGCCGCTCCTGGCCGAGCACTTCCAGGTCTTCGCCGTCGATCTCCGTGGGCAGGGCCGGTCCACCTGGACTCCGGGTCGGTACACCCTCGACACGTTCGGCGCCGATCTCGTTCACTTCATCGACCTCGTCATCGGGCGGCCGACCGTGGTGAGCGGCCTGTCGTCGGGTGGCACCATCGCGGCCTGGCTCTGCGCGTTCGCCAAGCCGGGCCAGATCAGGGGCGGCGTCTGGGAGGATTCACCCTTCTTCGCCTCCGAGACGAATCCCGCCTGTGGGCCGTCGGTGAACCAGGGGATGGGCCTCACCTTCGGGCTCTGGAACACCTATCTCGGCGACCAATGGTCGATCGGCGACTGGGCGGGCCTCCAGCGCGCCATTCCGCGGGTGATGCCGCGATCCACGCTGCAAGGCCTCGGGCGGATGTTCCCCATGCCTCCCGGAGAGCGCCCGGCCGGGCCGCCGCAGAACATGAAGGAGTACGACCCCGAGTGGGGCCGGGCGTTCGTCTCAGGGTCGGCGACGGCATCCTGCGACCATCAGAACATGCTTTCGAACGTCAAGGTTCCGGTGCTGGTCACCCACCACTTCCGGCAGGTGGATGAACACACCGGCCGCCTGACCGGAGGTATGACCGACTTCCAGGCCCAGCGGGTGCAGGAGCTCGTTCGCGCCGCCGGCCAGCCCGTCACGTACCTCTCGTTTCCCGAGATGGGGCACGCGATGCACCGGTCGGACCCGCAGCTCTTCGCCGACACCGTGGTCGAGTGGGCGACTCAAGCGGCGCTGCTGGAAGAGGTGTGAGCCACGATGAAGCTCACCGGTAACACCATTCTCATCACGGGCGGAGGCTCCGGCATCGGCCGCGGGCTCGCCGAAGCGCTGAACGCGCGCGGCAACACCGTGATCGTCGCCGGTCACCGCGAAGACCTCCTGGCCGACGTCAGAGCCGCGAACCCGGGCATCCTGACCCGCCTGCTCGATGTGTCGGATGCGACGGCCATCATCTCGGCGGCGAGCGAGCTGACAGCGCAGCACCCCGGCCTGAACATCCTGGTCAACTGCGCCGGCGTGATGATCGACGATGACCCCACCGCCGCCGTCGACGAGGAGGAGCTGCAGCTCGTGATGGGCACCAACCTGCTCGGCCCGATCCGGATGATCTCCGCCTTCGTCGACCAGCTTCGTTCGGTGCCCGGCGGGGCGATCGTCAACGTCACCTCGATGCTCGGTTACGCCCCGCTCGCGCGATCGTCGCTGTACTCGGCGACGAAGGCCGCGATGCACTCGTACACGCTGTCGCTGCGCTACCGGCTGCAGGGCAGCGGCGTCGAGGTGGTCGAGATCGCGCCGCCGCTCACGCGCACCGCGCTGCAGCCGGTGAACCTCACCGACCCCAACGCGATGCCGCTTGACGAGTTCCTGACGGAGACGCTGGAGGCTCTCGAGAGGGGCGAGCCGGAAGCCTACGTCGCTCGCGCCCGCGAACGGCGAGACGCCCAGCGCACCGACGACATCGGAATCACGAGGCATTTCAACGACTCGATGGCTCCGGTGAGGGAGAGACCGCCCGGCCGGTGATCCAGACCTGGCGGATCGCCCGCGTTGCGCTGATGTCGAGGGTCGGATCGGCGTCGAGCAGCACGAGGTCGGCGCGGAGGCCGGGGGAGATCGCGCCCCGGTCCGTGAGGCCGAAGTGCTCGGCGGGCAGCGACGTCGCCGCGCGCAGGGCCTCGACCGGTGTGAGGCCGGCGTCGACGAGCAGCTCGAGCTCGTCGTGCAGGCTCGTTCCGAACAGGGGTGATGCGGGCACGGCCGGTGTCTCGTTGGCATCGGTGCCGGCGAGAATCGGCACGCCGGCCGCGTGCAGGGCACGAACCGAATCGCGCGCGGCGTCATACGACGGGCCGGGGATGCCGGCGGCGGCCAACCGTTCGACGATGCCCTTCATCATGACGAGGGTCGGCGCGACCACCTTTCCGGCTGAAGCGAGGCGCGCCGCCTGGGCCGCCTCGACGGCACGGTCGAGGGGCACGTGGGTGAAGACATCCACGCCCGCTGCTTCGGCCAGGTCGACGGCATCCGACCGCGACGCGTGGGCGACGGTCTGCAGCCCGTGCTCGTGGGCTGCCCTCACCAGTGCCGTGACCGTCTCTTCATCGAAGCCGGGAAGATCGACGACGATCTTGATGTAGTCGGCCCCCTGCTGGACCCGCAGTGCGACCGCGGCCTCCGCGTCGGCTGCGCTCGCGACGAGTGCCTCCTGCGCGGCGGGAACGTTCTTCAACCGTTCGGCGTGCGCGCTGGTCGGCGAAGTCGTCGCCATCATCGCGCTGCGGAGGTCGGTGACCCCTGGCCGACCACGCAGGGCGTTCACGAGGGGAGCGGGCGAACTCATGTCGAGAGCGGTGGTGACCCCGGCTGCGGCGAGGCGTTCCTGATTGTGCGGGCCGTACAGGTGGATGTGGCAGTCGATGAGGCCGGGGATCAGGTAGCCCCCGGCGGCGTCAATGACCTCGGCATCCTGCGGGACGCCGCTGACCAGGACGCCGTCGTCGAACGCGACATCCTTCGGCTCGCTGAATCCGGTTCCCTCGAAGACGCGTGCGCCCCGCAGAATCGTCGCCACGGGTCAGGCGACCGGGGTGGAGGCGTTCGAGGCGGAGACGGTCGACGCGGTCGACTTCGCGAAGCTGAGCTCCGCGTCTTCGAACTCGGCGCTGACCCGGTGGAAGTCGATGCAGTGCCCGCTGCCGGGCAGAAGAGCGATGTCCGTGGATGCTGCGGAAGTGAACCCGTCACGGTACTCGTCGACCTCCTGCGGGCTGGTGACCCAGAGATGGTCGAACTCGCCCTGACGATGGAACACCGGCACGGTCACCCGGCCGCAGATCTCGGCGCGCCTGGCGATCCACCCACCGGTGATGTCGAGCAGTTCGGCCTTCGGAACGAGGGTGTTCGACGGATAGCTCGCGGCAGGCATGTCGTCATTGAGTGTGTCGGCAGGGCCGAACATCAGTTGGTCCTTCATGGCCACGGGCAGATCGATCATCGGAATCGGCGGCAGAGCTGCCCACGCCCCCGCCGACTCAGCGGGAACGCGCACGAGGCAGCCCGAGGTCGCGAGACCTGCGAGGGGCCAAGCAGGGCGGGATGCGGCGATCGCGGTCGCGATCGCCCCTCCGATCGAGTGGCCGACCAGCACGACACCCGATGCCTCGCCGCCGTGCTGGTCCCAGATCTCGCCGATCGCGTTGTCGAGAACCGCGGCGTTGGCGAGGATGATCGAATCGTCGCTCTCCAGGGGGCTCGAACCGACGTAGTTCGGGCGGTCGAGCGCGATCACCGGAACGCCGGCCGCCTCGCCGCGGTCGAGCAGCGAGTATCCCGGGATGTCGAAGTACTCCGACGAGTAGGTTCCTCCGTGGATCGCAACGACGAGCGGCGTTCCGGCGACCGGCTCGACGCCGTTGCTGCGGCCGGTGTATGTGCGGCCGTCTGTCGTGGTGTGGGTGAACGAGGTGGACATCGTTGTCCTTCCTGTCTCTGCATCGAGAACGTGACAGGGAACCCTGAGGCAGGTTCCGCTACTCGCTACGATATATCAGCAACGGGACCGGTGGAAGAGGACCTCCCCGGCGTCTTCTCGGCCGGTTCAGCCGATCACTGCGAACGGTCCCGGCCCTGTTGATCGCCATAGACCTAGGTCTCTTCTGCTGAGGGGCCGGGGGAGGGCACGATGGCGACATGAAGATGAAACGGGCTGTCACGATCGTTGCCGTGGGGGGCATCCTGGCGCTCGTCAGTGCGTGCAGCCCTGCGGGATCCGGGGCTCCGGCGAGTTCGCCTGCCACCGCCGGGCCCGCATACGCGTCAGCGTTGAACAGCGACGTGCCCGATGTGATGAAGGACAACGCGATCCCCGGGGTCGTCGTGCTCATCACGTCCCCCTCGAAGGGCGACTTCACCGCCGAATTCGGTACCGCCGAGCTCGGGTCGGATGTCGCGATGTCGATCGATGACCACGTGCGGGTCGGAAGCAATACGAAGACGATGACCGGCACCGTGATCCTCCAGCTGGAGCAGGAGGGCAAGCTGAGCCTCAGCGACCCCATCTCGAAGTTCCGTCCCGACGTGCCCGGCGGGGAGAACATCACTCTTGCCGAACTGGCGGAGATGCGGAGCGGCCTCTACAGCTACACGTCCGACGCTGGCTTCAACGCCACTCTCGACTCCGACCCCCAGAAGGCGTGGACGCCCGACGAACTGCTCGCGATCGCGTTCAGCCACCCGGTGAACGCCGCCCCGGGCACCGAGTTCGAGTACAGCAACACGAACACCGTGCTTCTCGGAACCGTCATCGAGAAGGTGACCGGCATGTCGGCGTCGGAGGCCTTCGACGAGCGCATCTTCACGCCCCTCGGGCTGAAGAACACGTCGCTGCCTGCTGCCGCCGATTCATCCATTCCCGACCCTCACGCGCACGGCTACCAGTTCGGCACCAACGTGAGCACGATCGACAGCTACGCCGTTCCCGAGGCGGAGCAGGCCGGCGCACTGGATGGCACGGTGAAGCCGGTCGACCAGACGAAAGCGAACCCGTCGTGGGCCTGGACGGCGGGTGGGGCGATCTCGACGCCGAACGACCTTGCCGTGTATGTGAAGGCGATGGTGGGTGGCGGGCTGCTCGACGACGCGGAGCAGAAGGCGCGATTCGACAGCGTGCAACCGATCGACCCCGCAAACCCGAACGTCGGTTACGGGATCGGCATCGCGCAGTTCGCCCCCGGAATCTACGGGCATGACGGCCAGCTGCCCGGTTTCTCGAGCTTCATGGCCTACGACGTCACCACGGGCGACACGATCATCATCGGATGCAACCTGTCGGCGTCGCCGGTCACCGGCGAGAACGCGGCCGTCGTCGTGGCGAAGTCGGTCATCGCAGAGCTCTACGGCTCGTCGGTGGTGCCGCCCGACGACCTCGAGAAAGACGAATAGCCCGGCGCTCCAGCCGGAGACCGTGCCCGAGTGTTCTGGAGGAACGACGATGACGAAGACCACCCGCGGCGCACGGCGTCGGTGCGCACTCGTGTTCGGCACGGGGGTGGTGGTCGGCAGCATCCTTCTCGCCGGCTGCACCTCGACCGGCACGCCGGCCCCGACGGCTTCGTCTGTGACGTCGGCTGCATCCGGCGCCCCGGCATCTGTCATCCCGTCAGCCGCCCGTCCCACGGCGCCAGCGGGGGAACTGCCGGCGGAGCTGCAGAGCCGGCTGCAATCCGCCGTCGACCGGATCATGGCCGACAACGCGGTACCGGGTGCTGCGGTCGGAGTCTGGATCCCCGGCGAGGGGTCGTGGACGTCGGCCAGCGGCGTCGCCGACATCGCCACGAACCAGCCGGTCAGCACTGACATGCAGTGGCCTCTCCGCAGCGTCACGAAGTCCTACACGGTCACCCTGCTGCTACAGCTCGTCGATGAGGGCCTGGTGAGCCTCGACGACACGCTCGCCACGTATGTCGACGGCGTCACCGACGGCGACACAATCACGTTGCGGCAACTCGCGGACATGTCCAGCGGCAACGCCGACTACACGAACGACGACTTCGCGTCGGCCTTTGTGGCGAACCCTGACCGCATCTTCACGTTGGACGACCTCAACGGGTTCGTTCTGGGACGGCCCGCCCAGTTCGCTCCGGGGGCGAAGCGGGTGTACACGAACGCCGACACGAACCTCCTGGGGGCGGTGATCGAGAAGGTGACCGGCCAGCCCTTCGCCACTGTTCTCAGGCAGCGGATCCTCGACCCGCTGCAGCAGGCTGGCACGGACTACCTCACCGACATCGCCGACTGGACCGCGCCACACGCGACCGGGTACCAGGTCGAAGACGGTGTGACCGAGGCGCAGACCGAGAACCCGTCGATCTTCGCGGCCGCCGGATCGATGTTCACGACTCTCGACGACGCGCGCGTCTGGGCCGACACGCTCGGGTCCGGCGCGCTCCTGAGCCCCGAGACGCAGAAGGAACGGGAAGTGGGAGCGCCGCTCGACTCCGGCCCGCCCTACGACAGCTACGCCCTGGGAATAGGCGAGACGAGCGGCTGGTGGGGACACAATGGCGAGGGAATCGGCTTCACCGCCGCGGTCTTCCACAACGACTCCACCGGTGCCAGCATCGCAGTCTTCATGAACGAGTCGGGAGTGCCCGACGTGCATCCGGCAGACGCGACTTTCCGCGCCCTGGCCACCGTACTTGCAGAGGGGGCATGATCATGAGGCACAAGCGAACCCTGCGACTGATGACGATCTGTGCGCTGGTCACCGCGGTCGCGGCCACAAGCGGCTGCACGTTCGGTGGGGAGGCCGCCTCGAGCCCGGTCGGCACAGGCGGAGCGCTGCAGAGCGTCGCCGGGCTTCCGGATGCCGCACTCGAAGTCATGAACCAGCCCCAGTTCTCCGATGGCCGGTGGCTGATCTCGGTCGAGGACATCGACTCGGGAGAGACCGTGGTCGACCTCGATGCCCACAAGATGGCCGAGCCTGGATCGTTCGTGAAGACGTACAGCGCCGGCGCCGCGTGGGTGAAATGGGGCCCCGACCACACAATCAGCACCCCCGTGAAGCAGCTGGGCAGCACCTCGAACGGCACCCTCACGGGAGACCTGGTGCTGGTCGGCCAGGGCGACCTGACGATGGGCGGCCGTACCAAAGCCGACGGCTCGGTCGACTTCACGAACTTCGACCACAACGACGCCAACGCCCTGCCCGGTGCGACCCTCACCACCGAGAACCCCCTCGCGGGCCTCGATCAGCTCGCAGCCGGGGTGAAGGCGTCCGGGATCTCGGCCGTCGCGGGCGACGTGATCGTCGACGACCGTCTGTTCGAGGGGGAGCTTGTCGAGGAGCCGATCACGCCGATCATCATCAACCAGAATGTTCTCGACATCCTCGTGACGCCGGGCGCTGCGGGGTCGCCTGCGAGCGCTGCACTCACACCCGCTGTCGCACCGTGGAAGCTCGACAACCGCGTGCAGACCGTCGCCGCGGGAGCCACGACGTCGATCCCGACGCCGAGCGTCGCGGCCGACGACCCGAACACGATCGTCATCACCGGCCAGATCGCCGCCGACAGCGCTCCGGCCCTCAAGGTCCATGTTCTCGAAGACCCGGCGACGTTCGCTCGCACGGCGTTCATCGAGGCCCTGCAGCGCGCGGGGGTCACCGTCACATCGAACCCGACCGCGGCGAATCCCGAAGGCTCACTCCCGGAGTCGTCTGCTGTCGCCGCTCTGCCGACCGTCGCGCAGCTGACCTCGCTCCCGCTCGGGCAGGAGGTCACCTACGTGATGAAGATCAGCTACAACCGCGGGGCGCAGACCCTCCTCTGCCGGCTCGCCGTCGCCGCAGGGGAGACGGACTGCGACGAGGGCCTGGTCGAGGCGCAGAAGATCTGGAGCGAGGCCGGGCTCGACACCACCGGCGCTTCGCTCATCGACGGATCGGGCCTCGACGGCAACTTCATCACCCCGAAGAACGCGGTCGACATCCAGACGATCTTCGCCAAGCGCCCCGACGCGGCCGCCTGGCGCGACACACTGCCGATTCTCGGGGTCGACGGATCTCTCGCCGACGTTCAGAAGACCAGCCCTGCCGCTGGGAAGGTGTTCGCGAAGACCGGAACGCTGCTCGGCGGCGACGCGTTCAACAACCGCTACCGACTCGTGACGAAAACCCTCGGCGGAGTCATGGACACGGAAAAGGGCCGACACCTCGCCTTCACCATCATGGTCAACCAGGGCTTCTACACCGATGCGGCGGGTGTCTTCCAGGCGAACGACGACGTCGGTAATGTCGCTGCCCTCATCCAGCAGGCCTACTGACGGAAGGCTCTGAGAGATAGCGGATGACCGCCAGCACCCTGCGGTGATCGTCGGCGTCAACCGGCAGACCGAAGGCATCGTAGATGCGTGACGTGTGCTGCACGATGGCTTTCTCGGTGAGGTTCAGAGCGGCGGCGATGCGAGCGTTGCTGCGGCCCTCGGCCATCAGACTGAGCACCTCGCGCTGGCGGGGTGTCAGGTCGTGCACGGCGGCGTTCGTCAGGCTGGCACGCGTGACCAGCACGTGAACGACCTCGGGGTCGAGGGCGGTACCTCCTGCCGCGACACGGCGGAGATCGGCGGTGAAGGTCGAGACATCCGCTATCCGCTGCTTGAGCAGATACCCGACTCGTCCGGTACGCCGGTCGAGGAGTTCGGTGGCGTAGCGCCGCTGCACGTACTGCGAGAGCACCACGACGGCCACATCGGGCAACGACCGCCTGATGCGGAGCGCGGCGAGCAGTCCCTCGTCGGTGTGTGTCGGAGGCATCCGGATGTCGGTGATCACCAGGTCGGGGTGGAGGCGTACGACCTCCCGCTCGAGCTCGTCGGCCATACCGACCGCGGCGACGACCTCGAATCCATCATCCTCCAGCACATGCCGGAGGCCCGCCCGCAGCAGCACCTCGTCGTCACCGATCACAACGCGCATGGCAGCTCCACTTTCATGATGGTTCCCCTGTCGGGCGCCGATTCCAACCGGAAGGAGCCGCCCAGAACGTCGACCCTGTCGATCAGACTCTTCAGCCCGGTGCCGGCCTCCACGCTGGCACCGCCGACACCGTTGTCGCCGATCTCGATCGAGACGGTGTCTGACGACTCGTACACGCGCACCCACAGCAGCGTCGCCTGTGAATACTTGATCGCGTTGGTCAGGCCTTCGGCCACGACCACAAACGCGGTGTAGGTAATCGCCGGCGCCAGGGAATCGTCGTCGACATCGAGGTCCAGCGTCACGGGCAGCTCGAGTCGGTCGACGAGGTCTTCGGTCGCAGCAGACAGCCCGCGTTCGACGAGAGCCGCCGGCAGCACGTTGTGCACGAGACGTCGGAGGTCTGCGGCGGCATCATCGATGCGCCGCCGCAATTCGGTCGAGTTCGTGCGAGTGCCGGGTGCAGCATCCGGTGCATTCGCGATCTGCTGAGCCTCGAGAGCAAGCAGAACGAGCTGCACCTGCAGGCCGTCGTGCAGGTCTTGCGCGATACGGGTGCGTTCGCTGTCTGCGGCCTGCACGAGACGCAGCCGTGAGCCGAGCAGCGCATCGCGGCTCGCGACGAGTTCGGCCAGCAGCCGCTCACGATCGATGACGATCGCCAGCACCTGTCCGACCCGCCGCACGGCGTCGGGGTCGCCGATCAGACCGTTGTCGTAGACGATGGCGCCGATCAGACGTGAGTCGACCCGCACTTCGAGGGCGGTTCGCCCCTCGCCGGGGCCGGGTAGTTCGAAGTCCGCTCCGGAGGCATCGACATAGCGCGACCGTTCGGCGGCCCAGTAGACGACCTGCAGCGAACGATCGCCGAGCGTGCTGGCCAGGGCGGCCTCCGCCGATTGGCGGTCGGCCCCGGTCGCGCCGAGCCAGGTGCTGAGAGCATCGAGTTCGCCCGTGCGAGCGAACCGACCACCGAGCACACCCGCGAGAAAGGCCAGGGGAACGCCGGCCAGGAAGAGCACCTGGATCACTCCCACTGACACGCCGTCGAGCCCGAAGAGAGGAAGAACCAGACGTGCGGAACCGAAGACCAACACGGCGACGATCCCGTAGATGTAGAGGGGAAGCAGGATGCGGCGGTGCGCTGCATCTGCCTGCCGCAGGCGTCGCGCAAGCAGCACGGCTGTGGATCCGACAGCGGCGAGACCGACGATCCTCTGCACGGTCAACGTCGGATCGAACAGGTCGAGGGGGCCGGCCGTGCGGAAGACATACAGCGCCACCTGCAGGCCGACCGCGTTGACGTAACTGATCACCACGATCGCCACAGGAAGGCGCCCCCGCAGTCGACCGAGCGGAAAGGCGAGCAGGAGGTGGATCGTCACAGCGAAGATGCTTGTCGCGAAGGCGACACTGACCATCACGAGAACCGGGATGTCGAGGTTCTGCGCTCCGGCGATGAAGACCGCCAGGCCGCCGATGACGATGAGCGAGCCCGTTGCGTTACCGGGGCGACGCCACCAGGCCACCAGTCCGGCGACGATCCAGATCCAGAAGACCCCGGTGAAGAGCACGACGCCGGCGAAGTTCACCGAGTCTTCCAGCCCCACCGCGATCTGGAACAGACCGATGACGCCTGCGTTGACCAGAATGATGAGCATCGCGAGGTTCAGAGAGCTCGGACGGCCACTGCGGAGCCGCAGCGCCCCGCCCGCGGGACCTTCGCCGAGTCGGAGTGGCGCCCCGGTGGCAGGAGGTTCTCCGCTCGTCATCGTCAGAGCCTCCCGCCCTCCCGAGGGTCGCCCTGCGCCCCAGCCCACCCGAACAGTCTTGCGGGCGTCGAGCCGGAACGCCATAGACCTGCGTCCTCTGTGTATGTCCCGACTGTGCGCAGCCGGCCGGCGGTGGGCCTGGATGTCGGGGTCGGAAGCGGGACCTGGGTCTATTGCTTCGCCCGGACCGGCCTGCGAGCGTGGCTGGGGTGGATGTCGAGGAGAGGACGCTCGTGATGCGGAGCTCCGGCCGTGCCCCCGGCAGGCGCCGACGGCTCCGAGCGATGCCGTGGGCGATCGGCAGCGCCATCGTCGCCGTCACGGTTGCACTGTCGGGATGCACCGGTTCCGGTTCCGTGACTTCGACATCACCCGCTGCCACGCCTGCCTCCGCCGATCCGGTGGTGAGCGCTCGGGTCACCGACCTGGTTGCGCAGAAGATGGACGACTACGATCTGCGATCGGTGATCGTGAGCATCCGGAAAGGCGGCGAAGACGTCGTGACAGAGGCGTTCGGTGAGTCCCTGCCCGGAGTGCCGGCGAGCACCGAGATGCATTTCCGCAATGGTGCTGTCGCGATCTCGTACGTCGCGACCGCGCTTCTCGTTCTGGTCGACGAGGGAAAGGTCACGCTCGACGACAGGCTCTCGACCTGGATGCCCGAGGTGCCGCACAGCGACCAGGTGACGCTCGGCGAACTCGCCCGGATGACCTCCGGCTACCCGGACTACGTGGCTGACTCCGACTTCCTCCACGCGCTCGATGCGAACCCGTTCAGAAGGTGGACCCCCGAGGAGCTGTACTCGATCGCGACCTCGAAGCCTCTGGTCTATCCACCGGGCACCAACTGGAACTATTCGCACACGAACTACATCCTTCTCGGCCTCGCGCTGGAGAAGATCACCGGCACTCCGATGAGCGAACTGCTGCAGGCGAAGGTTCTGGGCCCGCTCGGGCTGACCGGAACCCGGGATTCGGACACCCCGGCGGTGCCCGAGCCGGCACTGCACGCCTACACCTCCGAGCGCCGAGGCTATCTCGGCCTCCCGACCGAGACCGAGTTCGTCGAGGATTCGACCTACTGGAACCCCTCGTGGACGATCACGCACGGTGCGGTGCAGACGACCACGATCCGCGATCTCGCCCGTACCGCAGAGGCCGTCGGAACAGGCGAGCTGCTGAGCGAGGAGTCCCACGCCGCCCAGATCGACACCGGCCTCCGCGGCAAGACGACGCAGGTGCCCGGGTGTTCGACGTGTTTCCCGCAGTCGGAGGTGTACACCTACGGTCTCGGCGTCGTGATGATGGGTGACTGGATCCTGCAGAACCCGATGTTCAGTGGCACCGCTGCCGTCGACGCCTACCTGCCCTCCGAGAGAGCCACGATCGCGGTCGTCGTCACCTTCGAGCCCGGCGCATTCGGTGCAGACGGGAGCGTGCGCAACCGCGCCACGGATCTCTTCCGCGACCTCACCGCCATCGTCGCGCCCGACGCGGTGCCGCCGACCCGCCAGTGAGTCGGCTCACCATCCGTGTATTGCGCTTCGACCGGCTCGCGCATCCGCCTGACGACTACGGGGTGGGTGTCGGGGTCGGCGTCGCGGTGCTCTCCGGCACCGCCGCCTGGTAGGTCGTCGCGACGAACGTCTGGAAGGCGGCCGAATCCGAGACCGAGCCGGTGTAGGCGGTGCCGTCGACCACGACGAGGGGAGTGGCGGTCAAGGTCGCCACGTCGGAGTTCGGCACGTTCGCCTTCGCCCGGTTGGATGCATCCACCACCCAGTTGTCGAACCCGCCGGACGTGATGCAGCCCGACACCTCGGTCGAGGTCACGCCGGCCTTGGTCACGAGGGCGACGAGGTCGCTCGTGTTGAGCCCGGCGCCGGCGATCGTGGCCGCGTCGGCGATGAGGGCGTTGTGCACAGCCAGAACGCTGGACGGTTCGCTGTTCGCGACGCAGGCGATGGTGTTCGCGGTGCGCATCGACTGGCTGTTCGCGTCGAAGCTGGCAAGTGCGACCGGATGGATCGAGAGCGTTGCGTAGCCCTGAGTCACCCAGCCCTGCACCGTGCTGGCGTTGGTGGTCTCGAAGGTGGTCGCATCCGGGCTGGCGTAGTCGATGTAGAGGTCGACCGCCAGAACCCCGTTCGACGGGTCGAAGCTGGCCGCCGCCGGACTCGCCCCAACATCGATGGCGGCTGTCGTCGACGGTGTGGTCGTCGTACCGTCTCCCGTGAACAGGATGCCGTCGGTGGCCATGTTCGCCGGCCCGATCAGGCCCGCGCGCACGGTGCTGAAGATCACGAGGCCGGCGATCGCGAGCACGGCGACACCGACCGTGATGAGGCTGGTGCGCCGGATGACGCGGTTGCGCGCCTTGCGTCTCCGGTCCTCCTCGCGCTGGAGCTTGGCCATCTCACGCTGGAGAGCCTGCCGTTCCTTCTTCGGCAGACCCTTCAGTTCCGTCTCGAAACTCTTCGCCGGCACCGGTGCTCCTCATCCGTTCCCGCGCGCCGCAGAACAGGCGCGTGCAGCAACCGACTGTAGGAGAGCCGCCTATGAGCCAGCTATCGACGCGCTGTACGAGCTTCGAGAACTCTCAGCGCCGGGCGGCGCGGCGGGTTCGCCGGTGAGACGACTGTCCCTGGCAGTGAGCCAAGGGTAGGTTGAGGTCATGAGCAACCGCGGTACGAGAACAGGCCTGGTGATCGTCGGCGTGATCGCCCTCATCGTGGGAGGAGTCTTCGCCGGGCAGGGCGCGAACCTCATCCCCGGCAGTTCCATGACGGGTGACCGCATGTGGCTGTACATCGGGTTGGTCCTTGCGGCCGTCGGCGTCGTTCTGATCGTGCTGGGGCTCCGCCGGTCGGGGCGCGGCCGCGCAGACCGCTGAGGCCTCCCCGCGCAGACGGCGCTGGGGCCTCCCCGCGCAGACCGCTGAGGCCTCGCGTCGCGGCTCAGTCCGGGCGGTCGACCGAGCGCCGCCGCCGCACGATCACCACGACCGATCCCGCCACCAGCAGCGCGCCGGCCAGCAGGTACAGCAGCTGCGCGAGGCGCACCTCGGCGAAGGTCGCGCCCGCCATCAGCGCCCAGCACGCCACGAGAAGCGCCGCCCAGACCACGAGCAGCCCGTCGATGCGGGGAATGCTTTGCACGAACCGCGCGAACCGGCGGCCGGCCGCGCGCCGGAGCTGCACGAGGTAGACCACGATGAAGATGCCGGAGCCCACGGCGACCGTGGCGAGGAAGTCCTGCCAGACGGTGCCGTAGAGCGGTGAGTCGGTGGGCTGGCTGGCGCCGCTGAAGGCGACGGTCACGACCGCGAAGGCGATCCAGAGGATGAAGTGGATCCGCCGGAGTGCGACGGCCGCGACGGCCCGGAGGTTCCGCACGGCGACGGCAGAGCCGGGATCCGCCTGCAGGATGTCGATGAAACCCGCCGCCGCACTCCCCGCCCGCCCCTGCCGCAGCATCACGAGCGACAGATTGTTGCGGGCCGCCGGGTGGTCGGGCTGCAGTTTCAGCGCCGAACGGAACGCCGCCTCGGCGACGGGCCAGTTCTGCTGGGCGAGGGCCACGTTGCCGGCGGTGAGGTGGGCATCCGGTTCCAGGGGCGCGAGCCGCACAGCTTCGCGGGCCGCATGCTCGGCGTCGGCGGTGATGCGCTTGGCCGCGATGTCGACCTGCGCCACTTGGGCGTGCGTGACCCACAGCTCGGGGGCGAGGCTCTGGGCGGTACGCGCCGCGGCCTTGGCCTCGGAGATGTTCCCGAGCTTCGAGTACGACAGCGCCACGAGCCGCCAGGCCCACTCGTTGTCGGGCGTGCGCACGAGAGCCTGCTGCGCCGCCTCGAGCGCCCGCGCGGCCTGGCCGGCCACGAGGTGGGCCTGGCTCGCGAGGCAGAGTCCGCGGTCGTCGTCCGGATGCGCGGCGAGGTGCGGAGCGAGGGCCCGCAGGGCGTCTGCCGGTTTGCCGAGCGACAGGTAGGTGCGGGCGTGAACCAGCGCGGCATCCTCCTGGTTCACAGGCGCCTGGCCTTCTTGAGGTAGGACTTCAGCTCGGTGTAGGTGCCGTCGTCGTCGCCGAAGAGCACCACGTTGCGGGCACTGTCGAGCCAGCTCGTCGTCGAGGGGGTCACCTCGCGCAGAGCCTCTGTCACGTCGTTCATGGTGATCAGCCGCAGCTCGCCCGTCTCAGCGCTGTCGATCAGGGCCCGTTCGGCCGCGACCTCGCACACGTAGGCGATGTCGGCGCCGGAGAGGCCGGCGGATGCCCGGGCCAGCGCCTTCAGCTCGATCCCCTCGACGGGCCGGTGCTGCAGGTGGTAGCGGAAGATGGACTCGCGCGCCTCATCGTCGGGCGGCAGCACGAGCACGGTGCGGTCGAAGCGCCCGGGGCGGCGGAGGGCGGGGTCGACATCCCACGGCTGGTTGGTCGCGGCGAGCACGAAGACGCCCTCGTTCTGGTCGGCGACGCCGTCGAGTTCGGTGAGCAGCTGGTTGACGGTTCCGCGGAGTGCACTGTTGCGGGTCTGGCTGCGGCGCTGCCCGAGCGCGTCGATCTCGTCGAAGAAGATCACGCAGGGTGCCTCGCGGCGGGCCAGCTCGAACGCTTCGTGCACGTTCTGCTCGCTGTTGCCGAGCAGCGGGTCGAGGATGTCGCTGAGCCCCACGCTCAGGAAGCGGGCGCCGAGCTCCCCGGCGATCGCGCGGGCGATGAAGGTCTTGCCGCAACCGGGAGGTCCGTACATCAGCAGCCCGCCGCGGAGGCTCTTCGAGTAGAGCTTCCGGAGTTCGGGGTTCTGCAGCGGTGCGAGGAAGGCGGCGTTCAGGCGCTTCTTGATCGAGGTCATGCCGCCCACGTCGGCGAGGGTGATCACCGAGCGTTCGATGTCGAAACCGGATCCCGGCGCCACCGAGGGCTGGGCGTCGGTGAACATCGGCTGCGCGAGTTCGTGCACGTCGTTCTCGGCGGCGGTCCAGTCGAAGTCGGCGGGCGGCGGCGGAGGCGGGGCGGCGGGCGGCGTTGCGGCGGGCGGAGTCACGGGTGCGGTGGCTGTGGGTGCTTCGGCGGACGCGGTCGGGGGCGTAGGGGGCACCGCGGGCGCGGGCGCGGCAGGAGGTGCGGCGGAGTCGGCGGGGCTGGTGGCGGCGGACGGCGCGGGCGTGGGCCTAGGCGCGGGCGCCAGCGCCTCGCTCATCAGCTGCCGGGCATCCACATTGTCGGGCGCATCCTGCAGCACGCCCGCGGCCAGCGAGACCGCCTCGGCCGCGGAACCGGCCTTCACCAGCAGCTGGCCGAGCAGCAGCCGGAGGGGGATGTCATCGGGGGAAGAGGCGATAGCGCGGCGCAACGAGCTGATGAGTGGCTCTTCCATGGAGTGAGTTTAGACCGCGCATCCTGACCGCTGGCCGGGGGTTCTCCGGGCTCAGGTCGCGAGGCCTTCGAGCACGTCGTTCGAGGGCACGAAGAAGGTCGTGCCGGTGACCGCCGTCGAGAAGTCGAGGATGCGGTCGTACTCGCCGACCGGGTTGCCGATGAACATGCGCCGCAGCATGTGGTCGATCACCCAGAGGTCGCGGGAGTAGCCGATGAAGTAGGTGCCGAACTCCTTCGCACCCGGCCGGCCGAAAGGCATGTTGTCGCGCAGGATGTCGTGTTCCACCCCGTTCTCGTCGACGATCGTGTTGAGGCTCTTGTGCGACATCCGTGAGCCGTCGCTGTCGTCCAGCTCGACGTTGTCGGCCTTCGTGCGGCCGATGATCTGCTCCTGCTGTTCGGTGCTGAGGGCGCCCCACGCGGTGAGGTCGTGCAGGTACTTCTGCACGACCACGTAGCTGCCGCCCGCGAAGTCGGGGTCTTCGTCGCCGATCAGGGCGGCCTCCGCCATCGACTGGCCGGTCGGGTTCTCGGTGCCGTCGACGAAGCCGAGCAGGTCGCGGGAGTCGAAGTAGCGGAACCCCTGCGTCTCGTCGACGACCTCGACGGTATCGCCGAGCCTGGCCAGGATCAGTCGCTCCAGCTCGAAGCACTGGTCGAGACGCTCGCCGCGGATGTGGAACAGCAGGTCGCCGGGTGTCGACACGGCCGTGTGCCCGCCGGAACCCGGGATGGTGTGGAACCGGTCGAGCTGGCTCGGTTTCGACGGCTGGTCGAAGCGTGCCCAGAGGTCGGATCCGATGCCGACGTTGCAGGAGAGCCGCCCGCCCAGGTCGCGGAAGCCGACGGCGCGCACGAGCCCGCCGATGTCGCTGACCACGTCGCGCGCGGTGGCGACGGCTGCCTCATCGTCTGCTGTGACGGTCACGACGAGGAAGATCGCCGACGTCGAGAGCGGCGCGTTCACGCTCTGCGGTTCGATCGGGGCGCGGGCCCAGGTCTGGTCATCCATGATGCGAGGCTACCGGTCGGCGGCCCGTCCCGGTGTGGCAGTCTGGGGGGCATGTGGCGAGTGGCGCTCTACTCCGAGCCGGTTCTGGATGCCCGCCCCGCCGACCCCCGCTGGCTGACTTCGGGCGAAGTGCTCCGCGCTGAGCGGCTGGTGCACGCCGTCGACCGGCACCGTTTCGTGGTGTCGCACACCCTCCTGAGGCTGGCGGTGGGCGAAAGCCTCGGTGTGCCGCCGGGCTCCGTCCTGTTCGACTTCACCTGCGAGCGGTGCGGCGAGCAGCACGGCCGCCCCCGGGTAGTGGGTGGCGCGGGCGGTGCGGGCGGCTCGGGTGGTGCGGGCGGTGCGGATGCCGGGGGCGCCGTATGGCCGTCGGTCTCCGTCTCGCTGTCGCGCTCGTCCGGCGCGGCGCTCATCGCGGTTCTGGTCGCGCAGCCGGGGGAACGTGTGCCCTCGCTCGGGGTCGATCTGGAGCACTTCGACGCCGTCGTCTTCGCGGGCTTCGACGGAGTCGCGCTGAGCGCGGCGGAGCGCCGCTCGCTGCCCGCTGCGGCGGCCGACCCGTCCGCGGCGGCCGATCCGTCCGCAACGGCCGACCCGTCCGCGACGGCCGCACGCGCCGCCCTCTGGGTACGCAAGGAGGCGGTCGCCAAGGCGTTCGGCTCGGGCCTCCGCCGCGATCCCCGCGAGATCGAGGTCGTGGGGAGAGCATCCGGACGCACGGTCGTCCACGGCCAGCCGTTCGCCTGGCTCGATGTGGAGTCGCCCGAGCCGGGGTTCGCGGCGGCCGTGGCCGTCGCCGACGCACGGCCCGAAGCCGTCGTGGTGGAGTTCCGCTCCCTGCCGGCATAGCCTTGGTGCCGCACGCGGGCGGGGGGTCAGAGCAGCGCGGCGAGTGGGCTCTCGTCAAACCCGGCGAGCAGCGCCGCAACGTCGTCATAGACCGCGACGGCTCCCGCCTCGCGGAGCGCGGCAGCGCCGATCCCGCCGCTCAGCACCCCGATGCAGCTGACGCCGGCCCGGGCTGCCGCCTCGACATCCCACACCGTGTCGCCGACCATCACCGCGCGGGAGGCGTCGACGCCGGCTCTCTCCAGCGCGACCCTCACCACGTCGGGCTCGGGCTTCGCCGTCTCGACGTCGTCGGCGGAGGTGACCGCATGCAGCGAGTCCTCGGCATCGAGCGCCTCGCGGAGCTTCTTCAACTCGTCCTCCGGCGCACTCGTGGCGAGCACGACCCGCAAGCCCCGTGCGGCGCACGCGGCAAGCAGGTCACGGGCCCCGGCGAACGGCCGCAACTCGCCCGTCAAATCTGCGTACCGTGCACTGTGCGCATCCGTTGCCGCCTCGCCGAGACGCTCGGCGTCCGCTCCCAGAAGTTCGTCCTTGAGCTTCGAAGAGTCCATGCCGATGGAGGCATGTATCCGCCAGTCGTCCACCCGGTGGCCCACGTCATTGAGGGCCAGGCTCCAGGCGAACACGTGCAGGTAGTTCGAGTCGATGAGCGTTCCGTCGATGTCGAAGAGCACAGCCGCCGGGTCGCCGGAGGGAGCCGCAGGCTCGCTCACAGCTGTCGGCGCAGCGTCTCGGACGCGATCGCCGACGAGAAGCTCTCGACAGCGTGCTCGAGGTCGGTGAAGTAGAACAGGTTCCGCGGGGTCGAGAGCTTCATCACTTCGTAGAACGATCCCGTCTTCTCGATGTAGCCGAGCACAGACTCGGCATTGGTGTCAGGGATGCGACGGTCGCAGATGCGCCATTCGTGATCGGAGAGGATCGAGATACGGATGTCTGCGGCGAGTGGCGGTGCGCTGAGCTGGTCGGTCACATCAACCTCCTTTGGTCAGGTGCTTGCCCTCATGCAACCACTGGGACCACCTTGGCGGCAGGGATTGACACCCGGCTGGGAATGAGCATCGAGAACCCAGAGGATGCGGCGGGGATCAGGGGATACTGGTGGGCATGGACACCGTTGACGCCATCGTCGTGGGCTCGGGGCCGAACGGCCTCGCCGCAGCCGTGACCCTCGCCCGTGCCGGGGTCTCGGTGCGGGTGTACGAGCGCGAAGCCACGATCGGCGGGGGTGCGAGAACCGCGGAACTCACGCTGCCCGGGTTCCTGCACGACATCTGCTCCGCCGTGCATCCGATGGCCCTCGCTTCGGAGTTCTTCCGCGCGTTCGAGCTCTCGTCGCGCATCGAACTCCGGCAGCCCGAGGTCGCCTACGGGCATCCACTCGACGACGGCCGGGCCGGCCTCGCCTACCGCAGCCTCGACGAGACCGCCCGCAGCCTCGGCGTCGATGGTCCCGCCTGGCACCGGATGCTGCACCCCCTCGTCTCCCGCTGGGAGGGCCTGACCTCCTACACCGGCGGCTCGCTGCTGCGTGTCCCGAAGAGCCCGACCGCGCTCGCGGCCTTCGGGCTGAGGATGCTCGAGCAGGGCAGCCCGCTCTGGAACCAGCGTTTCGAGAGCACCGTCGCGCCGGCGATGATGAGCGGTGTCTCGGCGCATTCGATCCTGCCCCTGCCGGGGCTCGCGCCCGCCGCGGCCGGACTGATCCTCGCCACCCTCGCGCACGGGGTCGGCTGGCCCATACCCGTGGGTGGCAGCCAGTCGATCGTGCAGGCGCTCGCCGACGACCTCGCCCGGCACGGCGGGAGCATCGAGACGTCGACGGAGGTGGCCAGCCTCGACGAGCTGCCGCCGTCGAAGGCGGTGCTGCTCGACGTCTCGCCGCGGGCGCTGCTGGCGATCGCCGGATCCCGGGTTCCGGCGCGGTACGGCCGTGCGCTCTCGCGGTTCCGCTACGGCAATGCGGTCGCGAAACTCGACCTCGCCCTGAGCGACCCCGTGCCGTGGACGAACCCCGAGTTGCGAAAGGCCGGCACCGTTCACGTCGGTGGAACCCACGCGCAGATCGCCCGGGCCGAGGCGATCGTGGCCTCCGGCAAGCACTCGTCGAAGCCCTACGTGCTGGTGTCGCAGCCCGGCGTGGTCGACGACTCGCGGGCGCCTGCCGGCAGGCACGTGCTCTGGGCGTACACGCATGTTCCGCGCGGCTCTGACGTCGACCAGACCGAGACGATCATCGACCAGATCGAGCGGTTCGCGCCGGGGTTCCGGGACACGATCATCACCCACGCCGGACGCACGGCCGTCGGTGAGGAGGCGCAGAACCCGAACTACATCGGTGGGGACATCTCGTCGGGGGCGGCGACGCTCGGGCAGCTGGTGCGGCGGCCGACCCTGTCGCTGCACCCCTGGCAGACGCCGATGGAGGGCGTCTACCTGTGCTCGCAGTCGACACCGCCCGGGCCCGGGGTCAACGGGTCGGCGGGCTGGCACGCCGCGCGGCGCGCGCTCGCCGTGACGTTCGGCATCCGGCGCGCGCCGTACCTCGGGCTGTAGCGACGTCGGCGCGGTGCGGCCGGGGGCTCCGGATGCCCGGCTCGCCCGCTGCGCACCGTCGGCCGTTCACCGTCGGCCGTTCTTCGTAGACTGGCGTCATGACCCAGACCGCCCCGCCCCAGAAGGTCCGCCCGCCCGTTCCGACCCGGCACGTGGTGCTCGCGCTCGTGTTCGACGTCGTGCTCGTTCTGGCCTTCGTGCTCATCGGGCGCGGCAACCACGCCGAGGCGTTCAGCGTTCCGGGCATCCTCACCACCTGGTGGCCGTTCCTGCTCGGTCTCGCGGTCGGCTGGCTGGCGACCCGCGCGTGGCGGTACCCGTTCGTGCCCGTCCTGCCGGGCATCCCGATCTGGCTGTTCACGGTGGCCGTGGGGATGCTCTTCCGGCTGTTGAGCGGGCAGGGTGTCGCCGTCAGCTTCGTGATCGTCGCGATCATCGTGCTGGGCGTGTTCCTGCTCGGCTGGAGGCTGATCGCCGGGGCGATCCTGCGGCGGCGGGCCCGCGGGCGGGTGCTGGCCACTCGCCAGGCGGGCTCGGGGGGTGCGGCGGGCTCGGCAGGCGCGGCAGGCCAGGCGCGCCCGGACTCCCGGTGAGCATCCACCAGTTCTCGGTCATTCAGGCGCTGATGGCCGGGCTCTACGACGGGGCGTTCCCCACCCGTGAGGTGCTGGCCGCCGGCGACTTCGGGCTCGGCTGCGGCAACGCGCTGAACGGTGAGCTCGTGATCGTCGACGGGCAGGTCTTCCGGTGCACCGACGACGGTGCGGTCAGCCCGGGGGATCCGGATGAGCTGCTGCCCTTCGCCGAGGTCGTCCCGTTCGCGCCGACCCTCCACCACGAGCTGGCCGGATCCGTCGACCGCACCGGCCTCGAGGCGCTGATCACCGGGCTGGTCGGCAACCCGAACCAGTTCTACGCCATCCGGCTCGACGGTGAGTTCTCGGACATGCTGGTGCGGGAGCCCGTGCGGCAGCATCATCCGTACCGTCCGCTGCCCGAGGTGATGACCACGCAGCGCGAGATGACGCTGCCGTCGACCACCGGCACGCTCGTCGGATTCTGGGCGCCGCACATCTTCCAGGGCGTGAGTGTCGCGGGGTACCACCTGCACTACCTGAACGATTCGCGCACCCACGGCGGGCACACCCTGAACTACACGGTGACGGCGGGCACCCTGCACGTGCAGCCGGTCGCGGACATCGAGGTGCACCTGCCCGGTACTCCCGAGTTCGCGGCGGCCGACCTGCTCTCGCCGAGCGCCGACGCCGACATCCGCCGCGTAGAGTCCACCTCCGCCTCCGCCCGCTGACCCCCCCTCCCTCTCCCGTCCCCCCCCTCCCTCGAGTGGGCAGTTTGGGCCCCAAAAACCGCGTCTTAGGGCCCAAATCGCCCACTCGATGGCCAGCTCGCCCGCCCCCGCCCCGCCCTCGCCTCGCCGCGTCCCGCCCCGCCTCGCCCCATGCCCGCCCTCGCCTCGCCCCCGCACCCACCATCACTTGAGTGGGCAGTTTGGGCCCCAAGAGCCGCGTTTTAGGGCCCAAATCGCCCACTCGACCGGTCGCCGCGCGCACTCGTCCCACCCACTCGTCCGGTTGCCGATCGAGAGGGCAGTTCGGGCCCCAAAAACCGCGTTTTGGGGCCCAAATCGCCCACTCGACAAAAATCAGGGGGGCAGCGCGCGCAGCGCGTCCGCGCCCTCCGCGCCAATACGGCATTGTTCCGAGGTCGCCGCCCCGTCAAGACAAGCGCGTGCGCGGTGCGCGAAGCGCAACGCGCCGCAAGATCACCAGGGAGAGGGGGCGTAGTCCTTGAGGAACACGCCGGAGAGGTCCTCGCCGGCCTCGCCGCGCACGACGGGGTCGTAGACGCGGGCGGCGCCGTCGACGAGGTCGAGGGGCGCGTGGAAGCCTTCCTCCGCGAGCCGCACCTTGGTCGGGTGCGGGCGTTCGTCCGTGATCCAGCCGGTGTCGACGCTCGTCATCAGGATGCCGTCGGTCAGCATCTCCTTGCCGCTCGTGCGGGTGAGCATGTTGAGCGCGGCCTTGGCCATATTGGTGTGCGGATGCCCGGGGCCCTTGTATCCGCGAGCGAACACGCCCTCCATCGCCGACACATTCACGATGTACGCGCGACCGGATGCCGCAGCCGATGCCCCGGCGGCGAGCGACGGTCGCAGCCGCGACACGAGCAGGAACGGCGCCGTCGTGTTGCAGAGCTGCACCTCGAGCATCTCGAGCGGGTCGACGTCCTGGACGGCTTGCGTCCAGCTGTTCTCGTGGTGTGTGTCCGGCACGAGCCCGCCGGCATCGATGGCCGTTCCCGCGGCGAGGCGCGACAGTGAAGAGGATCCGGCGGCCAGCGCCAGCCCGGAGAGTTCGTCGGCGCTCAGTTCGCCCGGCGTGAGTCCGGCGCCCGCCAGGGCGGCCCCGAGCAACTCGGATCCGACCAGTTCGGCGTTAGCGTCCGCGTCGGACACGCCGCCGGTGCGCCCGAGCGGGGCGAGCCCCAGCGCGGCAGCCGCCGGGGCGACCGCGGCAGCCCGCTGCAGCAGCGGATGCGCGGCCACCGAGGCCGCGAGCGCCTGCGGGTGAGCGTCGTTCGTGTGCCCGAACGTGATCATCTCCGGCACGGGCCCGTCGGGAAGCGGCTCGAGTTCCGCTTCGGCCAGCGGCGCGTACGACCCGGGGGAGCGTTTCACCGTCTGGGCGGCGTTGTTGATCAGGATGTCGAGCGGCCCGGCCGCGGCGACGGTCTCGGCGAGCCCGATGACCTGCGCCGGGTCGCGGAGGTCGATCCCGACGATCTTCAGCCGGTGCAGCCAGTCGCCCGAGTCGGGGAGGCTCGAGAACCGGCGTACGGCGTCGCGCGGGAACCGGGTCGTGATGGTGGTGTGCGCGCCATCCCGCAGCAGGCGGAGCGCGATGTACATGCCGATCTTGGCGCGGCCGCCGGTGAGCAGCGCGCGCTTCCCGGTGAGGTCGGTGCGGGCATCCCGCTTTGCGTGGCTCTTCGCTGCGCACGAAGGGCAGAGCTGGTGGTAGAACGCGTCGACCTGGGTGTAGTGCTGCTTGCAGATGTAGCAGGGGCGCGACTTGATGAGCGTGCCGGCGGTGGGCGCGGTCGTGATGGCGGCGAGCTGCACTCCACGCGTCTCGTCGTCGATGCGGTCGGGGGCGCCCGTGGCGGTGTTGGCGATCACGCTGCGGTCGGCGTTCGCGATGGCGTCGCGCTTCTCGTCGCGACGGTTCTTCTTGACCGATTTGAACATCTTGGCGGTGGCGCGGCGCACGGCGATGAAATCCGGATGCTCGTCGTCGAGCTCGTGCAGGCTCGCCAGAACGCGGAGGGCGACCTCCAGCTCGTGCTGGTCGATGCCCTGTGCGGTGGATGTCGCCTCGGGAGACGATTCGGGCAGTTCTGGCACGGGAGTAGTCATGGGCTCGAAGAACTCTACCCGCGGCCGGTAAGTCTGCAAAAACACACACGGGCTCTGCAGATTCGTCCGTTGACGCTCCGGAACGCACGGGCGAGACTCGGGGAGTTCACCGAGCCCAATGGATGGGATCGTGGCGAACGCCAGGAGACACTGATGACCGAGCATCCGATCGACACCGCCACTGCCACCGTCACCGCCGCACTGGCCGGCAGACGGGCGCTCGTGACAGGCGGTGGTTCCGGCATCGGCGAGGCCACGGCGCGGGCGCTCGCTGCCCGTGGTGCGGAGGTCGTCATCGCTGACCGGGAAGCCCGGCAGGCCGACCGCGTGGCCTCGGCCATCGGCGGCAGCAGCTGGGTGGTCGATCTGCAGGAGACCTCTGCGCTGACCGATGCCGCGCTCGCTCCGGAGCTCGGGAACATCGACATCCTGGTGAACAACGCGGGCATCCAGAGGGTGAGCCCGATCGAGACCTTCGAGGTGGAGGAGTTCCGCGGCATCCTGCGCCTGATGCTCGAGGCGCCGTTCCTCCTGATCAGGGCCGCGCTGCCCGGCATGTACGAGCGCGGCTTCGGGCGGATCATCAACGTCTCGTCGGTGCACGGGCTCCGCGCCTCGCCGTTCAAGAGCGCGTACGTCTCGGCGAAACACGGGCTCGAGGGCCTGTCGAAGACCACAGCGCTGGAGGGCGGCGAGCGGGGTGTCACGAGCAACTGCGTGAACCCGGGGTACGTGCGCACACCGCTGGTCGAGAAGCAGCTCGCCGACCAGGCGGCACTGCACGGCATCCCGGAGTCCGAGGTGCTCAGTTCGATCATGCTCACCGAGAGCGCGATCAAGCGCCTCGTCGAACCGCGCGAGGTGGCGGCGCTGGTCGCCTGGCTGGCCGCCGACGAGGCGGCGATGGTGACCGGGGCGAGCTACACGATGGACGGCGGCTGGTCGGCGCGCTAGGAACCGGCGCCCGAACCGCCGCCCGGACCGGCGCCCGAACCCCCGTCCGCCCCGCCGCCCGCGAGCGCCGGCGCCATCGCTCTGGTGCGCTCCCGCAGCGCGTCGGCGACGGCGGCCACAGCGGGTTGCCGCAGCGATTCCGAGCGCACGACCATCCAGTAGGGGAGTCGTTCGTCGTACTGCGCCGGCAGCAGGCGCACCAGATCGGGATGCCGGTCGGCCATGTAGCACGGCAGAAAACCGATACCGGCCCCCGCCCGGGTCGCCTCGACGTGCACGAACACGTTCGTCGAACTGATCCCGTCGCGCATCCCGGGCACCAGCCGCCGGGGTGCATCGAGGTCATCGACCTGCAGGATCGAATCGATGAAGTAGACGAGGGGCCGCGCGACGAGTTCCTCGGCCGTCGCGGGTGCGCCGTGCGCATCGAGGTAGGAGCGCGAGGCGTACATGCCGAGCGCGTACTCGCCGAGCAGGTGCGACTCGGCCCGGTGCACCTGCGGCTCGCCGACCACGACCTCGATGTCGAGCCCCGAGCGGTGCTGCTGGGCGCGGCGAGTGACCGTCACGATCTCGGCGCTGAGCTGTGGATGTCTCTGCTGGAGGCCTGCGATCGCCGGGGCGGCGATGTAGGCGCTGAAACCGTCAGTGGCCGAGAGTCGCACCACCCCGCTCAGCCGGGTCGGCCCGGAGGGGTCGTGGCTGAGCGCCCGGAGCGCGCTCTCGACCTCCTCGGCGGCCCGCACGGCGTCGCCGCCCCGCTCGGTGAGCTGCCACCCGCCGGGCGTGCGGGCGAGCACGCGGCCCCCCAGGGCCGCCTCGAGCGCGGCAATGCGGCGTGACACCGTGGTGTGGTTCAGCCCGAGGGACTCTGCCGCTGTGGTGAACCGGCCGCTCCGCGAGACGGCGAGAAGCACCAGCAGGTCGTCGGGGTTGGGGTTCAGTGCACCGGGCAGCCGCTCCGGCCCGCCTCGCCCACTCGGTCGGGCTGCATCATCCATATCTGCAAGTATGCACACGCCCTCTGCGCAACCGGCTATTGCCGCCCGGTTTTGCTGCAGGAATACTCAGTGCAGCCCACCACGTCAACGACGACAGAAGGAGACCCCGCGTGAGCGCATCCACCGGCCCCACAGGCCGCACCTCGAAGGCCGACCCGCCCCGATCATCCGGACTCAAGAAGATCGTCGCCGCGTCGATGGTCGGCACGGTCGTCGAGTGGTACGAGTTCTTCCTCTACGCCACCGCGGCCAGCCTCGTCTTCGGCAAGTTCTTCTTCCCGAACGCCAACACGGCGCTCGACGGCATCATCGCCGCCTTCATCACCTACGCGGTGGGCTTTGTGGCCCGTCCGCTCGGCGGGATCGTGTTCGGCCACATCGGCGACAAGCTCGGCCGCAAGCACACCCTGCAGGTCACGATCATCCTGGTCGGCGTTTCGACCTTCCTGATGGGCTGCCTGCCCGGCTTCAACACGGTCGGCTACCTCGCTCCCGCACTGCTCGTGGTGCTGCGGTTCGTGCAGGGCTTCGCCGTCGGCGGCGAGTGGGGCGGCGCCGTTCTGCTGGTCGCCGAGCAGAGCCCCGACAAGTCGCGGGCGTTCTGGGCGAGCTGGCCCCAGGCGGCCGTGCCGGTCGGCAACCTCCTCGCCACGCTGGTGCTGCTGGTGACGGCGGCCGTGCTGCCGAACGACCAGTTCCTGAGCTGGGGCTGGCGCATCGCGTTCTGGCTGTCGGCTGTGATCGTGGTGGTCGGCTACTACATCCGCACCCACGTCACCGAGGCGCCGATCTTCCTCGAAGCGCGAGCGGCCGTCGAAGCCGAGAAGGCGAAGAGCTACGGAGTGCGCGAGGTCATCCGCCGCTACCCCAAGGGCGTACTGCAGGCGATGGGCCTCCGGTTCGCGGAGAACATCCTCTACTACATCATCGTCAGCTTCACGATCGTCTACCTGTCGACGGTGCACAAGTACGACACGAAGCAGTTGTTGCTGGCGCTGCTCATCGCGCACGCCGTGCACTTCGCGGTCATCCCGCAGGTCGGCCGACTCGCCGACCGCATCGGCCGGAAGCCCGTGTACTTCATCGGCGCCGTTCTCGGGGCGAGCTGGGCGTTCTTCGCCTTCCCGCTCTTCGACACGCTGAACCCGGCCGTGATCGTGTTCGCGGTGACGATCGGGCTCTGCTTCCACGCCTTCATGTACGCCGGACAGCCCGCGATCATGGCCGAGATGTTCCCGACCCGGATGCGCTACTCGGGTGTCTCGCTCGGCTACCAGGTGACGTCCATCCTCGCCGGGTCGCTCGCGCCGATCATCGCCGTGGCGCTGCTGCAGGCCTACGGATCGTGGATCCCCGTGGCGCTCTACATTCTGGCGGCCTGCATCATCACCGCGATCACGGTGCTGACGCTGAAGGAGACGAAGGGCGCGTCGCTCCGCCGGATCGACGCCGACGACGCGGAGCGGTTCGGGCTGGCCGTGCCCGGCACGGTGCCGGCCGCGGCCGGCGTGGGTTCCGCCGCCGGCACCACTACCGCGACCGCCCGCCGCTGACGCGCCCCGCCGCTGACGCGCCGCGTCACCTCCGTTCGGGAGGAGCTGGGCCGAGCCGGGTCGCTCTTGGCGCCGGATCGGCTGGGCTCCTCCCGGACGGGGTTCGGAGGGTGCGCTCAGATGCGCCGAGCTCAGGCCGCGGTGCCGTAGCCCGGTGCCGCCGCCGCCGCCGTCGCCGCTGCGGCGGTCGCCGCGGGCCGGGCATCGCCGGCCCAGCCGAGGTGCGGCGCGATCCGCTCCGCGACCGTGCGGAGGATGCGCTTGTGCGCCGCGAGCGACCCCTCCGCCGGCAGCGTCACCATCAGCTGCGTCGACTCGGCCAGCGCGCGGTCGGCCAGCAGGTCATCCGTGATCCGCTCGGGCGAACCGTCGAAGATGCGGCTGAAACGCAGCGGAACGTTCGGGTCGTGGTGACGCCCGTCGGCGTACATCCCCGAGCGATAGCCCTCGATGAAGGCACGGTGCTCGGCCCGGTCCGCGTCGGTCTCGAGCGGCACGATGATGCGTCCGGCGGTGATGCGCGGGTCGCGGGTGACGGCCCCGGCGGTCAGATGCCTGACGGCCGCGGCGACCGGATGCCCGGCGGCACCGTTCCGGGCGACCCCGGCCGCGACATTCGGAGCCGGCCGCCCGCCCCGCGCGGCGTACGCCTCGCGGTAGGCCCGGATCTGCGCCAGCTGCCCCTCTTCGAACGACACCCCGGTCTCCTCGCTGTTCAACGTCGACACCTGCAGGTCGAAGCCCTGCGCGCCCGTGCGCGCCGCACTCGACACCGTGCCGGCCCCGTACCAGAGCCGCTCGGGCAGCCCGGGCGCCGAGGGCGACACGCGCAGGTCGGTGTCGGCGGGGATGCTCATGAAGCCGCTGCCGCTGTTCACCAGCGCCGCACCCTCCAGGGCCGCGCGAAGCCGCAGCACCCGCTTCTGGGCTTCGGCCGAGAAGCCGAGCGGCGACGATCCAAACACGGGGTCGAGGATGCCCGGGGTGGGGATCCCGCTCGAGAGCCCGAGCTCCAGCCGACCGCCACTCAACAGGTCGAGCGTCGACGCGTCCTCAGCGACCCGGATCGGGTCTTCGTAACGCATCGGCAGCACGCCCGTGCCGAAGTGCATGCGCGAGGTGCGCTGCGACACCGCCGCCAGGAAGGTCATCGGGCTCGAGAGGTACGGCTCGAAGTGCCGCACGCGCACCCACCCCGTGTCGTAGCCGAGTTCTTCAGCGAACCGGAAAAGCTGCAGCCCGTTCTCGAGCGCCGCTGCGGCACCGGCCGGGCCGGCATGGTTCGGAATGAACGAGAGAAAGCTGAGCTGCATGAGAGTGGCCCCGAAAGTTGTCGCAGAAATAGTTGTAGCTACATCTTATGGCGATCCGGGTCGAAGCCGAGACGTGCGCGGCGAGGGTGGACGGCAGGCCCCGCGAGGAGTAGGGCATGATCGAAGCATGACGGATGCCCCCACCACCCCCCGCGCATCCGACACCCTCTCGCTGGTCAACTACCTGCCCGACCTCCCCGCGACGGGCGAGACGGCCGACCCCGACGAGCTGTTCGAGCGCTTCACGGAGTACACGGCATCCCGAGGCCTCACCCTGTATCCGGCCCAGGAGGAGGCGATCATCGAGATCGTCTCCGGCAACAACCTCATCCTCAGCACGCCGACCGGCACCGGAAAGTCCCTGGTCGCGGTCGCCGCGCACTTCGCGGCGCTCGCCGACGGCCGCCGCACCTTCTACACCGCACCCATCAAGGCGCTCGTCAGCGAGAAGTTCTTCGCCCTCGTCGAGATCTTCGGGGCCGCCAACGTCGGCATGGTGACGGGGGATTCGAGCGTCAACGCCGACGCTCCGATCATCTGCTGTACGGCTGAGATCCTCGCGAACATCGCCCTTCGGCACGGTGCGGATGCTCCGGTCGACCAGGTCGTGATGGACGAGTTCCACTTCTACTCAGACCCCGAGCGCGGCTGGGCGTGGCAGGTTCCGCTGCTGACGCTGCCGCGGGTGCAGTTCATCCTGATGTCGGCGACGCTCGGCGACGTGACGTGGCTGACGAAAGACCTGACGCGCCGCACGAACCGCGAGACCGCCGTCGTGACGGGTGTCGAGCGGCCGGTTCCGCTCAACTACTACTACGCGACGACCCCGGTGCACGAGACGGTCGAAGACCTGCTGAAGACCGGCCAGGCCCCGGTGTACATCGTGCACTTCTCCCAGCTCGCGGCCCTCGAACGGGCGCAGGCGCTGTCGAGCATCCGTATCGTCAGCCGGGAGCAGCGCGACGAGATCGCCGATGCGATCGGCGACTTCCGCTTCACGACGAACTTCGGCCGCACCCTGTCACGGCTGATCAGGGCCGGGATCGGCGTGCACCACGCGGGGATGCTGCCGAAATACCGGCGCCTCGTCGAGCAGCTCGCCCAGCGCGGGTTGCTCCGCGTGATCTGCGGCACCGACACGCTCGGCGTCGGCATCAACGTGCCGATCCGCACCGTGCTGCTGACGGCGTTGACGAAATTCGACGGCGTGCGGATGCGCCAGCTCACCGCGCGCGAATTCCACCAGATAGCGGGTCGCGCGGGCCGCGCCGGGTTCGACACTGCGGGAACCGTCGTCGCCCAGGCACCCGAGCACGAGACCGAGAACGCGCGGCTCATCGCGAAGGCCGGCGACGACCCGAAAAAGCTGAAGAAGGTCGTCCGCAAGCGGGCGCCGGAGGGGTTCGTGAGCTGGGGCGAGCCCAGCTTCAACCGGCTCATCGGCGCCGAGCCCGAAACTCTGACCAGCAGCATGCAGATCAACCACGCTATGCTGCTGAACATCATCGGCCGCGGGTCGGAGGGTGGCCGCGGGCCCGGTGCGGGCGGCGCGGGTGGCCGCGGCGGGGGAGGAACAGCCGCGACATCCGGTGCGGGAGCCACCTCGAGCGCCGATGGCTTCTTCGACGCCTTCGCCACGACGCGCGCCCTGCTCGAGGACAACCACGAGCCCCGCGCCCGCCAGCTCGAGCTCGAACGGCAGGCTCTCGCGATCTACCGCACCCTCCGCACCGCCGAGATCGTCGAGCAGCTGCCGCCTGACGCGGAGGGTCGGGTGGCCATCCGCCTCACCGTCGACCTGCAGCCGAACTTCGCGCTCAACCAGCCGCTCTCCCCGTTCGCGCTCGCCGCTTTCGAGCTCATCAACCTCGACGCACCGACCTACGCGCTCGACCTGATCTCCGTGGTCGAGGCCACGCTCGACGATCCGCGGCCGGTGCTCAGTGCCCAGCAGTTCCAGGCCAAGGGTGAAGCCGTTGCCGCGATGAAGGCCGAGGGCATCGAATACGACCAGCGCATGGAGCTGCTCGAACAGATCACCCACCCGAAGCCGCTCGAGGAGCTGCTGGATGCCGCGTTCGAGATCTACAAGGCGTCGCAGCCGTGGGTGGGGGACTTCGAGCTGAGCCCGAAGACCGTCGTGCGTGACATGTACGAGCGCGCGATGACGTTCAACGACTACATCGGCTACTACAAGCTGAACCGTTCGGAAGGCCTGGTGCTCCGGTACTTCTCGGATGCCTTCAAGGCCGCCCGGTCGACCATCCCCGATGAGGCGAAGAGCGACGATCTCGTCGACCTCATCGAATGGCTCGGCGAGCTCGTGCGCCAGGTCGATTCGAGCCTGCTCGACGAGTGGGAGGAACTCACGAACCCCGCCGAGGTGCAGGGGGAGGCCGACGACATCGCGGCGCAGGGCCGGGGGGTCACCGCCGTGCTGCCGCCGACGCCGCACAGCGTGGTGTCGAACCCGCGTGCCTTCCGCATCCTCGTGCGGAACGAGCTGTTCAAGCGAGTGCAGCTGGCGGCGCTCGACAAGGTCGACGATCTGGGCGAACTGGATGCTCCGCTGGGCTTCAGCCGCGACGCCTGGGCCACGGGGCTCGACGGCTACTACGGCGAGTACGACACCATCGGGGTGGGCGCGGATGCGCGGAGCGCCTCCCTGATCACGATCCAGGAGCGCCGCGATGTGTGGATCGTGCGCCAGACCTTCGACGACCCCGAGGGCGACCACGACTGGGGTATCGACGCGGAGGTCGACCTGGCGGCGTCGGCCGAGGAGGGTGTGGCGATCATCCACGTCACCGGCGTGAACCGCCTCTAGCGCGACATCCGCCCCCCGCCCCCGCCGCGCGCCAGATCGACTCGGGGGTTTCTGTCGGAAAACCAGCCGCAGAGCGACCGGAACTCCCGACTCGATGCTCTAGACCTTCAGGCGCGAGCCTGACAGGGCGAGGAGCAGCACGTCGATGAGAGCGCCGACGATGATCAGCTGGAACAGCAGCCGGCCGGGCGGTCGGGTCAGCACCAGCCGGATCCCGATCGCGGCCACGGCGACGCTCAGCACGAGACCGGCGACCGTCACGATGTGCGGGCCGGCCCCGACCAGGATCGCCAGCGACGCGACGAGCAGCGAGACGAACGCCGCGACCCCCGAGGGGCGGAGCCCGAGCCGGTGCGGCAGGCCCCGGATGCCCGTCTTCCGGTCGGCGTCGAGATCGGGCAGCACGTTGGTGAGGTGCGCGGCGAGTCCCAGCAGCGCCCCGGTCGCGATGACCCACCACTCCGCCTCGGCCGGGGGGCGGCCGGCGAGCGTCACGACGGTCGGCAGCAGGCCGAAGCTCAGCATGTACGGCAGCCACGAGTAGGCGGTCTTCTTCACGCCGATGTTGTAGGCGAGCCCCGACGCGACGAGCACGAGGTGCGGGATGGCCGCATCGACGCCGAGCAGGAAGGAGAGCGGGATGGTCGCCACCGCCGCCACGATGAACGCGGTGCGCACGGAGCGGGCCGAGATCTCACCCGCCGCGATCGGCTTGTCGGTGCGGCCCACGGCGGAATCGCGGCGGGCGTCGAGCCAGTCGTTCGACCAGCCGATGGCGAGCTGGCCGACGAACACGGCGAGTCCCAGCTCGATGATGCGCGGCAGTTCCAGCCCGGTCGCGATCGAGAGGATGACCGCCAGGGCGGTCACGGCCACGGTCGGTCCGGGGTGCGAAGCGCCCACGAGCGCCTCGATCGGTGACCTGCCGCGACTTCCGTGGCCGTCGAAAGGCCCGTTCGCGTCATCGGACGCGTCGTCGCCGTGAAGCTTGCTCATCAAACCCTCCGGGCCACTACGGTTTAGGCGTGCAGCGTCGCCTCTTCCTCACCCTAGCCGCAGCAGGTGTCGCTTCCACGCTGACAGCCTGTGCGGTCGGCCAGACGCCTCCCGCCGGCCCGTCGACCGGCGCTTCCGCGACACCGACCGCGACTCCGAAGCCGAGCTTCACGCCGAAACCGACCCCGACGCCCACTCCCACCCCGACACCCACCCCCACCGGCCCGCACCTCGAGAGGGTCGCCCTGCCAGACGGGGCCCTCACCGAACTCCCCGGCACCGGCGACCTCCTCGCCTGGACGGTCGACGACGGCTCCGACAGCGACGTCATCCGCCGCTATGTCGAGTTCGCCCAGGCGTCGGGCACCCGGCTGACTTTCTTCGCAAACGGCTCCCGCGAGGGCTGGACGGAGAACGCCGAACTGCTCCGCCCCCTCGTGGCCTCCGGCCAGATCCAGCTCGGCAACCACACCTTCAACCACGTCGACCTCACCGAGGCCTCCGACGACGAGGTCATCGAGCAGTTGCAGAAGAACCACGACTTCCTTGAAGACACCTACGGCGTGGATGTGCGCCCGTACTACCGCCCGCCCTACGGGTACCGCAACCACCGCACCGACCGGCTCGCCGCGAGCATCGGCTACACGACACCGGTGCTCTGGTACGGGTCGCTCTCCGACTCGAGTCACATCACCCCCGACCAGATCGTCGGGTTCGCGGACGAGTGGTTCCTCCCGCAGCACATCGTCATCGGGCACCTGAACTACGACCCGGTGACGAAGGTCTTCCCGGAACTGCAGCAGATCATCCAGAGCAGAGGATTGCAGACAGTGACGCTCGACGACGTCTTCCTGAAGCCGTAGGTTCTGGGCCGCTCAGTACCAGTGCGGGTTCGTGTTCTGCGAGTGCGCCCACGCGCCGCAGGGGTTGCCGTATCGGCCGGAGATGTAGGCTAGGCCCCAGTTGACCTGCGTGGCGGCGTTCGTGCGCCAGTCGGCCCCGGCCGAGGCCATCTTGTTGCCCGGCAGCGACTGCGGGATGCCGTACGCACCGCTCGACTCGTTGTAGGCGTTCAGGCGCCAGCCCGATTCGCGGTTCCACAGGTTCACGAGGCACTGGAACTGGTCGGAACCCCAGCCGCGCGCACTCACCTGGGCCTGCGCATAGTTCTTCGCGCCCTGGGGGTCGCTGACGAGGCCGGCCGGGGGAGCGCTGCTGTCGTTGCCGTTGCCGTCGCCCTGGTTCGCGGCCTCCTCCTTCGCGGCCGCTGCGGCAGCGGCATCCTTCGCCGCTTGCACGCCCAGCTGGTAGTTCTGCTCGACCGCGGCGGTGGTGTCCTTCAGGCTGGCGAGCTGGGCGAAGAGGATGTCGCTCTGCGCCTGCTGGGCGGAGACCTCGGCATCGGCAGCCTGTTCGGCGGCCTGGGCGTCGGCCGAGGCCTGCTGCGCGGCGTCCGCCAGCTGGGTGCGGGCCTCTTCGGCGATCGCCGCCTGCGAGTTCAGGGTGGTTGCGAGGTTCTGGGTCGAGGTCGCGAGGGAACTGAGCCGGGCGGACTGCTCGGTGAGCTTGCTCAGCGTGCCGAGCTGGTCGAGCAGGGTGCCGGCCTGCGACCCGCTGAGAAACAGGTTCGCCGTCTGGTTGCCGCCCGAGCGATACAGCTCGACGGTGAGCTGGGCGAACTGCGTCTTCGCCGAGGCGGCTTTCGCCGTGGCCTCGTCGGCGCGCTGGCGCGAGTCGTCTGCCGTCTGTGTCGCGGACTGCAGGGCGGCCTGCGCGTTCAGGTATTCGTTGCCCTTCTGCACCGCCACGTCGCCGAGCTCGGCCGCCTGCTGCTGGAGTTCGCCGATCAGCCCGGTGATGTTCTGCACCTCGGCGGCCTTCGTCGCCTCGTTCTGCTTCGCGGCGTTGACGTCGTCCCAGCTGGGGTAGTCCGTGCGTACGGCGGCGGCATGCACGGCCAGCGAGAGGATGCCCGGGGTGGCCGCCGCACCCGTCGCTGTCGTCGTCGCTGCGGACCTTGCGGAGGTGCTCACTGACCCGCTCTCGGCGGGCGATGCGGAGGCCGCGACGGGCATCGCGACACCCGCCGAGACCGCCAGGGCGGCGGCGACGACGAGGCGCAGCGATCGTTTCATGGTTCTACGCTATGCGAAGCCGGGTGAAAACGGGGATGCCCACGCTGCCGATCAGCTGAAGATCGGGTCGCGCGTGCGGCTCCGCTTGAGCTCGAAGAAGCCGTCGTAGCTCGCCGCGGCGACGATGCCGTCCCACAGCTTCAGCGCCACGTCGCCGGTCGGGGCAGGGGAGATGACCGGCCCGAAGAAGGCGATCCCGTCGACCGAGAGGATGGGCGTGCCGACGTCCTGCCCGACGAGGTCGATGCCGCTCGAGTGGGAGGCCCGCAGTTCGGTCTCGAAACGGAACGGTGCCCCGCCAGCGGCATCCGGTGCCTCGTCAGCGAGTTCAGCGGGCAGGCCGGCCTCCTCGAGGGACTCGGCGATCACGGCGTCGACGTCGGTTCGCTGCCCGAGGTGGATCCGGGTGCCGAGAGCATCGTAGAGCGGCTTGACGAACTCCTGCCCCTTCAACTCCTTCACCGCGGCGACGAGCTGCGCGTAGCGGAGGGCGCGCGGGAAGAAGGCCTTGTAGGCCTCGCTCACGTCGTTGTTCTCGTTCAGGATCGCGAGGCTCATGATGCGCCAGGTGATGTCGAGGTCGCGGTGCGTGGCGACTTCGTCGACCCACCTCGATGTCATCCAGGCCCAGGGGCAGGAGGGATCGAACCAGAACTCGACACGTGTTGTTTGCTCAGCCATCATCACACTCTGCCACTCTCGGAGGACAATGTGACAATTCGATACATTCGCATGGACACCCCCTTGTTCTTTCACGGGTTGTCGCTATTGTTGTACTTACAAGTTTTCGCGATTCGGCTCAGAAGGAAGAAACCATGACTGACACCTACACGATCCCCGGCCACAAAGCGGGCACCTGGACCATCGACCCCTCGCACAGCGAGGTCGCGTTCAGCGTCCGCCACCTGCTGATCAGCAAGGTCAAGGGCAAGTTCGAGAAGTTCGACGCCACCTTCGTGACCGGCGAGAGCCCCCTCGACACCAAGCTCACCGCCTCGGCCGAGGTCGAGTCCATCAACACCGGTGACGCCAACCGTGACGGTCACCTCCGCACGAACGACTTCTTCAACGCCCCCGAGTTCCCGACCATCACGTTCGTCTCGAACAGTGTCGTCGCCGAGAAGGACGACCTGAAGGTCACCGGCGACCTCACGATCAAGGGCGTCACCAAGCCGGTCACGTTCGACGTCGAGTTCGGTGGCTTCGGCAACGACCTCTACGGCAACTACAAGCTGGGCCTGACCGCCAAGACGGTCATCAACCGCAACGACTTCGGCGTGAACTGGAACGCTCCGCTCGAGGCCGGCGGAGTGCTCGTCGGCGACGACGTCACCATCACGATCGACCTGCAGGCGTCGCTCCAGGCGTAGCCCGCAGCGCTACCGCGTCCCCCGGCCGTCGGCTCCCTCACGGAGAGCCGGCGGCCTTCGTCGTCAGGGGGCGAGCGGCAGGCCGAGGTACGCGGCGTAACGGGATGCCGCACGGGCTACGCCCGCGGACTGCGCGACGCTCAGCGGCTCGAACGGCGACGGCGTCACGCTGACACGCGACGCGCCGGCCTTCCGCGACCACGTCCCGACGACACGGCCGCCGGCCACGATGGTGGGCAGGAACATCCCGTTTCCGCCCGGCACGATCCGCTCGGAGTACTCCGCCGCGAGCACGGCGCTGCGGTCGGCGTAGCCGAGCAGGTACTCATCGAAGCCCGGCAGCAGGTGTACCGCCGGGCGCACAGGTGCCTCCGCGAGCGATCCCTCGGGCATCCAGTACTCGACACCGTCGACGGTGAGCGACTCTAGGTCGTGGCGCGCCGCGTCGAGCCCGGCCTGCGCGTCGCTCTTCAGCAGGTTCGACCACCAGAGAAAATCGCGGAGCGACGCGGGGCCGTGGCTGGTGAAGTAGCGCCGTACGAGTTCGCGCACGCCGTCGTCGTGACCCAGGCGGCGTGGATGCTCGATCCACTCATCGAGCAGAACGAGCGCCTGCGCGTTGCCGATCATCGGCCCGAAGCAAAGGGTCTTCGTGTGGCTGAGATACCAGAGGATGTTCGATCCCCGGTTCTGGGCCGTGTCGATGCCGTGCTCATGGAACGAGGTGAACAGGGCGTCACGCGCCAGTGCCCGTCCGCCCTCGAGCGCCTCTGTGGCGACGGCCCTCGACTTCTCGAGGGTGGCACTGTCGAGCCCGAGCTGTCGGAAGCGTGCGCCGACGCTGGTCACCGTGCGCGCGGCGGTGAGGTCGAGCATCCACTCGAGGTCTTCGGCGGCGACGAAATGCAGCGTGCCGCGGAACGGCCACGACCGCACGACCTGCCCGCTGTTCAGGGCGGCGTCGACGCCGGCCAGTGTGGCGCCGGGGGAGCGGAGGGCGACCGACCACTTCGCCCCGGGCAGATCCTGCGCCTGCATCGCGGCGAGCTGCCGCACCACGTCGACGACGCCCGGTGAAGTGGCCGGCTGGATGCCCTGCCTCACCAGTCGCAGCCGGGCCAGGGTGTTCGCGTCGCGTGTCTTCACAGCTGTCAGCCGCCCTCAGAGCAGGTCGGCGGCCCGCAGCTGCTTCGCGAGGCCCGAGCCGTCGGGGGAGTACACCCAGAGGGCATCGGACTTGTCGCTCATCGACTCGGCCTTCGACCGGCCGCCGGCCAGCACGGCTTCGCTCGGCGAGAGCTGCCGGATGGCGATGGCCGCGACGTTGTCCGGGTGCTGTTCCTCGAACTCGCCATAGATCTCCTCGTCGTGCTGCCCGTCGTCGCCGACCAGCAGCCACCGCATCGTGGGGAACTCCTCGGCGAGACGGTGCAGGTTGTCGCGTTTGTGCTCGCGTCCGCTCCGGAACAGCCGGTCGTGCGTCGGCCCCCAGTCGGTGAGCAGCAGAGGCCCCGAGGGGTACAGGTTCCGCGACAGGAACCGGCTGAGCGTGGGCGCCACGTTCCACGCTCCCGTGGAGAGGTAGATGGTGGGGGATCCCGGATGCCCGGAGGCGAGCCGGTCGAGCAGTACGGCCATGCCCGGGGTGGGCATCCGCGCGTGCTCGTCGAGAACGAAGGTGTTCCACGCCGCGAGCAGGGGACGGGGGAGCGCGGTGACCATCACGGTGTCGTCGACGTCGCACACCACCCCGAAGGTCGCTTCGGGCGAGATGATGAACACCTGGGATTCGACGGGCTCCGAGTCCTCGGCCCGCAGGGTGATGGTGTGCCAGCCCGGCTCGAGCGAGGCGGGCACGACGGCATCGACCACGCCGCCGCGGTCGGCCTTGACCTGGTGGTCGACCCCGCCGACGGTGACGGTCACGTCGACCTCGTTGATGGGAACCGCGGTGAAACTCCGCCAGCCGCGCACCATCTCCTCGCGCCGACCGATGATCGGCAGGCGGCGGTGGGGCTTCCGGTCGCGGGTCAGCAGCACACGGCTCAGGATGCGCACCCACTCGGTCGAGCCGTATCCCTTGTACGGGATGACGGTCGTCTGGTGGCCGCGTTTCCGGGCACGGTTCTCCCGGAATTCGTGCAGCGCGTCTTCGATGCGTGCGGCCCGGTGCAGGATGCGCTCGGGGGTCACCCGGGTTCCTGAGAGGGAAGAGGGTGAGGTGCGTGCGGGTTCGTCTGCCACCGTCCCAGTCTGTCAGACGTCTCACCAAGTCACCTGGTGGCGGGTTTTCAGGAACGAATGCTGCCAATTGATGGAGAACTTCTCAAGAATCGGCCTGCTTTGTCACTGGGCACGCAGGCTCAGCGGGTAACATGAGACTTACTTGCAACACGAAAGTGAAGGGGCCGGCCAGAAAAGTGTCACTCAGTAAACTGATCGATGAAACTCTGCTCGAGATGGTCAACGTCCGGAACGAGCCCGTCCAGGTGCGGAGTTCCACCCGCATCTCGGCCCTCGTCGACGCGGCCGCCGAAGTCGTCGAGGAGGTCGGTGTCGAGCGCATGACGACGGCCATGGTCGCCGAGCGCGCCGGCGCGTCGATCGGCACGGTCTACCGATACTTCCCCGACCGCATCGCTGTGCTCTCGGCCCTGAGCCTCCGCAGCATGGACAGGTTCCTCCGCCAGACGCGCGAGAACATCCTCCGCGACAAGCCGGAGACCTGGATCGACATGATGCTGATCGCCTTCGACACCTCGGTCGAGATGCACCGCACAGAGGTCGGTTTCACGTCGATCCGCCTGGGCGACCTCGTCTCCTACCCGGAGGTCGAGCCCACGTCCATCCGTTCCGTGCGCATCGCGAACGCCTTCGCCGCCATCATCGACCAGGACTTCGGGGTCGACTCGAGCCCCGAACTGACCCTGCACCTCGAGATGACCGTCAACATGACCGACGCCCTCCTGGTGCGCGCGTTCGTGAGCGAGAAGGCCGGCGACACCCGCATCATCGATGAGGCCCGGTCCATCGTCTCGTCCTACCTCGCGTCGTTCGAGGCCGCCTCGAAGAAGTAGCCGCAGCCCGGAGCACCTCACGCTCCGGATGTCGGAGGCTCACGTAACACTGTGTCAAGCACGGTAGCCAGCTTTGCCAATTCCCCGGAATGATGTTTGGCTTGGCGCACCGGTTCGCACTGCTCGTGCTGTGACCCTTCCGACGACTGGAGATCTGCGTGATCGAATTCCGCACGGTTACCAAGAAGTTCCCTGACGGCACTGTCGCGGTCGACGAGCTGAGCCTGGTCATTCCGGCCCGGCAGACGACGGTGCTCGTCGGCTCGTCGGGTTCGGGTAAGACCACGATCCTCCGCATGATCAACCGGATGGTCGAGAAGACCTCCGGCGAGATCGAGATCGATGGCGAGGACATCTACGCCCTCAACCCGGTGAAGTTACGCCGCAGCATCGGTTACGTCATGCAGAACTCGGGGCTCCTGCCGCACCGCAAGGTGATCGACAACGTCACGACGGTGCCCGTGCTGAACGGTGTGAAGAAGTCGGAGGCCCGGGAGGCTGCCCTGACCCTGCTCGACACCGTCGGGCTCGACCGGTCGCTGGCCGAGCGTTACCCGAGCCAGCTCTCGGGCGGCCAGCAGCAGCGCGTCGGCGTGGCCCGGGGGCTCGCGGCAGACCCCAACATCCTCCTGATGGACGAACCGTTCGGTGCCGTCGACCCGATCGTGCGCTCCGAGCTGCAGCAGGAGCTCATCCGCATCCAGCGCGACCTCGGCAAGACGATCGTCTTCGTCACCCACGACATCGACGAGGCGTTCCTCCTCGGCGACCAGGTCGTGCTGCTCGAGAAGGGCGGCCGCATTGCGCAGGCCGGAACCCCGGCCGAGATCCTCTCCAAGCCTGCAAACGACTTCGTCGCCACCTTCATCGGCGCCGACCGTGGCCGCCGCGCCCTCCGGGTCGAGGTCGTGAATGGCCGCAACGTCGTCATCGACGAAGACGGCCGCCCGACCGGGGTGCTTCAGTCATGAGTGCGCGGGCGACGAACGGTCTCGTCGAGAACTGGGCAGCGCTGAAGAGGGCCCTGAGCCGATGAACTGGGTCTTCAACAACTTCGGGCTCATCTGGAGCCTCACGCTCGACCACATCGCGCTGGCCGTGCCCCCGATCATCGTGGGATTCCTCATCTCGATACCGATCGGCTGGGTTGCCAACCGTTTCCACGCCTCGCGCGGCGTTCTGCTCACGATCAGCGGGCTGCTCTACACGGTGCCGTCGCTGCCGCTGTTCATCGCCCTTCCCGCCATCCTCGGCACGGGCATCCTCGACCCCGTCAATGTCGTCGTCGGCCTCACGATCTACGCCGTCGCCCTGATGGTGCGCTCCGTGGCGGATGCACTGGCCGCCGTCGACGCGGGAGTCCGCCAGGCGGCCACCGCCATGGGCTACTCGGGCTGGCAGCGCTTCTGGCGGGTGGAGTTCCCGCTCGCCGGCCCCGTGCTGCTCGCCGGGCTCCGCGTGGTCTCCGTCAGCACCGTCAGCCTGGTGAGCATCGGGTCTGTCATCGGGGTGTCGAGTCTCGGCTACCTGTTCCTGAACGGCCTGCAGCGGAACATCATCGAAGAGGTGGCGAGCGGAATCGTGGCCACGCTGGTGATCGCCGTGGTCTTCGACCTCCTGCTGGTGCTCATCGGTCGCCTCCTGCTGCCCTGGGCGAAAGCGGACCCGACGGCGAGGCGGGCCCGGCGGAAGACCGTCGAGACCGCGATCGCCGGGCCGTCTGCGGGCGGCCCCACGGTGAACGATCCTTCGATGGCGGGGCGGTGACGACATGGATCTCTTTCTGAACGGTTTCGCCTGGATCTTCGATCCCGCGCACCTCAACGGCCCCGGCGGCATCTGGGTGCGCATCGCCGAGCAGCTCTCGTACACCTTCGGTGCCGTCGCGATCGCTGCGATCATCGCCATTCCGCTCGGCCTCTGGATCGGGCACACCGGCCGGGGCCGCGACATCGCGGTGCTCTCCTCCGGTGGCCTCCGCGCGCTCCCGAGCCTCGGCCTCCTGATCATCTTCGCGCTCGGCATCGGGATCGGGTTCAAGGCGCCCCTGCTGACGTTCGTCATCCTCGCCATCCCGTCGCTCCTCTCGGGTGCCTACGCTGGCGTCGAGGCCGTCGACAGGCGCACGGTCGACGCGGCCCGCGCGCAGGGGATGACCGAATGGCAGGTGCTGACCAACGTCGAACTGCCGCTCGGTCTGCCACTGCTGATCGGCGGCATCCGATCGGGTGTGCTGCAGGTCGTCGCGACCGCCACGCTCGCCTACTTCGCCAGTGGGGGTGCGCTCGGCGTCTTCATCAACGAGGGGCTCAAGACCCGAGACTATTCGGAGCTGATCGGCGCATCGATCGTCGTGACGGCGCTGGCGCTGGTGCTCGAGGGCATTTTTGCGCTGCTGCAGAGGTTGTTCGTGCCACGCGGTGTCACCGCGGGCCAGGTCACAGATGTCCGCTCACGGTCAGCCAGACCGCGAGCGGTGGTGGGATCCCCCATCCAAGAAGGGAAATAGCATGTTCACAGCATTGAAGAAAGGCCGTGTCGCCGCCATCGGCGTCATCGCGGTCAGTGCGGCAGTCGCACTGGCAGGGTGTTCATCGGGCAGCAGCAGCCCGCTGGGCTCCACATCGACCGGATCGGCCGCGGCGGGCACCATCGTCATCGGTTCGCAGGCGTACTACTCGAACGAGATCATCGCCGAGATCTACGCCCAGGCGCTCGAGGCCAATGGCCAGACCGTGACCCGCAAGTTCAACATCGGCCAGCGTGACGCCTACCTGCCGGCCCTGGCGAGCGGTGAGGTCACCCTGTTCCCCGAGTACTCGGGCAACCTGCTGCAGTTCTACGACAAGGCGACGACGGCCGTCTCGGCCACCGACGTCTACGCCGCGCTGAAGACCGCTGTGCCGGCGAACCTCGAGGTCCTCGACCAGTCGGAGGCGGCTGACCAGGACTCCTACAACGTCACGAAGGCGTTCTCCGAGGCCAACGGTGTGACGAGCATCGCCGACCTCGCGAAGGTCGCGAACGTGACCCTCGGCGGCAACGCTGAGCTCGCGACCCGCCCCTACGGCCCTCCCGGACTGCTCAGCACCTACAACGTGACGGTCGGCTTCACCCCGATCGACGACTCGGCCGGCCCGCTGACGCTGAAGGCCCTGCTCGACAACGACATCCAGGTCGCGAACATCTACAGCGCCGACCCGAGCATCGGTGCGAACGACCTGGTCACGCTGACCGACCCGAAGAGCCTGTTCCTCGCGTCGAACATCGTGCCCCTGATCAACAAGGACGCGGCCACCCCGGACGTCACTGACGTGATCAACAAGGTGGACGCCGCGCTCACGACGGCAGACCTCGTCTCAATGAACGGCGAGAGTGTCAACGACAAGAAATCGTCGGCGGACATCGCCAAGGAGTGGCTCGCCAGCAAGAACCTGTTCTAGCAGCTGGTACCACCGAGAGCCGGCCGGCTGTTCCTCTCGGAACGTCGGCCGGCTTTCTCTGCGTCAGGCGCTGAGTCTGCGTTCTAGGCGGTGAGGAGGAGCGCCGCCGGCAGGGCGAGAAGCAGGGCGGCGAGGCTCAAGATGCCCGTGCGGGCCGGCAGCGACAGCTGGCTCTGCGGGTGCAGCAGCCGTCGCACCCTGACGACCACGGGGTCGACGGAGGTTCGGAACCGGGCGTCGTGCTGCACGTCTTCGCCGAACTCCGTCGCCGTGCCGACTTTGTCGGCGCGCACGGCGTAGGCCGGTGCATCCACGACCGACACCGACGCCGGGCCGCGCCTCACGATGTTCTGCGTCTCCGCCGACCCCACCAGCGCGATGGCTTCGGCGAGGGTCGTGTTGTCGGTCAGTCGGCGGCTCTGGTCATCGGCCAGCATCTCGACGAGCAGCGAGACGGCGACCTGCGCCCGGGTGGCGATGGGAAACCAGGGCAGAGCGCTCCGCCAGGACTCGAACGCGACGAGCAGAACGTGGTGCTGCTGGCGGAGGTGCGCCCGTTCGTGGGCGATCACCGCCTCCAGCTGGTCGGAATCGAGCAGCGACACGAGGCCTTCGGAGAGCACGGTGACCGTGCGCGCGCCGGGCAGGCAGTAGGCGACGGGTGCGGGGGATTCGAGGATGAGCGTGCCCGGCTGGCCGAGCAGGGGGGTGCTCAGCAGGTCGACCAGGGAACGGTGCCGGCGCCGTTGCCGTTCGGTGCGCGTGACGGTGACGGCCAGGTTCAGCAGCAGGTGGGCGAGCAGCAGTGCCGCGCTCGACAGCGCGAAGAGATGGATGAGGCCCGCGCCGGGTGGCAGGGTGCCGGTGAAGGCGAGCGGGGGCAGGTCTGAGAGCCCGCTGAACAGACCGCTGCTGAACGGGATCAGCCCGAACGTGACGAGCGAGCCGATCATCGACAGACCACCGGAGAGGGCGATCGCCTGCCAGAGCAGCAGGGCGACCCCCGGGGACCGGGTGGGCCAATGAGCCCGGGCGAGCAGCACCGGAACCGGCCACGCCAGAATGACCGCGAGCGCGGCAAGGGTCAGGGAGGCGAAAAGCACGCGCCCAGCGTAGCCGTCGGGGCTGTCAGTCGGCCTGTGCGGGCGTCGTTCCGCCGGGGGCGGTGGATGTCGCAGCCGCACCGGCGCGCTTCTCCAGCAGCTGGCGGAGCGTGTCGGCCTCCTGCGGGCTGACCTGCCCGACGAACCGGGCGAGGGCGGCTTCGCGGTCGGGCTCCGCGCCGAGCACCTGTTGCAGAAGCTCGGCGGTGTGGTCGGCGCGGCTGGTTACGGCGAAGTAGAGGTGCGGACGGACCTTGCGGTCGCGGTCGACAAAACCCTTCCGTTCGAGGCGGGAGAGCACCGTGAGCATCGTGGTGAGCGCGAGGTCTTTGCCTGCGCTCGTCTTGTGTGCGAGTTCGTCGCGGAGCTCGGCTGCCGACACCGGGGCGTCGCTCTGCCAGAGTCGCTCCATGATCGAGCGCTCGAGGTCGCCAAGTGTTGCCATGGCACTAGATTAGCGCCTTTTTCCTGCATGTTCTACGCGAGGTAGAAAAACAGTTCTACACTCTGTAGAAGAAGCATTTCTACAAGCCGTAGAACATTCCCGTGGAGGACTCGTGAACGACCTGCTCGACCCGCTGCTGCTCTCCCGCTGGCAGTTCGGGCTCACCACGATCTATCACTTCCTGTTCGTGCCGCTCACGATCGGACTGGCCCTGACAGTCGCGATCTTCCAGACCGCCTGGGTGCGCACGGGTCACCTGAAGTACCTCCAGATCACGAAGTTCTTCGGCAAGATCTTCCTGATCAACTTCGCCATGGGCACGGTCACCGGCATCGTGCAGGAGTTCCAGTTCGGCATGAACTGGTCGGACTACTCCCGCTTCGTCGGCGACGTCTTCGGCGCCCCGCTCGCCCTCGAAGGGCTGCTCGCGTTCTTCCTCGAAGCGACGTTCATCGGCCTGTGGATCTTCGGTTGGGACCGCCTGCCGAAGAAGCTCCACCTCGCGACCATCTGGGTCACCGCACTGGCGAGCATCCTGAGTGCCTACTTCATCATCGCGGCGAACTCGTTCATGCAGAACCCGGTCGGCTACCAGATCAACGAGGCCAAGGGTCGCGCCGAGCTCACCGACATCTGGGCCCTGCTGACGAACAAGGTCGCCCTGGCGGCGTTCCCGCACACGATCTTCGCGTGCTTCATGGTGTCGGCAGCGCTGATCGTCTGCGCCGCCGCCTGGCACCTCTCCCGCAACCAGCACCTCGACACGATGCGCCCGGCCCTGAAGTTCGGGCTCTGGATGATGGTCATTGCGGGCACGTTGACCTTCCTCTCCGGCGACCAGCTGGGCCTCGCGATGGTCCAGACGCAGCCGATGAAGATGGCGGCGGCGGAGGCGCTCTACAACACCTCCACCGGCGCGAACGCCTCGTTCTCGATCTTCACCCTGGGCACGCCCGACGGAGTCAGCGAGCTGTTCTCGATCCGGATCCCGTACCTGCTGTCGTTCCTCTCGACGCACACGTTCGACGGCACGGTCGAGGGCATCAACGACCTGCAGGCGCAGTACACCCAGTTGTACGGTCCCGGCGACTACACGCCGACCATCTGGGTCACCTATTGGGCGTTCCGCTACATGATCGCGTTCGGCGTGCTCGCCGTCATGATCGCGGTCGGCGGCCTCTGGTTCACCCGCAAGGGCCGGATGCCGAAGAAGCGCTGGATCTGGAAGGTCGCCATCTGGTCGATGCCGCTCCCGCTGGCCGCGATGATCGTGGGCTGGGTGTTCACCGAGATGGGCCGGCAGCCGTGGATCGTCTTCAGCCTGCTGAAGACCCAGGACGCGGTGTCGCCGAACACGACCGGTCTCGAGGTGCTGATCTCGCTGATCGCGTTCACGCTGGTCTACGGCACGCTCGCGGTGGTCGAGTTCCGGCTGATCAAGAAGGCCATCCAGAAGGGTCCGGACCAGGCGCCGCAACCCGACGCTGAGACCGGCGAAGTGAAGCACGAAGCGACTGTGTACTAGGAACGGTGAACTGACATGGATCTCCCCACCCTCTGGTTCGGCCTGCTGGCCTTCTTCTTCATCGGGTACTTCGTGCTCGACGGCTTCGACTTCGGCGTCGGCATGTCGATCCCCTTCCTCGGCCGCGACGTTCGCGGCCCGAACGACACCGACCGCCGCGTGCTGATCAACACCATCGGCCCCATCTGGGACCTCAATGAGACTTGGGTGATCGTCGCCGGCGCCGCCATGTTCGCCGCGTTCCCCGAGTGGTACGCGACCCTGTTCAGCGGGTTCTACCTGGTCTTCCTGGTCATCCTGCTGGCGCTGATCCTCCGCGGGGTCTCGTTCGAGTACCGTCACCAGCGCCCCGAGATCGCCTGGAAGCGACGCTTCGACCGGATGATCGTGATCGGCTCGGCCGTGCCCGCCTTCCTCTGGGGCCTGGTGTTCGCGAACGTCGTGCGCGGAGTTCCGCTCGACGCGGGCTTCAACTACACCGGAACCGTGTTCGACCTGTTCTCGCCCTATGCGGTGCTCGGCGGGCTGACCACGCTGCTGCTGTTCTTCACGCACGGTGTCGTGTTCGTCTCGCTGAAGACCAGTGGAGACATCCGGGAACGCGCACGGCAGCTGGCCGGTCGTTCGGGCCTGCTGACCATCGTGGTCGCCGCCGTGTTCCTCGTCTGGACGACGGTCTCGTTCGGGTCGGTGTGGTCGGGCATCCTGTCTGCCGTCGCAGCCGTCACGCTCGTCGCCGGCTGGCTCGCGAACCAGCGGAAGGCCGAGGGCTGGTCGTTCACGTTCCTCGCGGCGACGATCGCGTTCGCCGTGCTCAGCCTGTTCGTCTCGCTCGTGCCCGACGTCATGCCGGCGACGAACGACCCCGCCAACAGCCTGACGATCGCGAACGCCTCATCGTCGGGGTACACCCTCACGCTGATGAGCTGGGTGGCGCTGGCGTTCGTGCCGCTCATCCTCGGGTACCAGGCGTTCACCTACTGGGTGTTCCGCAAGCGGGTCAGCCGGGCATCCATCACCGGGGAACCGGAGCCGTCAGGGCCGGCCGCCAGCGGGAGCAGGGTCAGCGCGTGAAACCGGTCGACCCGCGGCTGCTGAGGTACGCCGCATCCGCCCGCCGGTTCTTCGGGCTGGGAGCCGTGCTCGCTGTGCTCCAGACCGCGTGCATCATCGCGTTCGCGTGGCTGGTGTCGTCGCTGGTGGTGGCGGCGATCGCTGGGGCCGGGCTTCGCGCGCTTCTGCCGTCGCTCGCTGCGCTGGTCGGCGTCGTGCTGCTGCGCTCGGTGCTCGTCTGGCTGATGGAACGGAACGCGGCGCGCGGGGCGGCGACGGCGAAGAGCGAGCTCCGGCGCGGCGTGCTGTCGTCGCTGGTGAGGCTCGGGCCGGGCTGGCTGGCGGGCCGCAACACGGTCGATGTGACCACGATGACGACGACGGGTCTGGATGCCCTCGACACGTACTTCGCGAAATACCTTCCGCAGCTGATCCTGACGGCGCTCGCGACCCCGGTGCTGGTGGTCGTGCTGTTCGCCGCCGATGTCACCAGCGGGATCATCGTGCTCGTGACGCTGCCGCTGGTGCCGGTGTTCATGATCCTCATCGGCTGGGCGACCGAGGCGCTGCAGAAACAGCAGTGGGAGAAGCTCGGGGCGCTGTCGACCGGGTTCCTCGACGTGGTCGAGGGGCTGTCGACGCTGAAGGTCTTCGGGCGGGAGAAGCGGCAGGCCGCGCGCATCAGGTTCGTGACCGAGGAGTACCGGTCGAGCACCATGAAGGTGCTGAGGGTGTCGTTCCTCAGCGGATTCGCGCTCGAGATGGCGGCCAGCCTCTCGGTGGCGCTGGTCGCCGTGGCGGTCGGGCTGCGGTTGGTGGGCGGGGACCTCGGGCTCGGGGTGGGACTGTTCGTGCTGATGCTCGCGCCCGAGGCGTTCCTGCCGCTCCGGCAGGTCGGGGCGGCCTACCACGCGGCGGCCGACGGGGTGGCGGCGACGGATGCGGTGTTCGAGGTGATCGGGGCGGGGGGTGCCGGTGCCGGGGCGGGGGCCGGGGCGGGATCGGAGGCGACGCGCGTCGGCGCCCGCGTCGATGCCCCGGTCGGCGCCTTCGTCGGCGCCTCGCTGGCGCGCGTCTCGGTGCGGTACGGCGAGCCGGGCGCGGAGCGGTTCGCGGTGCGCGACTTCTCCGCGGAACTCCGGCCCGGCACGCTGACGGTGCTGTCCGGTCCGAGTGGGGCGGGGAAGTCGAGCGTGCTCGCCGCGATGCTCGGGTTCGTGCCGCACACCGGCACCGTTCTCTCGGCCCCGATCGCCTGGGCGGGGCAGCGGCCCGGACTCCTGTCGGGCACCGTCGGCTCGAACGTCGCGTTGGGGAGCGAGCATCCATCGCCCGCCCTCGTGACGCGGGCCCTCGCGCTCGCGGCCGCCGCCGAGGTCGACCCCGACCTGGTGCTCGGAGTGAACGGATCGGGTCTCTCCGGCGGCCAGGCGCAGCGCGTGGCAGTCGCCCGTGCCCTGTACCGACTGCTCGAACGCCGCTGCGGCGTGCTGCTGCTCGACGAGCCGAGCTCCGCGCTCGACGCGGGGACCGAGGAACGGCTGATCGCGGCGCTCCGCTCGGTCGCGGCCAGCGAGGGCGCCGCGGTGCTCGTGGTGTCGCACCGGCCCGCGTTCCGGCGCGCCGCCGACCTCGTGCTGGAGCTGTCCGCGCCAGCGGCGGCTGCCGCGTCCAACACCGGAACCTCGTCGACCGAGCCCGCCACCTCAGCCACCACCGTCACCGACGCGTCCTCCGCCGCCGACGCCTCCTCCGCACGGCTCACCGGGGCGGCACGCTGATGCGCACCGCAGACGTTCTGAGGCTCGCGCAGCCCACACCGCGCGCCTTCGCCCCGGCGCTCGTGTTCGGGCTGCTGAGCGCCCTCTCCACCGTGGCGCTTCTCGGCACCTCCGCCTACCTGATCGCCCGCGCGGCCGAACAGCCGCCGATCCTGTACCTCTCGATCGCGATCGTGGGTGTCCGCGGATTCGCGCTGGCCCGGGCATCCTTCCGCTACCTCGACCGGCTCGCGGGTCACAGTGCGGCCTTCCGCGCCCTGGCGTCGCTGCGGGTCGCGATCTACGAGCGCATCGTGCCGCTCGCCCCCGCCGGGCTCGCCGGCACCCGCCGCGGCGACCTGCTTGCGCGGCTGGTGGGCGATGTGGATGAGCTGCAGAACCTCCCGCTCCGCGTCGTGCAGCCGCTGGTGACGTCGCTGCTCGTGTCGGCGCTCGCGGTGGTCGGCGTCTCGCTGCTCTTGCCTGCCGCCGGAATCACGCTCGCCGTCGCGCTCCTTCTGGCCCTGGTGGCTGGCACGTTCGTCAACTCCCGGATCGCCGGATCTGCCGAACGAGAGCTCGCACCCCTCCGGGGCCGTCTGACCGACGAAACGCTCGACCTGGTCGGCAACCTCGACGTGCTCGTCGCCTTCGGGGCGGTGGATGACCGGCTCGCCCGCCTCGAACAGACCGACGCGCGGCTCACCCGGTCGGCCACCAGCCGTGCCGCCGGTGCCGGAGCCACCGCCGCGGTGGTCTCCCTCCTCGCGGGCCTGGCCACGGTCGCGGCCCTCGTCGTGGGCATCCCCGCGCTCGGCGCCGCCGTCATCGCGGGCAGCACCGGTGCGGATACCTCCGGCCTCTTCAGCGGCACCTCCGGCTCGGTCCTCACCGGCCCGGTGCTCGCCGTGCTCGCGCTGGTGCCGATTGCGGTGTTCGAGGTCTTCGCGGCCGTCCCCCTCGCGGCGGGGGCCTGGCGCCAGGTGCACGCCAGCGCCGCCCGCGTCGCGGCCGCCCTGCCCGACGCCCTGCCGCCCGAGCTCCCGGCCGCCGCCCCCCGTGACGGCCTGCGGGCCGCCGAGACCTCGGCCGCCCTGCCGGCCGCCGAGACCCCGGCCGCCCTGCCCGGTGCCGTACCCCGGGCCGCCCCTCCCGCTCCCGAGAAGTGGTCCTCCACTGCCACCACCTCGGCGCCTTCGCTTCCCGCCTCCGCCCGAGGTGCCGACGCGACCGGTGCAGAGGGCGACACGGCGGGCGGCGTGCGCGCCGTGCCGGTCATCCGACTCGACCGCGTGTCGGCGCGGTGGCCGCAACTCGTTGCCCCGTCCACGCGAGCCACCCAGTCCACCCAGGCCACCCAGGCCACTTCGGCCACCCCGTCTGCGACAGTCGCCGCTACCGCTCCCGATGGTGCGGCGGCGGCGCTCCGCGACGTGAGCGTCACGATCCGGCCGGGGGAGCGGCTGCTCGTCACGGGCCCGAGCGGCAGCGGTAAGACGACGCTCGCCGCGGTGCTCGTGCGGTTCCTCGAGCACAGCGGCTCGTTCACGATCGACGGGGTCGACGTGCGCACGCTCGCCCCCGAGGCCGTGCGCCAGATGATCGGACTCTGCGAGCAGTCGCCGTACATCTTCGACGCCAACCTGCGGCAGAACCTGCTGTTCGCCAGGGAGGCGGCGTCCGACGATGAGCTCCTCACCGTGCTCGACCGCGTCGGGCTCACCACCTGGGCCGTCGACCGTGGCGGACTCGACGCAGCGCTCGGCCAGCACGGTGCCCTCGTCTCGGGCGGCGAGGCCCAGCGGATCGCGCTCGCGCGCGTGCTTCTGGCCGACTTTCCGGTCGTCGTGCTCGACGAGCCGACCGCCAACGTCGATCCCGCCCGAGCCGACGCCCTCCTTGGCGACCTGCTAGCCGCCGCCGGCCCCGGACGCAGCATCGTGCTGATCTCGCACACGGATGTCCCACCCGACCTCGTGACGCGGCGCCTCCGCCTCGGCTGACGCCGCCCCGCCGCCGCGCTCGTCCCGCCGCTGACGCCGCCCCGCCGCCGCGCTCGTCCCGCCGCTGACGCCGCCCCGCCGCCGCCGCGCTCGTCCCGCCGCCGCCGGCTCCTGTTCCGCCCCGCCGCCGACACCCGCCTCCACCCCAGCCATTCGGGAGGAGCTGAGCCGATCCGGCGTCGTATTCGCTTCGGATCGGCTCAGCTCCTCCCGGGTGGGAAGACGGCCCGGATCGTGTGACTCGGCGGCAGCGCGACGTCACCCGCGCCGCTGCGAGCTCAGCCTCCGCACCATCCCACCCGGTCGCGACGAACGGGCGAACCTCAGCCCGCGCGACGTGCCAGAGAGCGGCATGCTTCCTCAGCCTCGTCCGTCTGACGGCTCCGCGAGTCCACCACGCCGGTCTGCGACCGACGGCGCAGTGCGGCCGGCTGTTCGGCACGCGGTGCGGCCGGTGCAGCGGCGCGGCAGCGCGGGTCAGCCCGCGAGGGGGCGCGCGAGCGCCCCGATCCGCCGCTGCCAGAGCGCCGCGCGACCGGCAACCGCCGCGACCGCAGGCCCGCCGCGCCACGCCGTCACCACGCGGATCCCGTGCAGCGCATTCACGGCCCAGACCTCTGTGCCGGCGAGGTCGGCGGGCGCGGCACGCTCCTCCGAGACGGTGACACCGAGCGCCGCGGCCAGCACGCGCACGGATTTCGCGGTGACACTGTCCACCCGCACGAGGTCGGCGGCCGGCGCGCACAGCGTGTCGCCCCGCCACCAGAGCAGCGCGGTGGTGGTTCCGTCGACGACCGCGCCGCCCGGCCCGAGCAGCACGAGATCGTCGACGCCGTCGGCGCGCGCGGCGTCGCGCAGGGCGTTGAGGGTGGCGAGGTCGGGGCCCTTCCGGCTCGGGATGCTCCGCGGCTCCGGCCCGTCGTAGGTCCGCAGCACGGCGGAGGCCGTGAGCGGCGGAGCCAGCCGCATCAACAGCGACAGCTGCCACCGCGCCGCGCCCGCGCCCGATCCGGAACCGCGCGCCACGCCCGCGGATACCGCGCCCTCTCCGCTCGCGCCGCTCACGCCCGCGCCCGCAGCGGGCACGCCGCCGCCGATCCGGCTGAGTTCCACCCGCGGGAACCACCGGTGCACGGGCGGGATCGCCCCGAGCGCCGCGTCCCAGAATGCCGCGAGCAGCGTCTCGTTCATGAATCCCGCTGCTGCTGCCGAGGCGAAGAACCGTTCCCGGTGCAGATCGACGGCCCGCACCCGTCCGGAGTCGACCAGCCAGGAGTCTGCGACCTCGAGGTGCCGCCGGGCATCCATCACCGGAGCAGCCGCGATCAACGACCCGTCGCGGAAGAGGAAGCGACGAGAACCGGCAGAGCCGGCGGGACCGGCGGCAGCAGACGTAGTCATGATCAGTTCACGCTAGCAACAGCGAGCCGCAGGCAACGTTCAGTACAATTGACTGCTGGAGACGCGACCACCCGAACCGACTCCCGCAAGGCCGCACTGTGCGGTCGTTCCCCGACGATTGAGACTCACGTGACTATCGAACGCGATTCCGCTGTGCGCGGCGCCGAAGACGACGCAACATCCGGCGCAACCGGCGCAGAATCCGGCGCAACCGGCGCAGCACCCGACTCCGCCCGCTACGACTTCGAGGCCCTCCAGAACAAGTGGCTGCCGGTCTGGGACGAGTCGGAGCCGTTCCGCACCGATCTCGAGAACGACAAACGCCCGCGCAAATACATCCTCGACATGTTCCCGTACCCCTCCGGCGACCTGCACATGGGCCATGCCGAGGCGTACGCGCTCGGCGACGTGATCTCGCGCTACTGGCGCCACCAGGGTTTCAACGTGCTGCACCCGATCGGCTGGGACTCGTTCGGCCTGCCCGCCGAGAACGCAGCCATCAAGCGCCAGATCGACCCGCGCGAGTGGACGTACGCGAACATCGACCAGCAGAAGGCGAGCTTCCGGCGCTATGCGGGCTCGTTCGACTGGAGCCGGGAACTGCACACCAGCGACCCCGAGTACTACAAGTGGAACCAGTGGCTGTTCCTGAAGCTGTATGAGAAGGGCCTGGCGTACCGCAAGTCGAGCTGGGTCAACTGGGACCCGGTGGACCAGACCGTGCTGGCGAACGAGCAGGTTCTGCCCGACGGAACGTCCGAACGCTCGGGCGCCGTCGTCGTGAAGAAGAAGCTCACGCAGTGGTACTTCAGGATCACCGACTACGCCGACCGCCTGCTCGACGACCTGAAGCAGCTCGAGGGCACGTGGCCTGCGAAGGTCATCGCCATGCAGCGCAACTGGATCGGCCGCTCCGTCGGTGCAGACGTCGACTTCGCCATCGAGGGCCGTCAGGCGCCGGTGACGGTCTTCACGACACGCCCCGACACGCTTCACGGCGCCACGTTCATGGTGGTCGCCCCCGAGTCCGAGCTGGCCGCCGAGCTCGTCGCCGACGAGTCGGTTCCGGATGCTGCGCGCCAGCGTTTCGCGGAGTACCTGGTCGAGGTGCAGAAGAGCACCGAGCTCGAACGCCAGGCCACCGACCGCCCCAAAACCGGCGTCTTCCTGGAGCGCTACGCGATCAACCCCGTCAACGGTGAGCGCCTGCCCGTCTGGGCGGCCGACTACGTGCTCGCCGACTACGGCACCGGCGCGGTCATGGCCGTGCCGGCGCACGACCAGCGCGACCTCGACTTCGCCCGCGCGTTCGGCCTGCCGGTGCGCGTCGTGCTCGACACGAACCAGCCCGTCACCGGCGCCATTCCCGTGCTGGTCGACGGAGAGCTCCCGGATGACCTGCCGCCGCTCGACCCGGCTTCCACCGGCAAGGCGCTGACCGGCGACGGTCGCCTGATCAACTCCGGGAACCTCGACGGATTGAGCAAGAACAAGGCGATCACCCGCGTGATCGAGCAGCTGGAGGCTCAAGGATCGGGTCGGGCGGCCAAGAACTACCGGCTCAGGGACTGGCTGATCTCACGCCAGCGCTACTGGGGAACGCCGATCCCGATCATCCATGGGGCCGACGGTGCGGAGATTCCCGTGCCCGAAGACCAGCTGCCCGTGCTGCTGCCCCCGACCGAGGGCCTGAACCTGCAGCCGAAGGGCACCTCGCCGCTCGGTGCAGCGACCGACTGGGTGAACGTGCCTGACCCGCGCGACGGCTCGCCCGCGCTCCGCGATGCAGACACGATGGACACCTTCGTCGACAGCTCGTGGTACTTCCTGCGCTTCCTCTCGCCGAACGACGACACGAAGGCGTTCGACCCGCGCGAGGTCGACAAGTGGGCCCCGGTCGACCAGTACGTCGGCGGTGTGACGCACGCGATCCTGCACCTGCTGTATGCGCGATTCATCACGAAGGTGCTGTTCGACCTCGGCTACGTCTCGTTCACCGAGCCCTTCAGCGCCCTGCTCAACCAGGGCATGGTGCTGATGGAGGGGTCTGCGATGTCGAAGTCGAAGGGCAACATCGTGCGCCTCAGCGACCAGCTCGACGAGCACGGCGTCGACGCGGTGCGCCTCACGATGGCGTTCGCGGGTCCGCCCGAAGACGACATCGACTGGGCGGATGTGTCGCCCTCCGGTTCCGCGAAGTTCCTGGCCCGCGCGTGGCGGCTCTCGGGCGACGTCACGTCGGCACCGGAGGTGAACTGGCGGGACGGGGATGTCGCGCTCCGCCGTGTCACGCACCGGTTCCTCGCCGAGGCCCCCGGCCTTGTCGAGGCGTTCAAGTTCAACGTCGTCGTCGCGCGCATCATGGAGCTGACCAACGCGGCCCGCAAGGCTGTCGACAGCGGTCCGGGAGGTGCGGATCCGGCCGTGCGCGAGGCCGTCGAGACGATTGCGCTCGGACTCTCGCTGTTCGCGCCGTACACCGCGGAAGACATGTGGGAGCGGCTCGGTTACCCGCCCTCGATCTCCGCGTACGGTTGGCGGGGCGCCGACCCGGCCCTCCTCACCGAGGAGTCGGTCACCGCCGTCGTGCAGGTCGACGGCAAGGTGCGCGCCCGCCTCGAGGTCTCACCGAAGATCTCCAGCGAAGAGCTCGAGAAGCTGGCGCGCTCGTCGGAGGCCGTCGTGCGCTTCCTCGGTGACCGCGAGGTCGTGAACGTGATCGTGCGGGCGCCGAAGATCGTCAACATTGCCACAAAGGCACGTTCGTAGCAGTTCTCCACAGATTCGGGGCCGGGCGGATGCTCGGCCCTTTCTGTTTCGTACGGTCGGTGCATGCGCGATGTACCCGGTGTGAGTGGCAGGTCTGAGAGGCCTGGTGTGCCTGCGGCGCGGGCGGCTGCGACTGTGCCGCTGCCGTGGGAGATCGAGGTGCCCGGGCGCGATTCTGAGCTGGAGCCTGAGCTGGAGCCGCCTGCCGCCCGTTCGAGACTCCGGCTCGGCGTGGGCGCCGCCGTGGTGCTCGTGATCGTCGCCCTGGTGTGCGCCGTCCTCGTGTCGATGTTCGCTGGCCACGGGCGGGCCGAGGTGGTCGCGCTGCCCTCTGGCGCGGGAGGTCCGTCTGGGTCCACGGTCTCGGGCGCGCATGGTGCCACCCTCGCTCCCGCCTCGGCGGAGGCGTCTGCCCCGGTGGGTCATTCGTCGGAGACGCTGATCCTCGTGCACGTGCTGGGGGCGGTCGTGCATCCGGGGCTCTTCGAGCTCCACTCCGGTGACCGGGTGATCGACGCGATCTCGGCTGCCGGGGGTTTCAGCGAGAAAGCCGACCAGGGCCGGCAGAACCTCGCCCGCGTGATGGCGGATGGGGAGCAGCTGGTGATCCCGGAACAGGGAGCTTCCCTGCCCCCGGGGTCTCCCGGGTCGGGTGCCGGAGGCAGCGGGAGCGGCGCCGGTGGCGTGGGCGGTGCCGGAGCAGTGGGTGGCGTGGGCGGCCCGCCGCCCCCTCTCGTCAACCTGAACACCGCCGACCAGGCCACCCTGGAGACTCTTCCGCACGTCGGACCGGCCATGGCCCAGCGCATCATCGCCTGGCGCACCGAGAACGGCCGTTTCACGCAGGTCGACGACCTGAAGAACGTGTCCGGTGTCGGCGACAAGACCTTCGAGGCCCTGGCCCCGCTGGTGACGACATGACCCGGCCCGCATCCCAGGGCACCCCTGCGGCGAAGCCGGCCCGTCCGGCCTTCACCGCCAACGCTCCCACGGTGGCTCTGTCCGACCTGCGGTTGGTGGTTCCGGCCGCCTGCTGCTGGCTGGTGGCGGGGCTGCTGGTCGGGCTGCCTCGCGCGGCGCTCGCCGAGGCCGCGGGCTGGTGCGCATCTGTCTTCTTTGCGGCATCCGTAGCTGTACTCCTGATTGTGATCGTCCTTATGTTTGTCCCGCTTCCGCGAGGCATCGAGCGGGCCAAGTTGGATGTTGGCCCGCTACGGCGGAGCCCATCGAGGCGGGCGGTGCGAGCTGGCGCCACACGGCGGGGGCCGCTCCGGACCGCGGTTGGAACGCTGCTGACCGCGACCGCTCTCTGCTTCGCCGCAGGCGGGCTCGTCTCGACCTCCGTGGCCGCGCAGCTCCCCGACCGCGATCCTGTAGCGCTGGCGCCACTGCTCGCGCACACGGTCACGGTTCAGCTCACCGTGGCCTCCGCACCGGTCGCCTCCGACCCCACGCCGCAGGCGGCGAGCGAGACGCAGCTCCGGTTCACCGCCACCGCCCTCTCTGTGCGCTCCGGATCGACCTCGGTTGAGGCGCAGATGCCCGTGATGGTGTTCGTCCGTGCAGGAGCAGACACGCCCCAATACGAGATCGGCGAACACCTCGAAGCGACGGGCAGCCTTCGACCGACAGACCCCGGCGAGAGTGTCGTCGCCCTGCTCTACACCGACAGGTCACCCACCCTCCTCGAGCCCTCGCCCTGGTACCTGGGCTGGGCGAATGGGCTTCGCGCCTCCTTCCGGCAGAGTGCCGTCGGCCTGCCGGGCGACGGCGGACAACTCGTTCCCGGTCTCGCCATCGGCGACGTCAACCTCGTCAGCGACGACCTCGACGCTCAGATGAAAGGCAGTGGACTCAGCCATCTCACCGCCGTCTCGGGGGCGAACTGTGCCATCGTCGTGGCGGCCATCATGCTTCTCGGCGGAGTGGCCGGGCTCTCCCGTCGCGCCCGGATCGTGCTGTCGCTCACCGTCATGACCGCGTTCGTCGTGCTGGTCACTCCCTCGTCGAGCGTGCTTCGCGCTGCGGTCATGGCGACCATCGTGCTGGTCACGCTCGCTTCGGGTCGGCCGCCGAAGGGTCTGCCCGCGCTCGGGCTCGCGACGATCATCCTGCTCGCCTGCGACCCGTGGCTCGCCCGCAACTACGGCCTCGCGCTCTCGGTGCTCGCCACCGCCGGACTCCTCGTGCTCGCGAAGCCGCTGCACGGGTCCCTGTCGAGGTGGATGCCCGGCTGGCTCTCCCTCGTCATCGCCGTCCCCCTGGCGGCCCAGCTAGCCTGCCAGCCCGTGCTCGTGCTACTCACGCCGACCATCTCCACGTACAGCGTGCCGGCCAACCTGCTCGCTGAGCCCGCTGCTCCCGTGGCCACGGTGCTCGGGCTCGTGTCGTGCGTCGGGGGAGTTGCCGTTCCGTTCCTCGCTCCGGTCGGCGCGTGGCTCACCTGGGTGCCCGCCTCGTGGATCGCCGGCGTCGCCCGGTTCTTCGCGACAGCACCGGGGAGCGCCCTGCCCTGGCCAGCAGGAGTCGCGGGCATCCTGCTGGTGGTGCTCGTCAGCGCCGCCGGCCTCGTGCTGCTGTTGCTCCGACCGCACGCCGCGCCAACCCAGGTGACCCAGCCACACCCGCAGCTCCCGCTGCCCTCTCCACCTCGGACACCCGGCCCGCGACGGCGTGACGCCGGGCGCACCGTGCGCCTTCTCTCCGGCGGCGTCCTGCTGCTCACGCTCGCCGTCTACCTCGGCTCCACGCTCTCGGGCACCGTTTTTCCGGCGATCGGGTGGCCGGCCGACTGGCAGATCGCGGCCTGCGACATCGGCCAGGGTGACGCCGTCGTGGTGCGAAGTGCGGGGGCCGGGCCAGACCAGCCCGACCGCATCGCGTTGGTCGATGTCGGCCCCGACCCGACCCTCCTGCACGCCTGCCTCGACGAGCTCCACATCGAGGCCGTCGACCTGCTGGTGCTCACCCACTACGACCTCGATCACGTCGGCGGCCTCGACGCGGTCGTCGGGCGCGTGGGCACCGTTCTGATGGGCCCGCCGGAGGATGCCCGTGACGAACGGATGGCAACGACTCTCACCGCGGCCGGAGCGGACGTGCGGCAGGCGCGACGGGGCGACACCGGTTCGCTCGGCGACATCGGCTGGAAGGTGCTGTGGCCGGAGGCGGGCACGGCTCTCCGCGGCAACGACGCGAGCGTCACCGTACAGTTCTCCGGGTCGATCAGTTCTCTCTTTCTCGGGGATCTCGGCGAGGACTCGCAGCGACTCCTCGCGCACGCGAGCGCCGTCTCCGGTTCCCCGGGGGACGCGCTCCCCGACGTCGACGTCGTGAAGGTCGCCCACCACGGCAGTGCCGACCAGAGCGAGCCGTTCTACCAGGCGATCACGGCGGAGGTGGGCCTGGTCTCCGTCGGAGCGGACAACCGGTACGGGCATCCGACCGACCGGCTGCTCGGAATCCTCACCCGGGCCGGCACGGCCGCCTACCGCACAGACCTGCTGGGGATGATCGTGCTGGCCCCGTCGCCTGAGGGGATCGTCGTGTGGTCGGAGGGTCAGGCTAGGGTTGAAGCTCGACCGAAGTGAGGGTGTTGTGGCTGCTGTGAGAGGGTCGCGTGCGGGAGCCGCGCGGGGAGGCGCGGGCGGATCCGGTGCGGCCAGAGGCTCGACGAAGGCGCCGGCGCCGGTCATCCCGCAACTGACCTGGGAGCAGATCCGGCCAGCCTCCGTGGTGCTCGTGTCGGGCACGGAGACCTTCCTGGCCGAGCGCGCCATCCGCCAGCTCCGGGAGCTGCTGAAGGCTGAAGACCCGAGCCTCGAGATCGTCGACATCGACGCCTCCGGGTACGCGCCGGGGGAGCTGCTCACCATGGCGAGCCCTTCGCTGTTCGGCGAGCCGCGGATGATCAGGGTGGCGTCCGTCGAGAAGTGCACCGACGCGTTCATCGCCGAGACGATCGAGTACCTGGGGTACCCGGCCGACGACACCACGGTCGTGCTCCGGCACGGTGGGGGAGTGCGCGGCAAACGCCTGCTCGACGCGGTTCGCGCCAGCACGGGCGACGTGGTGGAGGTGGTCTGCGCCGAGCTGAAGAAGGATTCCGAGCGTTACGATTTCGCCGTGGCGGAGTTCAAGGCCGCGGGCCGTCGTGTCACACCGAGCGCCGTGCGGGCGCTGGTCTCCGCGTTCACCGACGATCTGGCCGAACTGTCGAGCGCCTGCGGCCAACTCATCGCCGACACCAGCGACGAGATCACCGAGGTCACGGTCGAGAAGTACTACTCCGGGCGGGTGGAGACGAACGCCTTCGCCGTGGCCGACAGCGCGATCGCGGGGCACTACGGGGAGGCGCTCACGCTCCTGCGCCACGCGCTCGCGACCGGAGCCGACCCGGTGCCGATGGTCGCCGCCTTCGCGATGAAGCTCCGCACGATGGCGAAGGTCCTCGGGTCACGGGGTGCCGGCGGGCAGCTGGCCGGACAACTCGGTCTCGCACCCTGGCAGATCGACCGCGCTCGCCGCGACCTCCAGGGCTGGACCGGAGAGGGCCTCGGCCGCAGCATCCAGATCCTGGCGGAGACCGACGAGAACATCAAGGGCGGCAGCCGCGACCCCGTCTACTCCCTCGAACGGATGATCGCCACCGTCGCCTCGCGCGGCGAGCGCTGACGCCCACCTCCCGCCTCGCCTCTGCGGCTCTCCTGCGTGCGCCGAGTCGACCAGGATCGGCCCTCGCGAATCGCCAGCCGCGGAGCGCAGAAAAGCCCCGCCGAGGCGGGGCTTTTCGAAGCTGGTACAGCGGAGCGCGAGAAGCGCGCGCGGAGCTAAATTAGCTCAGCGCGGCGACCGACTTGCTGATCGACGACTTGCGGTTCGCAGCCTGGTTCTTGTGGATGACGCCCTTGCTGGCGGCCTTGTCGAGCTTCTTGCTCGCGAGGGTCAGCGCCGTGGCGGCCTTTTCCTTGTCGCCGGCTGCAACGCTCGACTTGACGGCGCGGATGGCCGTCTTCAGCTCACTCTTGACGGCCTTGTTGCGCTCGTGAGCCTTGGCGTTGGTGCCGATTCGCTTGATCTGGGACTTGATGTTTGCCACTGAAATACCCTCTGTATCTGTTGGTCTGTAAATTTCTGATGTGATGAATCGCAGCCCGCGCAGACGAATACTTGAATCACGACCATAAAACGTCAGTGAGTCGGAACGCCTCGGGCGCGGCTACGGAAGCCAAGGGTCAACGCTACCAGTAGCTGGCGTGAACGACAAACATACTACCGTTGAGGGTATGCCCAGTCTTGCTGCCCACATGGACTCCGTCCCCCCGTCCGGCATCCGGCGCATCTTCGAACTCGCCCAGTCGCTCGACGACGTCGTGTTCCTGGCGGTCGGCGAGCCGGATGTGGCCGTCGCGCCGCACATCCTCGAGGTCGCCGAGAGCGCCTGGCGGGCCGACGACACCGACTACACCCCGAACGGCGGCATTCCGGAGCTCCGTCAGGCCATCGTCGACAAACTGGAGCGGCAGAACGACATCACCGTCGACACCGAGCAGGTCTGGGTGACGAACGGCGGCATGCATGCGCTCTACCTCGCGATGACGCTCACGCTCGCTCCGGGCGACGAGGTGCTGCTGCCTGATCCGGGATATTCGACCTTCGCCATGAACGCCCGGATGATCTCCGCCGTGCCGGTTCCCTACACCCTGAAGCTCAGCAACGACTTCCTCCCCGACCTCGATGAGCTCGAACGCCTGGTGACAGGCCGCACGCGCATGATCATCATCAACTCGCCGTCCAACCCGCTCGGCGCCATCTTTCCGAAGCACGTCATCGAGAACCTGCTGGCCTTTGCGAAGAAGCACGACCTGTGGATCCTGAGCGACGAGGTCTACGAGTGCTTCACCTACGGTGCCCTGCACACGAGCGTCGCCTCCCTCGACACTGACGACCGCGTCTTCTCCGTCTTCTCGCTCTCGAAGACCTACGCCCTGACCGGAGCTCGGATCGGGTACCTCGTGACCCCGCCCGGCATGGCCGCCCTGATGCGGTCGGCGCAGGAGGCGATGATCAGTTGCATCAACACACCCACCCAGCGGGCGGCTGTTGCGGCGATCACCGGCCCGCAGGAACATGTCGCCGCCGCGGCCGCCCACTACCGGGAGAACCTCGGCGTCGCCACGCGCCTGCTCGACGAGCTCGGGATCCGGTATCTCGAGCCGTCCGGTGCCTTCTATCTGTGGGTGGATGTCTCGTATGCGACGAAGGGTGACGTCGCCGAATGGGCGGAACGTTTCCTGCTCGAGCAGCGCGTGGCAGTGGCCCCGGGCAGTGCGTTCGGGCGTCACGGCGAGGGCTGGATCCGCCTGTGCGTGGCCGCCTCCCCGCACGACATCGAGACGGGCATCCGGCGCCTTCCGACGCCGCCGCGCTCGGCGGGTCAGCCCGCGTAGGAGCCGGTGCTCAGCTCGTCGAGGAGCGAAGGCCCCTTCGGCTCCCAGCCGAGGTCGCTCCGCGCGGCCGATCCGGTGGCCTGCTGGTCGAGCAGCAGAGCTTCGGCGAACGGCTTGCCGAGCATCTCGAACGTCTCCTCGTCCGTCGACGGCGACACGCGGCCTTCGAGACCGGCGGCGGTGGCAGCCGCCTCACCCAGCTGGCGAACGGTCGGGTTCTCCCCGCCGACGCCGAGGTACACACTGCCGGCCGCGGCCTTGTCGAACGCCAGGATGTAGAGCTCGGCGAGGTCGTCGACGAACACCGTGCTCCAGTGCTGGTCGCCGCTGCCGATCAGTTTCAGCGACGACTCACCTGCCGCACCCGTCTCGCCGGAGACGACGGTCGTGCGCGGTGCGTGCACCACCATGTTCGGGATGCCCTGGCCGTAGCCGTACACGATGCCGGGCATGATCAGGGTCGTCCTGACCCCTTCGGCGCCGAGCACCCGCTGCTCGACGGCTCCGCGCCACGCAGTGATCGCCGGCGGATCCTGGGGCGTGGACTCGGTCAGTTCGGCGCCGTTGCCGAGAACCCAGACGCCGCCGGTGTGCACGTACGGCTTGTCGCTGCCTTCGAGGCCGGCGAAGACGGCGGTGACGAGTGCGTCGTCGACGGCCGCGCTCGTCTCGTCGCCGGGGGAGGCGAGGTGGATGACCCCGTCGCTCAGGAGCGCCTGCTCTTCGAGCAACTGTGTGTCGGTGATGTCGCCGACCACGGCCTTCGCCCCGAGCTCGCTCACCGTGGCGGCCTTCTCGCCCGAGCGGACGAGGGCTGTCACCTCTCGTCCCTGGGCCAGGAGCTGGCGGAGAACTGCTGAACCTACGAAACCGGTCGCACCGGTCAGAAAGATACTCATACCTCTTTCAACTCCTCCACAGCCCAGAGATTCCCGTCAGCTCTCCACAGGTTTGGGGGCCGGGAACCGCCGGGTGCATCTGTCTCGTAAACTTCTGTGAGCACATCGACAGCACCACCCGCAGCAGCATCGCCGAAAAATCTTGAGGAACGCGTGAGCCCCAGAGCACTACAGGAACTCCAGCCGGCGTCGACCGACCCCGCGTTCATCCGCAACTTCTGCATCATCGCGCACATCGACCACGGCAAGTCGACCCTGGCCGACCGCATGCTGCAGATCACCGGTGTGGTCAGCGACCGCGACATGCGAGCCCAATACCTCGACCGCATGGACATCGAGCGTGAGCGCGGCATCACCATCAAGAGCCAGGCCGTGCGCATGCCGTGGTCCCAGAACGGCCAGACCTACGCGCTCAACATGATCGACACCCCTGGCCACGTCGACTTCACCTACGAGGTCAGCCGGTCGCTGGCGGCCTGCGAGGGCGCGATCCTGCTGGTGGATGCCGCACAGGGCATCGAGGCGCAGACCCTCGCCAACCTCTACCTCGCGCTCGACAACGACCTGACGATCATCCCGGTCCTGAACAAGATCGACCTGCCCGCCGCAGACCCCGACAAGTACGCCGAGGAGCTCGCCGGCCTCATCGGCGGCCGGGCCGAAGACGTGCTGCGCGTCAGCGGCAAGACCGGCATGGGGGTCGAGGAGCTGCTCGACCTGGTGGTGCAGAGCATCCCGGCACCCGTCGGGGACATCGACGCACCCCCGCGCGCGATGATCTTCGACTCGGTCTACGACGCCTACCGCGGAGTGATCACCTACGTGCGCATGATCGACGGCAGGCTCACGCCGCGCGAGAAGATCATGATGATGAGTACCAAATCCACGCACGAGGTGCTGGAGATCGGCGTGAGCTCGCCGGAGCCGACGCCCAGCAAGGGGCTGGCGGTCGGTGAGGTCGGGTACCTCATCACGGGCGTGAAAGATGTGCGGCTCTCGAAGGTCGGCGACACCGTCACGACGCACCTCCGCCCGGCGACGGTCGCGCTGAAGGGCTACTCCGAGCCGAAGCCGATGGTGTTCTCGGGGCTCTACCCGATCGACGGATCGGACTACCCGATCCTCCGCGAGGCCCTCGACAAGCTGAAGCTCAGCGATGCGGCGTTGGTCTACGAGCCCGAGACCTCCGTGGCACTCGGCTTCGGCTTCCGCTGCGGGTTCCTCGGCCTCCTGCATCTCGAGATCATCACCGAGCGCCTCGAACGGGAGTTCAACCTCGACCTCATCGCCACCGCACCGAGCGTCATCTACGAGGTGACCACCGACGACAAGAAGACGGTCACCGTCACGAATCCGAGCGAGTTCCCGGGCGGCAAGATCAAGAGCGTCAGCGAGCCGATGGTCAAGGCGTCGATCCTCGCGCCGAAAGACTACGTCGGCACGATCATGGAACTCTGCCAGGGCCGCCGCGGCAGCCTCGACGGCATGGAGTACGTCGGAACCGACCGCGTCGAACTCCACTACCACATGCCCCTCGGCGAGATCGTCTTCGACTTCTTCGACCACCTCAAGAGCCGAACGCAGGGCTACGCGAGCCTCGACTACGAGCCCATCGGCGAGCAGGAGGCCGACCTCGTGAAGGTCGACATCCTGCTGCAGGGCGAGGCGGTCGACGCCTTCAGCGCCATCGTGCACAAAGACAAGGCCTACGCCTACGGCGTGCTGATGACCGAGCGGCTGAAGAAGCTGATTCCGCGGCAGCAGTTCGAGGTTCCGATCCAGGCAGCCATCGGTGCGCGCATCATCGCTCGCGAGTCGATCAGCGCCATCCGCAAAGACGTTCTGGCCAAGTGCTACGGCGGTGACATCACCCGCAAGCGCAAGCTGCTCGAGAAGCAGAAGGAGGGCAAGAAGCGCATGAAGATGGTGGGCCGCGTCGAGGTTCCGCAGGAGGCGTTCATCGCTGCCCTCAGCGGCGAGACCGAGACGAAAGACAAGAAGTAGAGGCCGAACCATGTCGACCGAGGAGCGCCGCACCCGCGCCACCCACAGCGGGCAGTCCCTGACCTACGCCGCCATCGGGGCGAGCCAGGCCGACGACCTGATGTACTACCCGCCCAAGGGCTTCAAGCCCTTCGAGGCAAAAGCGCGGCTCGGCTCGGGCGACGACCGGTTCGAGGCCGCGGCGGAGTCGATCCTCACCTGGGGCATCCAGCGCGGCAGCGGCATGACGGTCGAGAACATCGAGCTGCCCGTGTCGAGCGAGACCGACTATCCGGGTCTCGTCTACGACTCCGCCGGCCAGCCGATCGCCCCGCGCCAGCTCGACGAGGGTCACGTCTACACGGAAGACGGCACGCCGCACGTGGCACCCGGCGTCACCGCCGAACTAGTCGTGCACGTGTTCGGGGTGAAGTTCACGGCCCCGGTCCGGGTCGTGTCCGTGACGACGGATGCCCACCGGGTCGGTTTCGCGTACGGCACCCTTCCCGGGCATCCGCAGATCGGCGAAGAGAGCTTCATGGTCGAACAGCACGACGACGGGTCGGTCTGGGTGGTCATCCGGAGCTTCTCGCGTCCCAGCACGCTGCTCTACCGGCTCGGCACACCGTTCGTACGCTGGCAGCAGCGCAAGGCGACCAGGCAGTACCTCCGCGCCCTGCTGCCGGCCCGCACGTCGTGACGGGCCCCCGTGGGTAGCGCCCTCCCGCTCGGCGACCCCGCGCCGCTCGACGGGCTGCTGCCCGGGTCCGCCGCAGAGCTGAGCCACGGGCATCCCTTCGGCGTCTACCTGCACGTGCCGTTCTGCCGCGTGCGCTGCGGCTACTGCGATTTCAACACCTACACATCGAGCGAACTGCGCGGAGTCAAGCAGGTGGACTACGCCGGCCAGGCGGTGCTCGAGGTCGGTCTCGCGGCCGACGTGCTCACGCGCTCGGGCATCGACGAGCGCCCCGTCTCGACCGTCTTCTTCGGCGGCGGAACGCCCACCCTGCTGCCGAGCGCGCAGCTCGTCCAGATGCTGCGCTCCGTCGACGACGCGTGGGGTCTCGCGCTGGGCGCCGAGGTCACCACAGAGGCGAACCCCGACTCGGTGGATGCCCGCTACCTCGTCGAGCTCGCCGCGGCCGGTTTCACGCGCGTGAGTTTCGGCATGCAGTCGGCAGTACCGCACGTTCTGAAGACGCTCGACCGCACCCACGACCCTGAGCGTGTGCCGGAGGTCGTGCAGTGGGCGCGGGACGCCGGACTCCAGGTGAGCGTCGACCTCATCTACGGCACGCCGGGGGAGTCGCTCGGCGACTGGGAGCGCTCGCTCGATGCCGCCCTCGCGATGCAGCCCGACCACCTCTCTGCCTACGCCCTCATCGTGGAGCAGGGCACCAAGTTGGCCCGCCAGATCCGGTCGGGCGTGTACCCCGTGCCCGACGACGACCTCGAGGCCGACATGTACGAGCTGGCGGATGCGCGGCTCTCCAGCGCCGGCTACGAGTGGTACGAGGTGAGCAACTGGGCGCGCTCAGCGTCCGCTGCCCCCGCGACGCCCAACGCCGACGCCCTCACCGGCCCCGCCACACCGACGAGCGAGTTCCGTTCCCGCCACAACCTCGCCTACTGGCAGGGTCACGACTGGTGGGGCATCGGTCCCGGCGCGCACAGCCATGTGGGCGGCACCCGCTGGTGGAACGTGAAGCACCCGGCGGCCTATGCCGAACGCATCCTCTCCGGTCACTCACCCGCCGCGGGCCGCGAGACGCCCGACGGGGAGTCGAGGGAGATCGAGCGCGTGCTGCTGCTGGCGCGCATCCGATCCGGCCTCCCCATCGCGACCCTGGCAGCAGAAGCCCGGCAGCAGATCGCTGGTCTCATCGCCGACGGCCTGATAGACGGAAGAGCCGCCCTCCGCGGATCAGTGGAACTGACCCTGCGGGGGCGGCTGCTGGCTGACGCAGTGGTGCGCCGCCTCACCTGACCGGGCGCCCCGATCGATGACCGGGGCGCTCGGCAGGCGCTACTTGATGAACTGGATCGCGCACCACTTCGGGTAGGTGTAGCCCTCGCCCTTGTTCGCGGCGATTGCGGCGATGATCGCGAAGACGATGCTGATGATCCAGACCGCGAGCACGATGACGGCGCCGATGAGCACGATCGTCAGAATGTAACCCACGATGTAGCCGATCAGGATCGTCAGTTGGAAGTTGAGCGCCGTCTTCGTGTGCTCGCGGATGAACTCACCCCGGTCCTTCAGCACCAGGTAGCCGATCAGCGCCGGGAGGAACCCGAAGATGATGCCGCCGACGTGGATGAGGGTCGACCAGAGGCGCTGGTCTTCGGGGCGCATGGGTGCCACCGCGGGGTAGCCGGGCGCGGCCGGCGGGGGAGTGGGCGGGCCTTTGGGAGGGTAGTCGCTCATGGGTGGGGCCTTTCGTTGGATGACGATATCGAGGGACGTCGGGAAGGGAGGTGTTACTTGATCCAGCGGTAGTTGACGGGGTAGCGGTAGCTGCCGCCGCCGTTCACCCGCACGCCGCCGATGATTGCGAAGACGAGGTTGACGATGACGACGGCCCAGAGCACGAGGCCGAGCAGGAGGGCCAGGATCCAGCCCACGAACGGGACGAAACCGAGGATGGCCGACAGGATGTTCAGCACGACGATCGCCGCGGTGACGTTGATCGTCCAGTTGAGGGCTTCCGTGCTCTCCTGCCTCACGCGGGGCCCGCGGTCCTTGAAGACGAGGTGGATGACCAGGGCGGGAACCAGCGGAATGATGTTGCCGAAGTGGGAGAGACTGGCCCACAGCTTGTCGTCTTCGGCTGAGAGGGGAGCCGCGGGCGGCTGGGCGGGTTGCGAAGCGGTCGGATCGGACAACGGGGTCTCCTTTCTGGGCAGAGATAAGCACAAGATAGCGCCAGTGACCGGCCCGGGGCAATGATTTATGCTCAGCGTGTCGTCGACGGGGGCAGACCTTGCGCATCCGTCGTTATATAATTGGCACTCTGATCACGGGAGTGCTAAGCCGGTCGAGGAAGGTGGGGCGTCATGGTCTCCGAACGCAGCCTCGAAGTCCTGCGCGTCATCGTGCACGACTATGTGGAGTCCCGCGAACCCGTCGGCTCGAAGTCCATCGTCGACAGGCATTCCTTCGGCGTCTCGGCCGCGACCATCCGGAACGACATGGCCCTCCTCGAGGAGGAGGAGCTCATCACGGCTCCGCACACCTCTTCGGGCCGCATCCCCACGGACAAGGGCTACCGGCTCTTCGTCGACCATCTCTCCGAGCTGAAGCCGCTCACCGCTGCGCAACGGCAGGCCATCGAGACGTTCCTCGGGTCATCCGTCGACCTCGACGACGTGCTCGCGCGAACGGTGCGCCTGCTCTCCCAGCTCACCCAGCAGGTCGCGATGGTGCAGTACCCGTCGCTCTCCACCGCGAAGGTGCGCCACATCGAGGTCGTCGCCCTGGCACCCCTTCGCATGCTGACCGTCGTCATCACCGACACGGGCCACGTCGAGCAGCGCATCGTCGAGGTGCCCGCCGACATCGACGACGCGTTCCTGGCCGATCTCCGCACGAAGGCCAACGCCTCGGCTTCGGGCCTCGGCCTCGATGCCGCGGCCGCGCGCCTCGCCGAGCTCAGCGACCAGTTCAGCCACGACCGGCGGGCTTCCGTCGCCGCGGTCAGCAGGGCGCTCATCGAGCAGGTCACAGCGAACCGGCAGGAGAAGCTCATCATCGCCGGGGCAGCGAATCTCGTCCGCACCGAGGGTGACTTCGCCGGCAGCATCCTCCCGGTGCTCGAGGCCGTCGAGGAGCAGGTCGTGCTGCTTCGGCTGTTCAGCGAGATGCAGGCCGACCAGCACGGGATGTCGGTGCGGATCGGTCGCGAGAACGCGCCGTTCGGCCTGGCCGAGACCTCGGTGCTCGCGAGCGGCTACAGCGGGGCCGGCACCGCGCTGGCGAGGCTCGGCGTACTCGGACCGACCCGCATGGACTATTCCACGAACATCCAGGCCGTCCGCGCGGTCGCCCGCTACCTCTCGAAGACCCTGGGCGAGAACTAGCCCCGGAATATTCCTCCACACTTTCCCCTTCACTCACCAAACAAAGGAGAAGCCCTTCGTGGCTGACCACTACGACGTTCTCGGTGTCGAACGCACCGCGACCCCCGACGAGATCAAGAAGGCCTACCGTCGGCTCGCCCGCGAACTGCACCCTGACGTGAACTCTGCTCCGGATGCTGAGGAGCGCTTCAAGGCAGTGACCCACGCCTATGACGTGCTGAGCGATCCCGGGCAGCGCCAGAGCTACGATCGCGGACCGCAGGCCGGTTTCGGCGGCGGTGGCGGCGGAGCCCAGGGTTTCGGCGGTTTCGGCGACATCTTCGAGACCTTCTTCGGCGGGCAGCAGGGCGGCCAGCGCGGCCCCCGCTCGCGTGCCGAACGCGGGCAGGACGCCCTGCTCCGCGTCGAGGTCGACCTCAGCGAGGTCATCTTCGGCACCCACCGCGACCTCGAGGTCGACACCGCGATCCTCTGCGAGACCTGCCAGGGTTCCTGCGCCCAGCCGGGCACGCATGAGGTGACGTGCGACATCTGCCACGGAACGGGCCAGATCTCCCGCACCGTGCGTTCGCTGCTCGGCAACGTGATGACGAGCTCGCCCTGCGGCACCTGCCGTGGGTATGGCACGATCATCCCGGCCCCCTGCGTCACCTGCCAGGGCCAGGGCCGCGTGCGCGCCCGCCGCACCATTCCCGTCGACATCCCCGCGGGCGTCGACACCGGCCTCCGCCTGCAGATGCCCTCCCAGGGCGAGGTGGGACCCGCCGGCGGGCCGCAGGGCGACCTCTACCTCGAGGTCAAGGTGCGTCACCACGACATCTTCAGCCGCAACGGCGACGATCTGCTCTGCACCCTCGAAGTGCAGATGTGGGACGCGGTGCTCGGCACGACGACCACGCTGAAAGCGCTCGACGGCGACGTCGAGGTCGAACTGCGGCCGGGCATCCAGAGCTCGGAGGTGCTGACGGTCAAGTCGCGCGGCGTGACGAAGCTGCGGGGCGGCGGCCGGGGCGACCTGAAGATCGGAGTGCAGGTCGTCACTCCCACGAAGCTCGACCACAAGCAGAAGGAGCTCATGAAGCAGCTCGCTTCGGCGCACAAGTACCCGGCGCCGTCGCTCGGGCAGTTCCAGCAGGGACTCTTCTCGAAGCTCCGCGACCGCTTCATGAACGCCTGAGCGGCGACCGGTCGATGAGTTCCCTGTTCATCCGTGAAGATCTGGCGTCGATCCCGCACGAGGTGCGCGACGTCGTGTCGCTGCACGGCGAGGAGCAGAAGCACGCCGTGACGGTGAACCGCATCCGGGTCGGCGAGGCGACGTCGATCGGAGACGGCCGGGGCCTCGTCGTGAGCGGTCCGGTCATCGCGGTGTCGAGCTCGGTTCTCAGCATCGCCGTCACCGAGGTCGAGGTCGTCTCACCGACGCCGCACCGCATCCACCTCGTGCAGGCGCTCGCGAAGGGCGACCGGGACGAGCTGGCGGTGCAGGCCGCGACGGAACTGGGTGTGGCCGTCGTCTCGCCGTGGGCTGCCGAGCGCTCGGTGTCGCGCTGGGTCGGACCGAAGATCGCCAAGGGCCTCGACCGCTGGCGCGCCATCGTGCGCGAGGCGACCAAGCAGTCGATCCAGGCCTGGGTGCCCGAGGTCGGCGACCTGCTGTCGACGAAAGAGCTCGCGTCGCTGGCTTCGGGCTCCCGGATGCTCGTGCTCGACCCGACCGCAGAGCTGTCGCTCACCGCGGCCGACCTGGGCGACGACGTAGGCGGCAGCGACATCGTGCTCGTCGTCGGACCGGAGGGCGGCATCGCCCCGGGCGAACTCGATGCCCTCGAGGCGGCGGGGGCTGTGCGGGTGAAGCTCGGCACGGGCATCCTCCGCACCTCGACAGCAGGCCCGGTCGCGATCGCGGTGCTGAACGTGAGGCTCGGCACCTGGAGCTGACCGCGCCGGCTGCCACGACCGTGTCGGCTGCCCGACCGCGCCGCCCGCCCCGGCCGCGCGATCCGCGCTACGCCCACAGCAGAAGGCCCGGCCCGTTGTCAGTGGCCCGGCTTAAGATGTGAGCATGCCAGAGACCCCAGAGCCGTCGATCTTCACCCGCATCGTGCGGAGGGAGATCCCCGCCACCATCGTCGCCGAGACCGACCGTGTCATCGCCTTCACCGACATCGCTCCGAAGGCACCGGTGCACCTGCTCGTCGTGCCGAAGACCGAGCAGTACGCGAACGTCGTCGAGCTGGCAGCGGGCGACCCGGGTCTCCTCGCAGAGGTCGTGGAGGTTGCGAACCAGCTGGCCGCCGAGCACTCCGACGGTGACTTCCGCCTCATCTTCAACACCGGCGCCGGAGCCGGCCAGACCGTTTTCCACGTCCATGCCCACGTTCTGTCGGGCGATCTCCAGGAAGGTTCACTTGCCACGTTCTGAGAACACCACCACCTCCGATGCCGTCATCCAGGTCGACGGCCTGGCGATGGTGCGCCTGCTCGGCCCCCAAGACCGGTTGGTCACCCTGGTCGAGAAGCAGTACCCGGCCGTGAGCATCCATGTGCGGGGCAACCAGATCACCCTGCAGGGGCCGAACACCGACGTCGAAGCGGCTCGCCGGCTCGTCGACGAACTCGTCGAGATGGTGCGGAACGGCAACGAGGAGCTCACCGAGATCGAGGTCACGGCCTCGGCGCGCATGCTCGATGCGGGCAGCTCGATGTCGCCGTCGGCGGCGCTCGGCGAGCCCATCGTCTCCAGCCGAGGCAAGACGGTGCGCGCGAAGACGCTCGGCCAGAAGAAGTACGTCGACGCGATCGACGAGAACACGATCGTCTTCGGTATCGGCCCGGCGGGAACGGGCAAGACCTATCTGGCGATGGCCAAGGCCGTGCAGGCGCTGCAGCGCAAAGAGGTCAACCGCATCATCCTGACCCGACCGGCGGTCGAGGCCGGCGAACGGCTCGGCTACCTGCCCGGCTCCCTGACCGACAAGATCGACCCGTACCTCCGGCCGCTCTTCGACGCGCTGAACGAAATGCTGGACCCCGAGATCGTGCCGAAGCTGATGGCGACGGGCACCATCGAGGTCGCTCCGCTCGCCTACATGCGGGGCCGAACGCTCAACGACTCGTTCATCGTGCTCGACGAGGCACAGAACACGACGCCCGAGCAGATGAAGATGTTCCTCACCCGGCTCGGTTTCGGTTCACGGATGGTCGTGACCGGCGACATCACGCAGATCGACCTGCCCCTCGGAACGAGTGGCCTGCAGGTCGTCCGCGGCGTGCTCGACGGGATCGAGGACATCCACTTCGCTACGCTGACCAGTGAAGACGTCGTGCGGCACACCCTGGTGGGCCAGATCGTCGACGCCTACACCAAGTACGACCAGATCCAGTTGGCCAAACGAGACAGCGCCGCAGCCCGGCGAGGAGAACGCGCATGAGCATCGAAGTGAACAACGAGTCGTCGATCCCGGTCGACGAGAACGCGTTGTTGCGGTTGTCGTCGTACGCGCTCGAGCAGATGCACGTGCATCCCGACGCCGAGCTGGCGATCGTGTTGGTCGACGAGGCCGCGATGGAACAGTTGCACGTGCAGTGGATGGACGAACCCGGCCCCACCGACGTGCTCAGCTTCCCGATGGACGAACTGCGTCCCGGCACCGAAGAGGCACCGACCCCGGCCGGTCTTCTCGGCGACGTCGTGCTCTGCCCGCAGGTCGCCGAGGGCCAGGCGCAGACCGCCGGCCACTCGACCCTCGAAGAGCTGCTGCTGCTGACGACCCACGGCATCCTCCACCTGCTCGGTTTCGACCACGCAGAACCTGACGAAGAGAAAGAGATGTTCGGAATCCAGGGCGACATCCTCGTCGGATTCGCCATGAAGGAGCGCCGCCGCCGCACATGACCACTCTCCCCTCTGTCGGCCCGTTCATCGCGATCGCGCTGGTGCTGGTCGCCCTCGGCGGCTTCTTCGCGTCGGCAGACTCGGCGATGGCCTCGCTCTCGCGCGCAGACATCCTCGACCTCGCGGAACGCGCCCGGTCGAAACGGTCGATCCGGGCGATCGCCGAAGACACCGGCGCGCACATCAACGTCGTCAACTTCGTGCGGGTCGTGGCCGAGACATCCGCTGCCGTGCTGGTGACGATCGCTCTCTCAGCGACCTTCGAACAGATCTGGGTCGCGCTGTTGCTCGCCATCCTCATCATGACCGGCGTGTCGTTCGTGCTCGTCGGATCGAGCCCGCGGAGCGTCGGCCGGGTGCACGCACGGGGAGTGCTCGTGGTCAGCGCCCTGCCGGTGCACTTCCTGCGGGTGCTGCTCGGCCCGGTGGCGAACGCCCTGGTGCTCATCGGCAACCGGGTGACACCCGGCCGGGTGCGCTCCGCCTCGTTCTCATCGGAGGAGCAGTTGCTCAGCATGGTCGATGAGGCCACCGAGCTCGACGTCCTCGAGGAAGACGACCGGGAGCTCATCCACTCGATCATCGAGTTCAACGACACAGTGGTGCGTGAGGTGATGCTGCCACGCACCGACATGGTGACCGTCGAGCACGATGCCTCCGTGGGCCAGAGCATGGGCCTCTTCCTCAGCCGGGGGGTCAGCCGGATGCCCGTGGTGCAGGGCAGCGTCGACGAGATCATCGGCGTGCTCTACCTCCGCGATGCCGCGCGGCTCACATACGAGAAGCCGAAGCAGGTTGACATCGTCACCGCCGACAGCCTCGCGCGGCCGGCCCTGTTCATTCCGGAGTCGAAGAAGGTCGACGACACGCTCCGCCAGATGCAGCTCGAATCGAACCACCTCGCCATGGTGGTCGACGAGTACGGCGGGATCGCCGGTCTCGTCACCATGGAAGACCTCATCGAAGAGCTCGTCGGCGACATCTCCGACGAGTACGACCGGGAGAACGTCGAAGTCGAGGAGCTCGCGTTCGGCGAGTACCGGGTCAGCGCCCGGCTGGCTGTCGACGAACTCGGCGAACTCTTCGGCCTCGAACTCGACGACGACGACGTCGACTCCGTCGGCGGGCTGCTCGGCAAGGCCCTCGGCCGACTTCCGGTTCCGGGCTCCGTCGCCCACGTCGCCGGCCTCACCCTCACCGCGGAACGCACCGACCGACGCCGGCGCATCAGCACCGTGCTGGTCAGCCGCGATGCCGAAGCCCCCTCCTCTCCCTCGCTCACCCCCATCGAAAAGGACCCCCGATGATCGGCTCCGACATCGTCACCGACCCCGACTTCCGCGCAGGGTTCATCTCCTTCGTCGGCAGGCCGAACGTCGGCAAGTCGACACTGACCAACGCCCTCGTCGGCGAGAAGATCGCCATCACCTCGTCGAAGCCGCAGACGACCCGCCGCGCCATCCGTGGCGTGGTGCACCGGCCCGACGGCCAGCTCATCCTCGTCGACACCCCCGGTATGCACCGCCCGCGCACCCTCCTCGGCGAGCGGTTGAACGCTGTCGTGCAGTCGACGCTCGGCGACGTCGACGTGATCGGGTTCTGCGTCCCGGCCGACGAGAAGCTGGGGCCGGGCGACCGGTTCATCAACGAGCAGCTCGACGCTTTTCCGAAGGCCAAGAAGGTCGCGATCGTCACCAAGATCGACGCGGCCTCCCGCCCCGCCGTCGCCGAACAGCTGCTGGCGATCTCGGAGCTCCGCCCGTGGGAGGCGATCATCCCGATCTCCGCGACCAGCAACCTGCAGCTCGACATTCTCACCGCCGAGCTGATCAAACTCCTGCCCCGCTCAGAGAAGCTCTACCCCGACGACCAGACCACCGACGAAGGCCTCGAGGCGCGCATCTCCGAGCTGATCCGCGAGGCGGCGCTCGAAGGGGTGCAGGATGAACTCCCGCACTCCATCGCGGTGACCATCGACGACATGATCGAGCGGGACGACCGCGACCTCGTGGAGATCTACGCGAACCTGTTCGTCGAGCGCGACAGCCAGAAGGGCATCATCATCGGCAAGTCGGGAGGCCGCCTCGGTGAGGTCGGGGCGCGGGCCCGGGCCTCCATCGAGCCGCTCGTCGGCAAGCAGGTGTTCCTCAGCATCCGCGTCAAGGTCGCCAAAGAATGGCAGCGGGATGCCAAACAGCTGGGCAGGCTCGGCTTCTGAGGTCCCTGCGACGCGACACGCCCGCATTGACCGCTAACCTGTAAGCGTGGCTGCAACGAACCCCGAGAACCCGTTCGGCCAGGTGCTCGTCGCCCTGGTCACCCCGTTCACCGCCGACGGCGAAGTCGACTGGGCCAGCGTCGAGAAGCACATCGACACCGTGATCACCGATGGTGCCGACGGCATCGTCGTCACGGGCACGACGGGTGAGACATCCACCCTCACCGACGCTGAGAAGGTCCGGCTCGTCGAGGTCGGCAAGTCGGTGGCCGACGGCCGCGCCAAGATCATCACAGGCGGTGGCTCGAACGAGACCGCGCACGCCATGCAGCTCGCCAAACAGAGCGAGAAGGCCGGCGCCGACGGCAACCTCGTCGTCACTCCGTACTATAACAAGCCCACCCCTGCAGGTGTGCTGACGCACTTCCGGATGATCGCGGACGCGACCGATCTGCCGGTCATCCTGTACGACATCCCCGGGCGTACGGGCATCCCCATCACGTACGACACCATCCTGCGCGCGGCGAAGCACCCCAACATCCTTGCCATCAAAGACGCGAAGGGCGACTTCAGCGAGGTCAGCCGGGTGTTGAACCAGACCGACCTGATGTACTTTTCGGGCGACGACTCCAACGTGCTGCCTGCGCTCTCGATCGGCGCGACGGGCCTCATCGGCGTGACCAACAACATCGCGGCCCGGCCGTACCGCATCATGATCGATGCCGTGAACGCGGGCGACCTCACCACGGCCACGAAGATGCACCAGGCGCTCGAGCCGCTCGTACGGGCGACGATGACGCACGTGCCCGGCACGGTCGCGGTGAAGTACATCCTGCACGGCCTCGGCCGCATCTCGAGCCCGCGCGTGCGGCTCCCGCTCGTCGGCCCCGAAGAGTGGGAGGCCGCGAAGATCGAAGACGAGATCGACCTCGTGCGGAGCATCCCCGGGGTCAGCTTCACCAACTTCCGACCCGACAGAAACGCAGCCGCCGGTGGCGCGCTGCCCAAGATTCCTGGCACGACCCGCTAGAACGCGGCGCTTCTCACAACTCAACACACACTTTAGGAGGGCATATGCCCAACACGTCATACGAACCCCGTCCCCTTGAGAAGGACACCCTGCGGGTCATCCCGATCGGCGGCCTCGGCGAGATCGGCCGCAACATGACCGTCTTCGAGATCAACGGCAAGCTGCTGATCGTCGACTGCGGAGTGCTCTTCCCCGAAGAGACCCAGCCCGGCGTCGACCTGATCCTGCCCGACTTCTCGCTCGTCAAGAACCGCCTGCACGACGTGGTCGGCATCGTGCTCACCCACGGTCACGAAGACCACATCGGAGCGGTTCCCTACCTGCTGCGCCTCAAGAACGACATCCCCCTGATCGGATCGGGCCTGACGCTCGCCCTCGTCGAGGCGAAGCTCAAAGAGCACCGCATCAAGCCGTACACCTTCCAGGTCGAAGAGGGCCAGATCGAGAAGATGGGGCCCTTCGAACTCGAATTCGTGGCCGTGAACCACTCGATCCCGGATGCCCTGGCCGTCGCCATCAAGACGGTGGCCGGAGTCGTGCTGCACACCGGCGACTTCAAGATGGACCAGCTCCCGCTCGACAACCGCATCACCGACCTCCGTGCCTTCGCGCGGCTCGGCGAGGCCGGCGTCGACCTGTTCCTCGTCGACTCGACCAACGCCGACGTACCCGGCTTCACGCCCTCGGAGCGCACCATCGGCCCCGTGCTCGAAAGCGTCATCGCGAAGGCGCCGCGCCGGGTCATCGTCGCGAGCTTCTCGTCGCACGTGCACCGCGTGCAGCAGGTTCTGGATGCCGCACACGCCAATGGGCGCCGCGTGGCGTTGCTCGGCCGCTCCATGGTGCGGAACATGGGCATCGCCGAAGAACTCGGCTACCTCAAGGTCCCTGACGGCGTGCTCGTCGACTTCAAGAAGGCGAACGACATCCCCGACGACAAGATCGTCTACATGTCGACCGGTTCGCAGGGTGAGCCGATGGCCGTGCTCTCGCGCATGGCCAACCTCGAACACCAGATCGAGGTCGGGCCGGGTGACACGGTCATCCTCGCCTCCTCGCTCATCCCCGGCAACGAGAACGCGGTTTACCGCGTGATCAACGGCCTGACCAAGCTCGGTGCGACCGTCGTGCACAAGGGCAACGCCAAGGTGCACGTCTCCGGTCACGCCGCGGCCGGTGAGCTGCTGTACTGCTACAACATCCTGAAGCCGAAGAACGTGATGCCGGTGCACGGTGAGTACCGTCACCTCGTGGCGAACGCCCAGCTCGCCATCGAGACCGGCGTCCCGGCGCGCAACACAATCCTCGCCGACGACGGCACCGTCGTCGACCTGCGCGACGGTATCGCGACGGTTGTGGGCCAGTACGACCTCGGCTTCGTGTACGTCGACGGCCAGACCGTCGGCGAGGTCACAGACGACGACCTGAAGGACCGCCTCGTGCTCAGCGAGGAGGGCTTCATCTCGGTCATCGTCGTCATCGAGGCGGGTACCGGCCGCATCGTGGTCGGTCCCGAGATCCACGCCAAGGGATTCGCCGAAGACGACTCGGTCTTCGACAAGGTCAAGCCGAAGATCGCTGCGGCCCTCGCCGAGGCCGTCGGCAACGGCACCCGCGACACGCACGCCCTGCAGCAGGTCGTGCGTCGCACGGCCGGCCGCTGGGTCAACACCTCGCTCCGTCGCCGCCCGATGATCGTGCCGGTCGTCATCGAGGCGTAGGTCGCTTCTCGTTTCGGTGTCGCTGAAGGCCCGCTCGCACACGCGAGTGGGCCTTCAGGCATTTCGAACCTGACCGTTCGATGTGACTGAGCAGAATGTGTGAAAGACCGCCGTAATGGATCCTGCTCTCTCGACTCTCTTCTGATGACCACGCCTTTGTACATCAACAGAAGGAAATTTCCATGACCCACAGATTCAGGCGGCTCGCGACAGCGGGTCTCATTGCCGCTGCGACAGCCTCTCTCGTCTTCTCGGGAGCATCGATGGCTTCTGCCCACCCGGTTCACGTGCCGTTCCCCCAGCCGGGCCCCCAGGCCCCCGAGCCTGCACCGACGGCCCCGCCGGTCACCACTTCGCCCAACCAGTCGTTCGTGGTTCCCAGCGATTACATCAATCCGGACGAACCGCTCAAGATATTCGGCATTGTCAACCTGTTGTGGCTCCCCGAGGACAGTTCCAGGTCCTACGGGGTGTCAATGACCTGTGATGACGGACTGGTCGTGCCTGTGAGCGTCAGTTACGACACTCAGGGTCTTCATGGTGTGTGGTTCGGCGGGGCCATTCCTGTTTCCGAGCAGGGGAAGATCTGCACTATTCACGGGACTTCCCCCGCAGGACGCTCGCTCGTCTTCGGGGCTCCAAAACTGGATGACTATCTTGCGAGCACGAACTCCGACGTGATGACCAGCGCCCTCGATTTCGGTGCGGGCGTTATACCGGTCAGCAGCACGGGCGGGCTGTGAGCAAGAGCTGCAGCTGAGAACGCCGAGCTGTCCACTGCCGACCCTGGGGGCCCGCTTCGCTTAGCGCGGGGCGGGCCCTTTGCGTTCGGAGGTATTCCTCCGCGCGGCGAAAGGGAACAGCCGTTAGCAATTCTCGGAAAGTCGGGCGGGCTGGCGTAGCTGGGAGAAAACTCGCGTAATGAAAGGGGCGAAGTCGACTCTCTTCCTGTAACCGACGATTCAGTCATCACCTCAGAATGGATGTGCCATGTCCCGCAAGCCCCTGTCATTGTCCGTCTCGGGAATCCTCGGGCTGGTGATTGTCGCGACGGGAGTTCCGTTGTCGGCGTCTGCCGGTCCAGACGCCCCTCCCGTCTCAGGAACGGAGTCGATCGCGACGTTCGTCGTTCCGGACCCCGGCCCCGATGATCGCGATTTCGCACGGCTCAAAGGATCTTTCGACTTCGGCCGCAGGCCGGGCGTCAGCACATCGGACTTCACGTTCTCGCTGGCGTGCTTCGGAGGACGGAGCTACATGGTCTACCCCTTCCTCGTGCACGACCGGCAGATCGAATTCGAAGCGCGCCTGGCGCTCGACGAAGTGGGCCACACGTGCGTCTTCGAGGCTGTGACGAATGACGACCGGAAAGTGATCTGGACCGCCCCGTTCGTGAGCGGCGGATCGGGTAAGCAGACTACATACCTCTACGGAACGATTGTCACTCCGTCGCACAGTGGGGGCCTGTGACGTCCGGCGTGATCCCGGTTCCCCAGCAGTCACGCGCCAGAGACCCGATGCCAGACAACAATCGCCGAACCGTCCGTTGCGCGAGCCAGATGTTGACTGCTGCCGCCGCCTTCCTGGCGCTGGTCCTCGGCAGCGGCGCCGCGGCGCACGCCGGACCGGCCGCGCCGCTGACCGAAGCGGGGCACACGTGCCTGCTTGTAGTGCGGGCGGGCCCTTTGCGCGTTCGGGGCAATGTTTTCTGCAGAACTGTCGTAATGGATCGGTGTTTCTGGGCTCTCTTCCTGTAGACCACACAATCCCTACAGAAAGTTCTGATATGAATCGCCGATCCATCAAGACCACCGCGGCCGTCGTCTGCGTAGCCGCTGCAACCATCGGGCTCGGCCTGGCGGGTGCAACACCGGCTACAGCCAGCCCCGTCGCGCCGACCGCGACGACGAGCTCCGACCAGTCGTTCATCGTCCCCTCTGGGAGTCTTCCAGGGGCCAGGTCGGTCGAATTCCTGGGCGAATACAAGGCTTCGTCAACCACCGACAATATCGCAGCTTACGGCGTCTATTTCACGTGTGACGACGGCGCCACTGTGCTTGTTGAGGGGACGTCGTTCTGGCCGGGTGATGTTCGATATGGGCGCCTCGACGGTGCCCAGTTCTACGGCACGATCCCGATTGCCGAAGTAGGTCATACCTGTGTCATCCACGGAGTTGCACCGACAGGTCGCGCGCTCACTTTCGAGAAGCCGTGGAACAAGCCTGATGAGAGCGACCAGCCCCGGCTCCAGTTCGCTTCGAAGACGATCGTCAAGAGTGCGAGTGGCGGCCTGTAGAAAGGCGCCGTGCCGGGTTCGGCCCGCTCGCGTACTGCGAGCGGGCCTTCGGCGTCTCTCGTGTATGACAACCGAGAGGACCCCCATGACTCCTTGATCCCACTCCACCGACCGCCGCATCGCGGGCGCAGTGTTCGCTTCGTCGTGCAGACCCCGGCGCAGAACGGGGGAGCGGATCTGGTTCCCGTACAGGGGCTCATCAGCGGGGCCGGCTCATCCTTCTTGCTGAGCGACTACTCGGCCCGGATGATCTGCAATCGTGCCGGTCGACATCGAGGCGTAGTTTTCGTCTGCTCATCGCCCTTGGCCCGCTCGCGTAGTGCGAGCGGGCCCTCGGCGTCTCTGTCGAAAGAACTCCGTCGAATCCGCGTAATGGATGCTCGTTTTTGACGTCTCTCTTATGAACAACTACGGGAGGACCCATCACATGTTCAATAAATCATCCAAGATGCTGCTGAAACTCGGTGTTGTCGGGGCAGTGTCGACAGCCCTGGTGGTGGGAGGCAGTGTCGCAACGGCATCTGCCGTAGACCCAGCGCCCCCGACAGGCACCACCCTGCGAGTCAGCCTCTTCACCGTGCCGCAGCCCGTTGACACCACCCGCAGGCCGACAGTCCAGGGTGTCGTGAACCTCCGATCCACACTCGACCCGGCCGCAGTGCATCTCCGACTCACCTGCGACGACGGGCAACTCTTCGATACCCCGCTGCAGGGCACGTCTAGTCCCACCATTCTGCGTTTCGCCGTGGAACTGCCGCTTACCGAGGTAGGACATCGCTGCCTCGTCGACGGGTACGTCAGCAATGAGGCGCATCCCCTGGTCTTCAACCCGGTCACGATGGTGAACAACCCCGGAGAGACTGAAGTGTGGGTCAGTGGAATCGACAACGTGGTCTACAACAGGTTGGGCGGGCTCTGAGCGGCGACGACTTTTCTAGGAGAACTCGGGGAAGGACGCCGATGTCAGACTATTCCTCCTCAATCACCTGTCAAGCAGAGCGGATGGCGCGGACGGCAGCCGCCGCTTTCGTACTCACGTGCGGGGTCAGCACCGGCCCGGCGGCGCATGCAGGGCCTGTTGCGTCTGCGGGGCCGGCTGTGAGGCGGCTCCGATGAGCGAAGTTCAGGGCCGCGCGGTGCGCCGCGGGGGCAGTGACAGGGGCGCGCAGTAGCGTAAGCGCATGGCTACGAGTACCAGGGCGAACTCCCGCGCGCGCGGCGCGGCAGGCGGGCGAGGCGGCGCGAGCGGTGCCGGCGCGGCCGGCGGCGGCAATGGCGGCGGCGCGAACGGCGGGCGACGCGCGCCCGCGAAGACTCCGGCGAAACAGCAGGCCACCGCCACGCAGAAGACGCTGAAGTTCCCTGTCGAGAGCGAGGGCCCCGGCATCTTCACCACGATGTGGCTGGGCCTCGCGCACCTGGTCGGGGGAGCGGCGCGCGCCTTCGGGCACGAGAAGCTCGCCAAGGAGGAGCGCCGCGACGGGTTCCCGTTCCTGCTGTTCCTGCTCGCTGTCGCGGGGGCCGTGATCGAGTGGTTCCTCGTCGCCAGTCCCGTGGCGAACCTGCTCGACGCCTACACGTTCGGCGGCCTCTTCGGCCGGGTGGCCTACGCCCTGCCCGTGGTCATGCTTCTCCTTGCGATCTGGTTGTTCCGGCATCCGAATTCCGTCAACGACAACGGCCGCATCGGCATCGGTCTCGGCATCCTGCTCCTCATGGTCTCGGGCCTCTGCCACATCTTCGGCGGCGAGCCGTACCCCGCGGAGGGCATGGAGTCGCTCGCCACAGCCGGCGGAGTGTTCGGCTGGGTGATCGCCGCCCCGCTCATCCTCATCATCACGCCCATCGGCGCGACGATCGTGGTCTGCGCACTGCTCCTGCTTTCGCTCTTCATCATCACGAAGACTCCGCCGAACAAGCTGGCCTCGCGTTCTCGTGAGCTGTACGCCTACCTGTTCGGTGCCGCTTTCGGCGAGGCTCCGGAGTCGCGGGAGGACCGCGAACCGAAGGTTCCGCGGGCGGGTCGCGGCAGGAATGTCGAGCACACCGGCGACCTCGAACTCGACTTCGACCACGTGAATGACGAATCGCTGCCCTGGTGGCGACGAAACAAGAGCGGGCGCGAGGAGGATCCGGCCTTCGATTCGCCGATCATCCCGACCACCGCGGTCGGCCCCGCGCCGATCCACGTCGAAGACCGCACGCCGCCCACAGAAGTGATCGATCGCACGATCGACGAGAGCCGCGGTTTCGACGCCGCACTGCTCGGCGACATGGAGGCGGCCGAGCAGGCAGTCAGGCGCTTCACGGGCGAGGTGCTCCCCGGCACGAAGTCTGCCACGGGCATCCGCGACGACGCGGCCGGCGACAGCGCCTCCTTCACCGGCGTGCTCTTCGGCGAGACCTCTGGCGCCGCGGGTGCCGTTGGAGCAGCCGCAGCCGGCGCCGTTCCCGCCACGAAGCCGTTCCCCACGGCGGCGACCGCGGTTCCGGATGCCCTGCCGGGCTTGTCGCCCGACGACACGTTCATCCCGCTCGCCGAAGTCAAAGAACTCGAAGCGCTGAACTACTCGCTGCCCCCGGTCGGCAGTCTGGCCCTCGGCGAACCCTCGAAGGCCCGTTCGCAGGCCAACGACGACATCGTCCGGGCGCTCACCGACGTGCTGTCGCAGTTCCAGGTCGACGCGAAGGTCACCGGATTCTCGCGCGGCCCGACCGTCACCCGCTACGAGATCGAGCTCGGCCCGGGCGTGAAGGTCGAGCGCGTCACAGCGCTCAGCAAGAATCTCTCGTACGCGGTCGCGAGCAACGAGGTGCGCATCCTGTCGCCCATCCCGGGCCGGAGCGCGATCGGCATCGAGATCCCGAACACCGACCGCGAGATCGTGGTGCTCGGCGACGTGCTCCGTTCCGCCAAGGCGACGAACGACACGCACCCCATGACGATCGGCGTCGGCAAAGACGTAGAGGGCAAGTTCATCATCGCGAACCTCGCGAAGATGCCCCACCTCCTCGTCGCCGGTTCCACGGGCTCGGGCAAGTCGAGCTTCGTGAACTCCATGGTCACGAGCATCCTGATGCGCGCCACGCCCGCCGAGGTGCGGATGGTGCTCATCGACCCGAAGCGTGTCGAGCTCACCGCCTACCAGGGTGTTCCGCACCTGATCACGCCCATCATCACGAACCCGAAGAAGGCCGCCGAAGCGCTGGCCTGGGTCGTGAAGGAGATGGACATGCGGTACGACGACCTCGAGAGTTTCGGGTTCCGTCACATCGACGACTTCAACCGCGCCGTCGTCAACAAGGAGCTCGTGCTCCCCGCCGGCAGCAGCCGCGTGCTGAAGCCCTACCCGTACCTGCTGATCGTCGTCGACGAGCTCGCCGACCTCATGATGGTCGCCCCCCGCGACGTCGAAGATTCGATCGTGCGCATCACCCAGCTGGCACGGGCATCCGGAATCCACCTCGTGCTGGCCACCCAGCGCCCGAGCGTCGACGTCGTCACGGGCCTCATCAAGGCGAACGTGCCGTCGCGCCTCGCGTTCGCGGTCACGAGCGTCACCGACTCGCGGGTCATTCTTGACCAGCCCGGTGCCGACAAACTGATCGGGCAGGGCGACGCCCTGTTCCTCCCGATGGGCGCCTCGAAGTCGATCCGTGTGCAGGGTGCGTGGGTGAGCGAGTCCGAGATCGCCAAGGTCGTCGAGCACGTCACGCGCCAGGCGAGGCCGGAGTACCGGCAGGATGTCACGGCCGCCGCAGCCTCGAAGCAGATCGACTCGGACATCGGTGACGACCTCGAAGTGCTGCTGCAGGCGGCCGAGCTGGTCGTCAACACGCAGTTCGGTTCGACCTCGATGCTGCAGCGCAAACTGAAGGTCGGCTTCGCGAAGGCCGGACGCCTGATGGACCTGCTCGAATCGCGCGAGATCGTCGGCCCATCCGAGGGTTCGAAGGCCCGCGATGTGTTGGTGACCGCCGACCAGCTGCCTGAGGTGCTGGCGATGCTCCGCGGGTCGGATGCCGCTGCGGCACCCTCATCGCCAGCTGGCCCGTCACAGCCGTCGCAGGGCGCTCCCGCGGCCGGACTGTCGCCCGCGGCCGGTTACGGCACCGACCAGATGGACTACAGCGATCCTCTCGCGGAGCCGGGCCCCGGCTATCCTGAAGTGGAGGGCGACACGGATGAAGACGCGTGGGGCCTCACCGGCAGAGAGTAGCACCATGACGAATACGCCCGAAGCCCAGGCCGCGGCCGCGCCGAAGCCCAGCAACTGGAACCTGCCGAACGCCATCACGATCATCCGGATCCTGCTCGCGCCGGTCTTCTTCATCATGCTTCTGGCCGACAACGGCTCCGACGGGGTGGTGCGCTACCTGGCTGCGATCCTCTTCATCCTGGCGATCGCGACCGACGGGATCGACGGCCACCTGGCCCGCAAGAACAACCAGGTCACCGATCTCGGCAAGATCCTCGACCCGATCGCCGACAAGGTACTGACAGGCGCGGCGCTGGTCGGTCTGTCGATCCTCGCCGAACTGCCGTGGTGGGTGACGATCATCATCCTCGTGCGCGAGGTCGGCATCACCGTCTTCCGGTTCGCCGTGATCAAGCGTCGGGTCATCCCCGCTTCCCGTGGTGGCAAGCTGAAGACGCTCGCCCAGTCGATCGCGATCTCGCTCGCCCTGCTTCCCCTCGAACAGGTGGTCGGTTCCTGGATCAACGTGGTGAACATCGTCTTCATGTCGATCGCCTTCGTGCTGACGGTGATCACGGGCATCGACTACCTCTACCAGGACCGAAAGCTGAACCGCGCCGCGAAGGCGGGAAACACTTCAGCGTGACCGGCTCCGGTGCCGCGTCCGGGGGAATCACCGACGACACGGACGAGGGCGGCGATCTCACCGCCCGACTGCTGGCCGACCTGCACCAGCGTGGCGAGACGATCGCTGTGGCGGAATCGCTCACCGGGGGTCTCCTGGTCGCCGAACTCATCCGCCCGGCCGGTGCCTCGAACGTCGTGTACGGCGGAGTAGTCGCCTACAACACGGCTGTCAAGGCCTCCGTGCTCGGAGTGGACGGCGAGCTGCTCCGAAAACACGGCCCCGTGCACCCGGAGGTCGCCGAACAGATGGCCGAGGGCGTTCGGCATGCGCTCGCCGTCGACGGCTCACCGGCATCGATCGGCATCTCCACGACGGGGGTCGCAGGCCCGGGTCCCCAGGACGGACACCCTGAAGGCACCGTGTTCATTGGGATCTCCCTGGCCGGGCGCACCCGCAGCTTCGCGCTGCACCTCGACGGAGACCGCGGCCAGATCCGCGCGGCGACGGTCGGCGAGGCCGTGCGGATCCTGAGCGCACAGCTCTGAGCCGGTCACGCGGGAATGACTCACGTTTCGATCTCGTTACACCTGTTGTCATTAACGACGAAAGTCCAGTCTGGGTCGTTTAGAGTTTGTGGTACGCGATATCGACTGGACAGGAAAGCTAAGGAGGCTCCGATGATTTTGGTTCGTCAAGAAATCGGCGACGTGCTGCGGGACTTCCGTCTTCAGAAGGGCAGAACCCTTCGTCAGGTCGCGAGCAAGGCCAGTGTCGCGCTCGGTTACCTCAGTGAGGTCGAGCGTGGGCAGAAAGAGGCATCGAGCGAGATTCTCGCTTCGGTGGCCGAAGCCCTCGACACCCCGATCTCCGTGATCATGCGTGAAGTGGGCGATCGCCTTGCCGTGATCGAGGGAATCGACACGATCCCCGACACTGTGCCCGACGAGTTCGTTGCGGGTTTCGATGCGTCCCTGGCGGCCCGCTAAGCGGTGCGCGTCAGTGAATTCCGGCAGGCCGTGCTCGACGAGTTCGGTGCCGGCTACGGCCGGGTGGTGACCGGCGATCTCGTTCTGGCCGAATTCGACGGCCGCACGGCAGAGCAGGCGATCAGCGCGGGTGAGGATGCCCGTGAGGTGTGGCTTGCGCTCTGCCGCGCCGCCGACGTTCCCCAGAGTCGTTGGTACGGCGTCGGTCTCCCGCAGCCCCGTTCCTAGAACTGTGTTCGAATGGCGCAACACGCCGCACGGATTTATCGAAGATGTGTTCGAAGCGCGTAGTCTCCTTCACAGCAGACGTTTCTCGGCCTTTCTCCACAGATTGGATGCCCGCTCCCGACAGTGTCGGTGGGTCTCCGTAACGTGGTCGAGGTAAGCAACACCTGCTGATATGCCTTGTCGTCAGCCTGAGCGAGTCGCCCGAGAGGGGCGTCGGAGCAAAGGGCGCGACAGCCTATAGGCGCACCGTACGCGGCGCAGATCCGGAAGAACAATTATCCGGGTCGGGCGAGCACCTGATTCAAGGAGACAGCACATGCCCTCAGACGCAACTCGTGAGAAAGCTCTCGAAACCGCCCTCGCCCAGATCGACCGCCAGTTCGGCAAAGGCTCTGTCATGCGCCTCGGCAGCGATGACCGTGCACCTGTCGAGGTGATCCCCACGGGCTCGATCGCGCTCGATGTCGCACTCGGCATCGGTGGTCTTCCGCGTGGCCGCATCGTCGAGATCTACGGTCCGGAGTCGTCGGGTAAGACCACACTGACCCTCCACGCCATCGCCAACGCACAGCGCGACGGCGGTATCGCCGCGTTCATCGACGCCGAGCACGCGCTCGACCCCGAATACGCGAAGAAGCTCGGCGTGGACATCGATGCCCTGCTCGTCTCCCAGCCTGACACGGGGGAGCAGGCGCTCGAGATCGCCGACATGCTCGTCCGCTCGGGCTCGATCGACCTGATCGTCATCGACTCCGTGGCCGCACTCGTGCCACGGGCGGAGATCGAGGGCGAGATGGGTGACTCCCATGTGGGTCTCCAGGCCCGGCTCATGTCGCAGGCGCTCCGCAAGCTGACCGGTGGCCTGAACCAGACGAACACCACCATGATCTTCATCAACCAGCTCCGCGAGAAGATCGGGGTCTTCTTCGGCAGCCCCGAGACCACGGCCGGTGGTAAGGCGCTCAAGTTCTACGCCTCGATCCGCCTCGACATCCGTCGCATCGAGACGCTGAAGGAGGGCACGGAGGCCGTCGGTAACCGCACCCGCGTCAAGGTCGTCAAGAACAAGATGGCACCGCCCTTCAAGCAGGCCGAGTTCGACATCATCTACGGCATCGGCATCTCGCGGGAGGGCAGCCTGATCGACTTCGGTGTCGAGCACGAGATCGTGCGCAAGTCCGGCGCCTGGTACACCTACGACGGCGACCAGCTCGGCCAGGGCAAGGAGAACTCGCGCCGCTTCCTCAAAGAGAACCCGGATGTGGCTCTTGAGATCGAGAATAAGATCAAGATCAAGCTCGGGCTGCTTGCAGACCCGAACGCGCCGAAGGCTGTGCCTGCCGCCGATGCGAAGGGTGCCGCGGGTGCCGTTGCAGGTGCGGGTGCTGCGTCCGTCGAGGCTGCGCCCGTGAAGACGGCTGCTGCGCGCAAGAGCGCCTAGTCGTGGTCGCCAGAGTCACGTACCTGCCTGGGGTGGTGCCGCCTGCTGAGGCGGCGGCGCCGTCCCCCGAAGGTGCCGGGGTGACGAGTGCAGACTCGTCCGTCGTCGCGCCAGCGGTCGTCGAATCACCGGCGAAGGCGCTTCCCACCGTGTGGTGGTCGGAGGAGGAGTCCGTAGAGGCTCCAGCTGAGCCTCCTGCCACCCCGGGTCGCCGCCCGGGTCGCACGCCCGTCTTCGTCGAGGAGCCGGAAGACGACGACGAGGAGCCGATGAGCGAGGGGGAGCGCGCGGCGTTCCTCGAGAACATCGTCGTGCGTGCCCTGGCCCGCAAGGGTCTCTCCGAGTGGGAGGTGAGCCGGCTGCTCACCACCAACGGTGTCGAGGAACACGAGCTCGAGCTGTTCCTGGAGCGGTACCGCAGCAACCGTTACATCGACGATTACGACCTCGCCGAGAACCTGGTGGAGTCACTCCACCGGCGGAAGGGCTTCGGTCGGTCGCAGATCAAGGCGGAGCTGTCGGCGAGGCACATCCAGCAGGAGATCATCTCCGCTGCACTCGAGGCGCTCGACGACGACGACGAACTGCAACGTGCGACCGAGCTCGCTGAGAAGCGCGCACCGTCCCTCGCGCGGCTCGACGCCGCCACGGCAGAGAGACGGCTGACGTCATTCCTGATGCGCAAGGGATACCCGTCGACGATCATCCGCACCGCTGTCAGTGCGGCCCTCACCCCGCAGGCGCGCGGGGTGAGGTTCCGCTGACCGTCCGCTGTCCGCCCTCGACGGGCGTGCGGAGGGTGCGGAGGATGCGATCGGCAGCCCGAACGTAGACTGGGGTCACTATGAGTAGCGTGAGCGAAGCCCCGACGATCATCCTGCCCTCCGCTGCCGCAGCGGGTGAGTCGGGGCGGGCCCGCACCTATGAGGTCCGCACCTACGGCTGCCAGATGAACGTGCACGACTCCGAACGTCTGAGCGGTTCGCTGGAGGCGGCAGGGTACGTTCGCGACCAGTCGGGCGATCCTGATGTCGTCGTCATCAACACCTGCGCCGTGCGCGAGAACGCCGACAACAAGCTCTACGGCAACCTCGGCTTCCTCGCCTCTGTCAAGAAACGTCACGAGGGCATGCAGATCGCCGTCGGTGGCTGCCTCGCCCAGAAGGACAAGTCGGTCATCCTGTCGAAGGCCCCATGGGTCGACGTCGTCTTCGGCACCCACAACATGGGGGCGCTGCCGAGCCTCCTGGAGCGGGCCCGGCACAACGACGAAGCGCAGATCGAGATCCTCGATTCGCTCGAGACATTCCCCTCGACGCTTCCGACGAAGCGCGACTCCAGCTACAGCGGCTGGGTCTCCATCTCCGTCGGCTGCAACAACACCTGCACGTTCTGCATCGTGCCGTCCCTCCGCGGCAAGGAGAAGGACCGCCGGCCGGGCGAGGTGCTGCGGGAGATCCAGTCTCTCGTCGACGACGGGGCCATCGAGGTCACTCTCCTCGGCCAGAACGTCAATTCCTACGGTGTCGAGTTCGGCGACCGGCAGGCCTTCGGCAAACTGCTCCGCGCAGCGGGCACGATCCCCGGGCTCGAACGGATCCGCTTCACCAGTCCGCACCCGGCCGCCTTCACCGACGACGTGATCGACGCCATGGCTGAGACGCCAGCCGTGATGCCGCAGCTGCACATGCCGCTCCAGTCCGGATCCGACCGCATCCTGAAGGCGATGAAGCGCTCGTACCGCTCCGAGAAGTTCCTCGGCATCCTCGACCGCGTGCGGGCACGGATGCCGCACGCAGCGATCAGTACCGACATCATCGTCGGGTTCCCCGGCGAGACCGAGGAGGACTTCCAGGACACGCTCCGGGTCGTCGAGCAGGCGCGTTTCGCAACGGCCTTCACCTTCCAGTACTCCATCAGGCCGGGTACGCCGGCGGCGACCATGTCCGACCAGGTTCCGAAGGAGATCGTGCAGGAGCGGTATGAGCGCCTGACGGCGTTGCAGGACAGGATCGCCTGGGAGGAGAACGAGAAGGTCGTCGGTCGACGCGTCGAGCTCCTTGTCGCCGCCGAGGGCCGCAAGGACTCCGACACCCAGCGGATGAGCGGGCGCGCCGAAGACAGCCGGCTCGTGCACTTCGACGTGCCCGATGGGTCGGCGGTGCCGCGTCCCGGTGATGTCGTCACTGTCGAGGTCACCGGCGCGAAGCCGTACTACCTGATCGCTGACTCTGTGGACGGCGCCCCGCTCGAGGTGCGCCGCACCCGCGCCGGCGACGCCTGGGAACGGGACCAGTCCGACTCGTGCGCCGTTCCCGCCACGGGCGACGGTGCCCGTTCGCACGGCGCGGCCGTCGGCGGCGCTGCCAAGGGCCGCGTCTCCCTCGGCCTCCCCGGCCTCCGGGTGGCGACCAGCCCGATCTACGATCTCGCCGACGACCTGCGCTGAGACCGGGGCACGTGTACCTCCCCGAGCTGGTGGCGGTGGTCGGGGCGACCGGCACCGGCAAGTCCGAACTCTCGCTCGGCCTTGCTGAGAGCCTGATCGCGAGCGGGCATCCCGCGGAGATCGTCAACGCCGATGCGATGCAGCTGTACCGCGGCATGGACATCGGCACAGCGAAACTGACGCCCGAGGAGAGGCGGGGCATCCCGCACCACCTGCTCGACGTGCTCGACGTGACAGAAGACGGCTCCGTCGCTGAGTACCAGCGCGATGCGCGGGCGGCGATCGACGACATCCGGGCGAGAGGTTCCGTCCCGATCCTGGTCGGCGGCTCCGGTCTCTACGTCTCCTCGGTGATCTACGACTTCCAGTTCCCCGTGCGTGACGAGGCGGTCAGGGCGCGACTGGAGGCAGAGCTCGAGCAGAGTGGTCTCGGGGTGCTGTGGCAGCGGCTGAAGGCGGCCGATGCGGAGGCTGCGACATCCATCGGCCAGCACAACGCCAGGCGGGTCGTCCGGGCGCTCGAAGTGATCGAGCTGACGGGCAGGCCGGTGACGGGACAGCTGCCCGACGAGCCCGTCTGGTGGCGTGACACGGTCGTCGTCGCGCTCCGGCACCCGCGGGAGCTGCTCGTCGAACGTCTCGACCGGCGGGTCGAACGGATGTGGCGGGAGGGACTCCTCGCGGAGGTCGAAGCCCTGGTGCCGCTGGGCCTCGAAGACGGCAGCACGGCACGGCGGGCCATCGGCTACGCGCAGGCCCTCGCCGAACTGCACGGAACTGCCACAGGCGAGGCCGCGATCGCCGAGGCGCAGGCACTGACCCGGCGGTATGCCCGGCGCCAGGTGAGCTGGTTCAAGCGCTACCGCGACGCGCGCTGGTTCGAGGCCGACGACGAGGCACTCGTCGACGGCGTTCTGGCGAGCATCTGGACACCGGCCGGCTGAGCTCGCACAGGCCCTGAGCGGGAGCCTCTAGGCTGGTGTCATGGGCATCGATCTGCACTTCACCAAAGGCCAGGGCACGGGAAACGACTTCGTTCTGTTCTCCGACCCCGACGGGGAGATCGAGCTCACGCCCGCCCAGATCGCGACCCTCTGCGACCGGCACTTCGGCATCGGTGCCGACGGCCTGATCCGTGCCGTGCGATCCTCGAAGATCGCCGACGGGGCAGGCTCGCTCGAGCAGGATGACGCCGCCGAGTGGTTCATGGACTACCACAACGCCGACGGCTCACAGGCGGAGATGTGCGGCAACGGCATCCGCGTCTTCTCGAAGTACCTGCTCGACAACGGCCTGGCGACCCTGGGGCCGGGCGAGACGCTAGTGGTCGGCACCCGGGCCGGTGTGATCGATGTGCAGCGCAACCTCGCCGGGTTCCAGGCGGATCTCGGTCGCTGGCGGCTCGACGGCGGAGAACCGCTGGTGCGGGCGAAGAACCTGCAGGTCGCGCGGCCCGGCCTCGGCATCAACGTGGGCAACCCGCACGTCGTCGTCGCCCTGGCCGACGACGAGGAGCTGGAATCGGCCGACCTGACCTTCATCCCGCACCTCGAACCCGCCCCGGTCGACGGGGCGAACGTCGAATTCGTCGTCCCCCTCGAACCGCTCGTGCGGAACGGCGTCGGGCACATCCGGATGCGCGTGCACGAACGGGGCAGCGGGGAGACCCTCTCCTGCGGCACCGGCGCGGTCGCTGCGGCCCTGGCCATCCGTCACTGGGCGGGCGCGGGGGCGCCGAACCAGTGGCGCGTCGAGGTGCCTGGTGGCGCAGTGGGCGTGCGCATGTTCGCGACCGAGGACGGCGAGCACGTGTCGCTGTCCGGGCCGGCGGAGCTCGTCTACGAGGGTGACGTCACGCTGAACTGACGGCGCATCACGCGCCGCACGCGCTTCACTCGTGCAGTCGTGCCCGCAGCACCCGGTAGCCCTTGTTCGTGGCGGCACGAGTCACCTGGAAGGCGGGCGGCAGGGCATCTTCCAGCCACCGGTGCAGCGAATCCGAGCCGAGGTTCCGCTGCACGACGAGCCAGGCATCGGAACCGGGGTCGAGCCGCGGAAGCCAGCGCAGCAGGAGTCGGTGCAGTTCGTTTTTGCCGACCCGGATGGGCGGATTCGACCAGATCGTCATGAAACGCAGATCGTCGGGAACATCGTCGGGCAGCACGGCGTTGACATTGTCGAGGCCCAGCTTGGCAGCGTTGGCCCTCACGAGATCGAGAGCACGCTCGTTGACGTCAACAGCCCACACGGTGGCGTGGGGTGACAACAGAGCGAGAGCCAGCGAGATCGGGCCCCAGCCGCAGCCGATGTCGAGAAGGTTGCCGCCGGGAGGCGGTGCCGGTGTGTTCGCCAGCAGAACCTGGGTTCCGGCATCCACCTGATTGGGGCTGAACACACCGCCGGCGGTCGTGGCGAGGAAGTCGCGACCGGCCAGGCTGACCGGAATCTCCTTCAGCCGGAGTTCCGTCGATGGGCTTGCTGAGAAGTAGTGCCCATTGTCCATAGCCATAGAGGGAATGTAGCAAACGAGAGGTCTATCCTTGAAGCCAATGACTGAACACGATTCATCTTTCACCGAAGAAGCCGAGCTGTCCGCCGAGAACGAGGGCGGTTCCGCTGACACGACCGCGACTCAGGATGCCGTCGGCCGGGTTCTGGCGCGCGCCGAGGCGCGATCATCCGGGTACGCCCTGTTCTCACCCGGGAGTGCGCAGGCGCTGCAGCGGCCAGACGGTCGACCGGCGGGCCAGAACCACGACGGCGACCAGGCCGACCTCGCCGACAGGCAGGCGCTCCGCCGTGTCGCCGGTCTCTCCACTGAGCTCGAAGACGTCACCGAGGTCGAGTACCGGCAGCTCCGGCTCGAGAACGTGGTGCTGATCGGGGTCTACACGCAGGGCACGCTGGGCGACGCAGAGAACTCCCTGCACGAACTTGCAGCCCTCGCCGAGACGGCGGGTGCCGCGGTGCTCGACGGGCTCCTGCAGCGCCGACCGAACCCCGACCCGAGCACCTACTTCGGCAAGGGCAAGGCCGAGGAGCTCGCCGGCGTCGTGAAGGCTCTCGGCGCCGACACGGTCATCGCCGACAGCGAGCTCGCCCCGAGCCAGCGTCGTGCGCTCGAAGACATCGTGAAGGTGAAGGTCATCGACCGCACCGCGGTGATCCTCGACATCTTCAGCCAGCACGCGAAGAGCCGGGAGGGCAAGGCGCAGGTCGAACTGGCCCAGCTCGAGTACCTCCTTCCCCGCCTCCGAGGCTGGGGCGACTCGATGTCCCGCCAGGCCGGTGGCCAGGTGGGTGGTGCCGGCGCCGGTATGGGATCGCGTGGGCCGGGTGAGACGAAGATCGAGCTCGACCGACGCCGCATCCACACCCGCATGGCGCGGCTCCGCAAGCAGATCGCGGCGATGAAGCCGGCCCGTGAGGCGAAGCGGGCGAACCGCAAACGCAACACGGTGCCGTCGGTCGCGATCGCGGGCTACACCAACGCGGGCAAGTCGTCGCTGCTGAACCGCATCACGGGCGCCGGGCTTCTTGTCGAGAATGCGCTGTTCGCAACGCTCGACGCGACCGTTCGCCGCACCCAGACGACGGATGGCCGCGAGTTCACCTTCGTCGACACCGTCGGGTTCGTGCGGAGCCTGCCGACGCAGCTCGTGGAGGCGTTCCGCTCCACCCTCGAAGAGGTCGGCGACGCGGATGTCATCGTGCACGTCGTCGACGGCTCGCACCCCGACCCGGCGAGTCAGTTGGCCACGGTTCGCGATGTGATCGGCGAGGCGGGTGCCCGCGACATCCCGGAGGTCGTGGTCTTCAACAAGAGCGACCTCGTCTCCGAGAGCGACCGCATCGTGCTGCGGGGCCTCGAGCCGCACTCCATCTTCGTGTCAGCTCGAACGGGCGAAGGCATCGAGGAGCTGTTGCAGCTGCTCGACCGGATGCTCCCCACCCCGTCGATCGAGGTCGATGTGCTCGTTCCCTACGACCGCGGCGACCTCGTGTCGCAGCTGCACGAGCACAGTACCGTGCTGAGCACCGACTACGAGGAGGGCGGCACGCACGTTCGCGCGCTCGTGACGCCTGAGACCCAGTCGCAGTTGCTGGAGTACAGCACGCTGTAGCCCCGGCCCACGCTCCCGCACGCAAAAGAGGCGCCGAACCCCTTCCGGGTCGGCGCCTCTCGCATGCGGTGCTGCACTGGTGGTGGTGGTGGTGGTGGGGGTGGTCGTGGTGGTGGTGGTCGTACGGTGCCGCCCATCGGGCGGATCATTCACACCGAGCGGAGTACGGCCACGACCTTGCCGAGCACCGTGGCGTAGTCGCCCAGGATCGGCTCGAAGTTGGTGTTGCGGGGGAGCAGCCAGGTGTGGCCGTCGCGCTGGCGGAACACCTTGACAGTGGCCTCCTCGTCGAGCATCGCGGCAACGATGTCGCCGTTCTCGGCGGTGGCCTGCGTGCGCACCACCACCCAGTCGCCGTCGCAGATCGCGGCGTCGATCATCGACTCTCCGACGACCTTCAGCATGAAGAGCTCACCCTTGCCGACCAGTTGACGCGGGAGGGGGAAGATCTCCTCCACCTGCTGTTCGGCGGTGATCGGGATGCCCGCCGCGATGCGCCCGACGAGCGGCACCAGGGCGACATCGCCGTGCGGTGTCGGGGAGTCGGAGTTCACGCTGTCGCTCTTCGGGATGTCGATCAGAACCTCCAGCGCCCGGGGACGGTTCGGGTCGCGGCGGAGGTACCCGCTCAGCTCGAGCTGGTTGAGCTGATGGGTGACGCTCGACAGGGAGGCGAGGCCGACGGCGTCGCCGATCTCGCGCATGCTCGGCGGGTAGCCCTGCGTGCTCACAGCCTCGGAGATCACTTCGAGGATGGCCAGCTGCTTGTCGCTCAGCGACTTGCGCCGCCGGGTACCGCCGCGTTCCGCGGGGAGGCGTTCGCTCGCCATCGGGTTCTCATTCCTGTTGGAGACCCAGTGTCAGTGGCTGGCTGTTGAATGCAGTCAGCTGGCCAGTGTCGGTGGGTGCTGGTTCAGTTCACAGTGCTGGTCGCACGCTGACCAGACAATCGAAACTGTATCGAACACCGCGCGCATTCCAAACACCTGTTCGAGTGTGTCGCGGTATTCGATACCAGATATTGCTTGATTGTTCGAACGTTCGAAGATATATTCGGAACACAGCTTCGTATGCGGCACTCCCGGCCGAGTGCCGCATACGAATCCTGCACCAGTATGAATGCCTCCCCAGGCAGAAGATCCAGGAGATCATCATGACTGCACTTCACATCACCGGCACCCCCGCCCCTCGGCTGCGCCTTCGGCTCACCCGGCGCGGGCGCGTCGTGCTGACCACGATCGCCGCGCTTCCGCTGGTCGCCGCGATCGGAGCCTTCGCCCTCCTCGGCGGAGGCTCTGCAATCGCCACGGCCCAGCAGGCGCCTGTGGAGTTCAGCTATGTCACGGTGCAGTCGGGCCAGAGCCTCTGGTCGGTGGCCTCCCAGCTCGACTCGTCTGCCGACACCCGCGACGTCATCGCCGACCTCGTCAGCCTGAACCAGCTTCCGAGCTCCGAGGTGCAGCCGGGCCAGCGGCTCGCGGTGCCGATCAAGTACGAGCACTGACCCACCACCAGCACTGACCCGCGGTCGCGGCCGTTCCGCTCGCAGCCGGTAAACTCGGGCGGGTGAGTTCACTAGCCGATCTGCCCATCCGTGACGACCTCCGGGGGCTGAAGCCCTACGGTGCACCCGAACTCAAGGTGCGGGTGGCGCTGAACGTCAACGAGAACACGCATCCCATACCCGAAGACGTAGCCCGCTCGATCATCGAGTCGGTGGCACTGGAGCTGCGCACGGTCAACCGCTATCCCGACCGCGAGTTCTTGAAACTCCGCGACAGCCTGGCGGCCTACCTGAACGCCGCTCTCGTCGAAGAGTCAGCTGCCGCGGGCCTGCCGGTCGCCGAGCTGACCCGTGACAACATCTGGGCGGCGAACGGTTCGAACGAGATCCTGCAGCAGATCCTTCAGGCCTTCGGTGGGCCCGGGCGTTCCGTGCTCGGCTTCCCTCCCACATATTCCATGCACCCGATCATCGCGGCGGGCACCGGTACCGAGTGGATCCCCGGCGTGCGCGACGAGAACTTCGAGATCTCGCCGCAGACAGCCGTCGACTGGGTCCAGCGCACCAACCCCGACCTCGTCTTCTTCTGCGCACCGAACAACCCCACAGGCACACCCCTTTCTCTGGAGACGATCGCTGCCGCCTACGACGCGACAGACAAGATCGTCGTCGTCGACGAGGCGTACGCCGAATTCGGCCCTTCCGGCGAACCGACCGCTCTCTCGCTCCTCGAAGGCAGGCCGCGCCTCATCGTCTCCCGCACCATGAGCAAGGCTTTCGCCTTCGCCGGCGCGCGGCTCGGCTACCTCGCTGCCGACCCCGCCATCAGTGACGCCCTCCGTCTCGTGCGCTTGCCGTACCACCTCTCGGCCCTCACCCAGGCCGCAGCCACGGCTGCACTCGCCCACGCACCCGAGATGCTCGCCATGGTCGACGACATCAAGGGCCAGCGCGATCGCATGGCCCGCCGACTGGCCGAGCTCGGGTACAGCCCGTACGAGAGCACCTCGAACTTCATCCTCTTCGGTGGTGTCCCCGACCCGCACCGGATGTTCGAGCAGCTCCTCGAGCGGGAGATCATCATCCGCGACCTGGGTATCCCGAACCACCTGCGGGTGAGTGCGGGTACGGAGTCGGAGACCACCGCATTCCTCGAGGCGATGGACGAGATCACCCCCCGGTAGACTTTTTGTCATGTCGACCGAACCGCGCACCGCCCACCTCACCCGCGAGACCAGCGAATCGAGCATCGAGCTCTCGCTGGACCTCGACGGAACGGGTGTGTCGAACATCGACACCAGCGTGCCGTTCTACAACCACATGCTCACGGCTTTCGCCAAGCACTCGCTGACCGACCTCACGGTGAAGGCCACGGGTGACACCGACATCGACGTGCACCACACGGTCGAAGACATCGGGATCGTGCTCGGCCAGGCCATCCGCCAGGCCCTCGGAGACAAAAGTGGCATCTCCCGGTTCGGTGACGCTCTTGTTCCGCTCGACGAGGCCCTCGTGCAGGCCGTGGTCGACATCTCGGGCCGCCCCTTCCTCGTGCACACCGGTGAGCCGGCGGGCTTCGAGTTCCACCTCATCGGTGGCCACTTCACCGGCTCGATGGTGCGCCACGTCTTCGAGGCGATCACGTTCCACGCCGGCCTGACCGTGCACCTCACCGTGCTCGGCGGCCGCGACCCGCACCACATCGCGGAGGCGGAGTTCAAGGCGTTCGCGCGGGCTTTCCGGTTCGCGAAGCAGCTCGATCCGTCGGTCTCCGGCATTCCTTCCACCAAGGGTGCCCTGTGACGACCAAGCGGGTCGTGGTTCTCGACTACGGCAGTGGCAATGTGCACTCCGCCGTCAAAGCGCTCGAGAAGGTCGGGGCGTCCGTCGAGCTCACCGCCGACCGCCGCGCTGTCGCTGAGGCCGACGGGCTGCTCGTGCCCGGCGTCGGCGCCTTCAGTGCCGTGATCTCCGCCCTCGAGGCGGTGCGCGGTGGCGACCTGATCGACAAGCGCCTCGCTGGCGGCCGCCCCGTGCTCGGCATCTGCGTCGGCATGCAGGTGCTCTTCTCCCGCGGAATCGAGCGTGGTGTCGACAGCGAGGGTCTCGGTGAGTGGCCCGGTACGGTCGAGGAGCTGGCGGCGGATGTGCTGCCGCACATGGGCTGGAACACCGTTCGGGCACCGGAGTCGTCGCGCCTCTTCGCGGGTATCTCCGACGAGCGCTTCTACTTCGTGCACTCCTATGCCGCCCAGCGCTGGGAGCTCGAGGTGCAACCGCCCCTGCCGGCTGCCTCCGTCACCTGGGCCGACCATGGCGGCGCATTCATCGCTGCCGTCGAGAACGGCCCCCTTTCTGCGACCCAGTTCCACCCCGAGAAGTCCGGCGACGCCGGTATGCACCTCCTCGAAAACTGGCTGACCACCCTCTAGCCCCTCGCACCCCCCACCCACCCCCATCGCCCGATCGAAACCCCGAAAATTGTCGCTCTGAAGGTGACTTACCGACAGTTTTCGGGGTTTCGATCGAGACCCACTACCGCAGACTGAAGATCCAGAGGACATTGATGACCGAGAACGGCCCCGCGCTCGAACTCCTTCCCGCCGTCGACATATCGAACGGGCAGGCGGTGCGGCTGACCCAGGGCCAGGTCGGCACCGAGACGAACCACGGCGACCCGGCCGACGCCGCAGCAGACTGGGTCGCCCAGGGCGCCGAATGGATCCATCTCGTCGACCTCGACGCCGCTTTCGGGCGGGGCAGCAACGTCGACGTCATCCGCCGGGTGATCGCCGAGGCGAAGAACATCAAGATCGAGCTCTCGGGCGGCATCCGCGATGACGCCTCCCTCGAGAACGCCCTCGCGAGCGGCGCCACCCGCATCAACCTCGGCACCGCTGCGCTGGAGAACCCCGAATGGGCGGCGAAGGCAATTGCCCGCCACGGTGACGCGATCGCCGTCGGGCTGGATGTCCGCGGCACCACGCTCGCGGCCCGCGGTTGGACCGAAGACGGGGGAGACCTCTGGGAGGTCCTGGCGCGGCTCGAAGACGCGGGATGCGCGCGCTACGTCGTCACCGACGTCACGAAAGACGGAACGCTCAAGGGCCCGAACGTCGACCTGCTCCGCCAGGTGATGGAGCGCACCGACAAGCCCGTGGTCGCTTCAGGCGGCATCTCGAGCCTCGACGACCTCATCGAACTCCGCGCCCTCGTGCCCGCAGGCCTGGAAGGGGCGATCGTCGGGCGCGCACTCTACGCCGGCGCATTCACCCTGGTCGAGGCGCTGGCGGTCGCCTCCGAGTGACGGATGCTCTGACCCCCGCCGACTCGGCCGGCCAGCCGTGGGCGGGCCGCACTTTCGATGCCCACCCCACCACCTTCGCCGGCGACGACGGAGCGGCGCCGGAGCTGCTCGTGGCGGCGCTGAACCGGTTCCATGAGCTGGTGGCCTCGCAGCCGACAGCCGGGTCGATTGCCGACCTCCTCGCCGCCCAGACTGCGGTCGTCGATGCCGTGCGCGACGTCCGGCTCCTCGTTCCACTGCTCGCCCACGCCGGCGAGACGGGCGTCGACGATCACGGGCGTACGGTCGACAAGACCCAGGAGCTCTCGATTGTCACGGTCACGGCACCGGACGGCCGTGCAGTGCAGCCCGCCTTCACCTCCACTGAGGCGATGGCCCGCTGGAACCCGAAGGCCCGCCCCATTCCGACTCCCGCGCGTCGGGTTGCCCTGGCGGCTGCGGGCGAGAGCACCGACCTGATCATCCTCGACCCGACCTCGCCCACCGAGTTCGCGCTCCGCCGCCCTGCCGTCTGGGCGATCGCCCAGGCGACGCCGTGGGTCTCCCCGCTCGGGGACACGGCGGTCGCCCGGGCGTTCGCCGGCTCCGCGGCGGGGGAACGCGACATCCAGAGCATTCGCCTGCGCGCGGGTGACCCCTCAGCGCGGCTCGTCGGCACCGAGGTGATCGTCGAACTCACTCTCGTGCCGGGACTCGACCGCGACCGGCTCGCAGCGCTCCTCGCGGCCCTCCAGCAGCGCTGGGCCGAGAGCGAGGTCATCGCGGGCGCGGTCGACTCGATGTCGCTGAAGCTGCTCCAGGGTTCCTGACCCGCGAGCCGTGCCGGAGGCCTCTACAGCCCCTCGCGTTCCCGCTCCTGCGCGACGACCGCGCCGCGGTCCGCGAGGCGCCGGAGCCCGGCGAGCGGCTGCTTCATGCGGAAGTTCGGGGCCAGCACGGGCTCGGTTCGGTCGAGGAACGCCCAGTATCCGGCGGTGAATGGGCAGGCATCCGGCCCCAGCCGCACGCGCGGGTTGTACCGGCACCCGCCGCAGTAGTCGGTCATCGTGTTGATGTACGCGCCGCCCGACGAGTACGGTTTCGTCGCGACGATGCCGCCGTCCGCGTGTTGGGACATGCCGATCACGTTGGCCGGCATCACCCACGGTGTGCCGTCGACGAACATGTCGGTGAACCAGTCGTTCAGCGCGACAGGGTCGTAGCCGCGCTGCAGCGCCCAGTTGCCGATCACCATCAGGCGCTGGATGTGGTGAGCCCAGCCGTGCTGCCGCAGCCCGTCGATGCTGTGGTGCAGGCAGTTCGCGGTGATGGTGGTGGCGTCGAGTTCGGTGAACTCGCGGGGGAGAGTTTCTTTCGCGCCGAGCGCATTGTGCGACCCCCGGTAGTCCTCGCCGAGGTGCCAGTAGAGGTGCCAGACGTAGTCGCGCCAGCCCATCACCTGCCGCACGAAACCCTCCACCGAGGCGAGCGGCGCCCGGCCGGCCTCGTATTCGTCGGCGACCCGTGTCACGACGGCGAGGGGGTCGAGCAGCCCGAGGTTGAGGGGAGCGCTCAGGAGTGAGTGCGCCATGGTCCAGTCGTTCGTGAGAGTCGCATCCTCGAACGGGCCGAAATCGTTCAACCGACTTTCGATGAAGCTGTCGAGGGCGAGGTTCGCCTCACGTTCGGTGACGGCGAAGCGCCGCGGGGCATCCAGACCCACCAGCTGCACTAGCCCGTCGGCCTGCCAGCGGTCGAGGTCTTCGCGCACGCCGGCGTCGATCTCGTCCTCCTCGGGCCACCACGGATCGGGCAGGCCGAGCGTCACGGCACCCCTCGGCGGCCGTTCCCGGTTCGAGACGTCGTAGTTCCACTGCCCGCCGGCCGGCGTCTCGCCCTCCATCAGGATGCCCGTGCGTTGCCGCACCGACCGGTAGAAGTCCTCGAGCAGCAGCCGCTTGCCGCCCCGACTGCCCGCCCAGAGCGCGAAGTCCGACTCGCTCGTCACGAAACCGCGGCTGGGCAGGACGCGTGCACCGAGCCGCCTGACGTACCGGCGCGCACTGTAGGAGGTCGGATCGATCACGTCGAGATCGTCACGACCGTCCACGACGGCACTGTAGGTGTCGACCTGGTGGAACTCCACGCGGTCACCGAGTTCGGCTGCCCGGTGCCGGATGCCCGACAGCAGCAGGTGCGCCTTGGCCCTGTGCATCGGGCGGCGCCCGAACACCGAACGCGCTTCGATCAGGAGCATGCGCCCGCCGCCGTCGTCGAAGAGCGAGCCGAGCTGGCCGGCGAAGATCCAGCGCACGCGGTCGGGGCCGCCGTCGTCGGAGACCGTGCCGGGGCCGCCGTCGTCGGGGCCGCCCATCATGTCGCCGGTGCCCTGGGTCATGCTCCCTAGTTAACGGGCCCGGTCAGCTTCTCGCCAGGCCCTTGACCGATGGCATCCGGGAACGGCGACGCCTCCCGGAACGCGAGCTGCAGCGAGCGGAGGCCGTCGCGGAGTGACCGTGCGTGCATGTCGCCGATCTCGGGTGCACCGGCCGTGACGAGCCCGGCCAGTGCGATGATCAGCTTGCGCGCCTCGTCGAGGTCCAGCTGGCTGTCGGGGTCATCGGCGAGGCCGACCTTCACCGCGGCTGCGCTCATCAGGTGCACAGCCGTGGTCGTGATGACCTCGACGGCCTGCACATCGGCGATGTCGCGCGCTTCGTCGCTCATGGGAATCCGTTCTTTGATTGTGGCCGAGTCTCTGCTAGACTTCTGGGCGGCTCTGGCACCGATAGGTGTCAGATCGAAAGTGGAGAATCTCCCACCCGCATGACCGCTTAATAGGTTATCGGGTTGATTGCACTCCGCCGGCGTCATGCAGATGATGCGGGTAGACAGGGTGCGGTGCGTTTGTGGCAGGTCGGGTCGGAATGACCCGAATTCCTGTTTTGCGTGGTGACGTTCGACTTTTGCGTGCTCCGGTTCATGCCGGTGGCCCGGCCGACACCCACGCAGAATCAAAGGAGCAACGCATCAGCGATCCCCGTACAAACGACCGTATACGAGTACCCGAGGTTCGCCTCGTGGGTCCGGCCGGTGAGCAGGTTGGCGTCGTCAGCATCGACGTGGCCCTCAGACTCGCGCAAGAGGCAGACCTTGACCTGGTCGAGGTGGCCCCCAACTCCAAGCCGCCCGTCGCCAAGATCATGGACTACGGGAAGTTCAAGTACGAAGCTGCGCAGAAGGCGAAAGAGGCCAGGCGCAACCAGGCGAACACGATCCTCAAAGAGGTCCGTTTCCGCCTGAAGATCGATGTGCACGACTACGAGACGAAGCGGAAGCGCGCTGAAGGCTTCCTCAAGGCCGGTGACAAGGTGAAAGCGATGATCCTTTTCCGTGGCCGCGAGCAGTCCCGCCCCGACCAGGGCGTGCGCCTTCTCCAGAGATTTGCCGAAGACGTTTCGGAGTTCGGTTCTGTCGAATCGAGCCCGACCATCGACGGTCGCAACATGGTCATGGTGGTGGGTCCCCTGAAGAACAAGTCAGAGGCCAAAGCCGAGGCCAACGCTCAACGAGCTGCAGCGAAGACACCGCGCGAGGCACCTGCCGAAGCGTCCGCCGAGGCACCTGCCGACGCGACCGCCGAGGCACCTGCCGCGGCGTCACCCGCCGCAGCCGAATAACTACCGAAAACCCACGAGGAGACAACAATGCCGAAGATGAAGACCCATTCCGGGGCCAAGAAGCGTTTCAAGGTCACTGGCACCGGAAAGCTGATGAAGCAGCAGGCCGGCATGCGGCACAACCTGGAAGTGAAGTCGGGCCAGCGCAAGCGCCGCCTCAACACCGACCAGGTGCTCGCCCCGCAGGACGCCAAGGTCATCAAGAAGCTCCTCGGCCTCTAGATCACGACGACGAAAAAGGATTAGAAGAAAATGGCAAGAGTAAAGAGGGCGGTCAACGCCCACAAGAAGCGTCGTGTAATTCTCGAGCGCGCAGAGGGCTACCGCGGCCAGCGTTCGCGCCTCTACCGCAAGGCCAAGGAGCAGGTCACCCACTCCCTCGTCTACTCGTACCGCGACCGCCGTGCGCGCAAGGGCGACTTCCGTCGCCTCTGGATCCAGCGCATCAACGCCGCTGCCCGCCTGAACGGCCTCACCTACAACCGCCTCATCCAGGGACTGAACCTGGCCGGCATCGAGGTCGACCGTCGCATCCTCGCCGACCTCGCCGTCACCGAGCCCGCCACGTTCGCGGCCCTGGTCGAGAGCGCGAAGGCTGCACTGCCCGCCGACACGTCAGCCCCGAAGGTCGACGCAGCAGCGTAGTAGCACAAAGATCTGCTTGACTTGGCACATGCTCGATAACCCGCGTTCACCGCGTGTTCGGGCCGTCGCCAAACTTGCCAAGAAGGGAGCCCGGTCTGAGACCGGGCTCTTTCTCTTGGAGGGGCCGCAGGCGGTAGCCGAAGCGCTGCTCTTCAGTCCCCAGCTCGTCGTGGAGCTCTACGCCACCCCGACGGCACTCGAGAGATACACCGACATCGCCCAGACCGCAGTGGATGCCGGCGTCGACGTCGAGTTCGTCTCCGAGCAGGTGCTCGAGGTCATGAGCGACACCGTGACCCCGCAGGGCTTCATCGCCGTGTGCCACCAGTTCCCCACCGCCGTCAAAGACATCTTCGCCGCCGGCCCCCGCCTGATCGCCATCCTCGAAGAGGTGCGCGACCCGGGCAACGCCGGCACGATCATCCGTGCCGCCGATGCTGCCGGAGCAGACGCGGTGATCCTCACCGGGCGATCGGTCGACCTCTACAACCCCAAGGTGGTGCGGTCGACGACCGGCTCGCTGTTCCACCTGCCCGTTGCGGTCGAGGCGACGCTTGCCGATGTGAAGCTCCGTGCCGTCGAGGCGGGCCTGCAGATCCTCGCGGCCGACATCAAGGGCGACGACCTGCTCGAGGTCCGCTCGTCCGGCCTCCTGAAGGCGCCGACTGCCTGGCTCTTCGGCAACGAGGCCCGCGGGCTCACCGATGACGATCTCAAACTTGCGGATCGTGCGGTCTCCGTGCCGATCTACGGCCGCGCCGAGTCGATGAACCTCGCCACCGCGGCATCCGTCTGTCTCTACGAGAGTGCTTTCGCCCAACACAGTTGACGATCGGAGGGCGTGCAGCGCTACGGATGCCCGTTGTCTGTGGTAATTCTCAGGCAAATGTGTATCCGGCTTCAGCAGTTTCCCATGTTACGGGTGGGTAACTTTTGACCGCTCGATTCGTGACCCCCCGTGCGGGTGTGGTTGTGTGGGGGCCATGGACGCACCCGGCACACCCCTCGTCGTTCTCGACCACGTCAACAAGCACTATGGCGATCTGCACGTTCTGAACGACATCACCCTGACGATCGCCAAAGGTGAGGTCGTCGTGGTGATCGGGCCGAGTGGATCGGGTAAATCGACCCTCTGCCGTGCGATCAACAGGCTCGAGACGATCGACGACGGCACGATCTCGATCGACGGGCAGGCGCTGCCGAGCGAAGGCGCCGCCCTCGCGAAGCTGCGGGCCAACGTCGGCATGGTCTTCCAGTCCTTCAACCTCTTCGCCCACAAGACGATCCTGCAGAACGTGACGCTCGGTCCGATCAAGGTGTCGAAGAAGTCCAGGGCCGAAGCGGATGCCCGGGCCATGGAGTTGCTCGAACGCGTCGGGGTCGCGAACCAGGCCAAGAAGATGCCGGCCCAGCTCTCGGGCGGCCAGCAGCAACGCGTGGCCATCGCCCGAGCCCTCGCGATGCAGCCGACAGTGATGCTGTTCGACGAGCCCACCTCGGCGCTCGACCCGGAGATGATCAACGAGGTGCTCGACGTGATGGTCGGCCTCGCCAAAGAGGGCATGACGATGATCGTCGTGACCCACGAGATGGGTTTCGCCCGGAAGGCCGCCGACCGCGTCGTGTTCATGGCAGACGGCCGCATCGTCGAAGACACCACCCCGGCGGAGTTCTTCGACCACCCCAAGAGCGATCGTGCCAAAGATTTCCTCTCCAAGATCCTGACCCACTAACCACAGAAGAGGAAAGAAGACCCATGAAACTCCGAAAGATCCTGATCGGCACGGCCGCAGCCGCCGTCGCCGTCGCCCTCACCGCCTGCGGCGCCCCCGGCAGTGCCACCAGCGGCGGCAGCACCTCCACTTCGGCCGCCGGTGCCGGGCCCTACGACCTCCAGGTCGCCGAGAGCCCGTCGTTCGAGGCCGGAACCACTATGGCGAAACTGGCCGAGGCCGGCACCATGAAGATCGGCACCAAGTTCGACCAGCCGCTGTTCGGCCTCCGCGGTCTCGACGGCAAGCCCGTCGGCTTCGATGCCGCCATCGGGTCGCTCGTGGCGGCCAAGCTCGGCATCCCGTTCGACAAGATCGAGTGGACCGAGACGGTCTCGGCCAACCGCGAACCGTTCCTGCAGAGCGGGCAGGTCGACGCGGTCATCGCCACGTACACGATCAACGACAAGCGCAAGCAGGTCGTCGACTTCGCCGGCCCCTACTTCGTGGCAGGCCAGAGCATCCTCGTGCTCGAGGGCAACTCCGAGATCACGAAGCCCGAAGACCTCGCAGGCAAGGCGGTCTGTTCTGTCGAGGGATCCACCCCGGCGTCGAACATCGTCGAGAAGTACGGAGCGGTGCTGCAGCCGACCGACGTCTACAGCAAGTGCCTCGACCCGTTGAAGAACGGCCAGGTCGTCGCGATGACCACCGACAACGTCATCCTGTCGGGCTTCGTCGACTCGAACCCGGGCGTCTTCAAGCTGGTCGGGGACACGTTCACCCAGGAGCCCTACGGCATCGGCCTCACCAAGGACGACACGGCCATGCGCACGTTCGTCAACGAGACCCTGCAGGCTGCCTTCGACGACGGCACGTGGGCACGGTTGTTCGAGCAGACGGCGGGCAAGGTGCTCCCGGTGCCGACGCCGCCCACCATCGACCAGTACTGATCTGACCTCCTAACCCTGAAGGGAGGCCCCGTGGTCATCTTCGACAATCTGCCGCTGTACCTCGAGGCCTTCCTCCAGACTCTCGCGCTGCTGCTGCTCACGACGCTGTTCGCTCTGCCGCTCGGTGCTGTGATAGCGGCGATGCGCATCTCGCCGATCGGGAGCCTCCGCGCAACGGCGACCGTCTACACCGAGATCCTCCGCAACACGCCCCTGGTTCTCGTCTTCATCTTCTGCTTCGTCGTGCTGCCGATCCTCGGCGTCATCCTGCCGTTCATGTTCTCGGCCGTGCTCGCGCTGACCCTCTATACCGCACCGTTCTTCGCCGAGGCGATCCGTTCGGGCATCAACGGGGTGCCGGTGGGCCAGGCGGAGGCGGCCCGCAGCATCGGAATGACCTTCGGGCAGACGGTGACTCTCGTCGTTCTGCCGCAGGCCGTTCGGAGCGTGGTTCCGCCGATCATCAACGTCATGATCGCACTGACCAAGAACACCTCGATCGCGGGCGGTTTCTTCATCTTCGAACTCTTCAACTCGGGCCGCCGGCTGGTGAACGAGAACGGTGACCAGGTCATCCTCGTGCTCGTCGGTGTGGCCGCCTTCTACCTGCTCATCACGATTCCCCTCGGCCAGCTGGCCGACTTCCTCGAGCGACGGGTGGTGATCAAGCGATGACCAGTGTTCTCTACGACGTGCCCGGCCCGAAGGCGAAGGTGCGGGCGAGGGTGATCTCGTGGATCACCGGTCTCGTCGTCGTCGCGGTCGTCGTCTACACCGGCCTGACGCTCTGGCAGAAGGGGATGTGGGATCCCACCCGCTGGGACATCTTCAACGACCCATTGGTCTGGGCGGCCCTGCTCCGCGGTCTCGTCGTCGTGCTGCAGTCAGCACTTGTCGCGACCGTGCTCGCCCTGCTGCTCGGTATGGTCTTCGCTCTGCTCCGGATGTCGTCGCACCGCGCCATCCGTATCCCGACGACGATCGTGCTCGAGTTCTTCCGCGGCATGCCCGTGCTGCTGATGATGCTCTTCATCCTGCTGGCGTTCCCGGGCATCAGCCCGTTCTGGGCCGTGGTCAGTGCGCTCGCGGTCTACAACGGCGCGATCATCGGCGAGGCGCTGCGGTCGGGTGTCGTCGCGCTGCCGAAGGGCCAGCGCGAAGCCGGCCTGGCGATCGGTCTGCGGCCATTGCAGGCTCGGCTCCAGATCGAATTCCCTCAGGCGTTCCGCAACATGCTGCCGATCATCGTGGCGCAGATCGTGGTCCTGCTGAAGGACACAGCCCTCGGGTACATCGTCGGGCAGGTCGCGCTCATCCGTGAAGGAGAGCTGCTCGCCGAGTTCGTCGGCCGCCAGCAGTACTTCTTCTCGATCTTCCTGGTGATGCTCGGCATGTACCTGGCGATCAACCTCACGATCTCGACGATCGCGCGGCAGTTGGCGAAACGCCGGGGTGGCACGGTCCGCACAGCAGTCGCCATGCCCGATGGATCGATGAGCACGACGCTGACCTAGCTAAACTTGTGTCCCGTGTCTGATCCCGAAGTTCCTGTCCTCTCCGAAGAGTCCGTGGCCGCGGCCGTCGAGGCTGCGCTTGCAGCAATCCAGGCGGTGAGCGACACCGCCACATTCAAGGCGGCCCGCTCCGCGCACGCGGGGGAGTCATCACTGCTCGCCCGCCTGAACGGCCAGCTCCGCAGCCTGCCGAACGACCAGAAGGCCTCGGCGGGAAAGCTCGTCGGGCAGGCTCGCGCGCGGGTCAACCAGGCACTCGCCGCGAAGGAGTCCGACGTCGTGGCCCTCGAGAACGAGGCGCAACTCGCGGCAGAGGCGCTCGACGTGACGGCCCTGCCGGTCAGGAAGCACCTCGGTGCCCGCCATCCGCTCTCGCTCCTGCAGGAGAAGATCGGCGACATCTTCGTCGGGATGGGCTGGGAGATCGCCGAGGGGCCCGAGCTCGAGAACGAGTGGTTCAATTTCGACGCGCTGAACTTCGATCCCGATCATCCGGCCCGCGCCATGCAGGACACGTTCTTCGTCGACCCTGTCTCATCGCACCTGCTGCTCCGCACGCACACGTCGCCGGTGCAGATCCGGTCGCTGCTCAGCCGCGAGCTGCCGGTCTATGTCATCGCGCCGGGCCGCACGTACCGCACCGACGAACTCGACGCGACGCACACGCCCGTCTTCAGCCAGGTCGAGGGCATCGCCGTCGACAAGGGGCTGACCATGGCGCACCTGCGGGGCACCCTCGAGTTCTTCGCGCGCAAGATGTTCGGCGACGAGGCGAAGATCCGCCTCCGCCCCAACTACTTCCCCTTCACCGAGCCGAGCGCCGAGATGGACGTCTGGCAGCCGAACGCCAAGGGCGGTGCGCGCTGGGTCGAGTGGGGCGGCTGCGGCATGGTCAACCCGAACGTGCTTCTCTCCGCGGGAATCGATCCGGATGTCTACTCGGGGTTCGCCTTCGGTATCGGAATCGAGCGCACCCTGCAGTTCCGCAACAACCTCAATGACATGCGCGACATGGTCGAAGGCGACGTGCGGTTCAGCCAGCAGTTCGGAATGGTGGTCTAGTCATGCGTATTCCTTTGAGTTGGCTCGCCGAGTACGTCGACCTGCCCGCCGGCACCACCATCGACGAGGTGCACGCCGCCCTGGTGAGCGTCGGCCTCGAGGAGGAGGGCTCCCACCAGTTCGACATCGACGGCCCGGTGGTCGTCGGCGAGGTGCTCGAATTCAGCGAGGAACCCCAGACGAACGGCAAGACGATCCGCTGGTGTTCCGTGCGTGTCGCACCGCCCGGCCAGGTTGCCGCCGACGGGGGAGCGGATGTTCGCGGCATCGTCTGCGGCGCCGGCAACTTCTTCCCCGGCGACAAGGTCGTCGTGACCCTGCCCGGTGCCGTGCTGCCCGGCAACTTCGCGATCGCGGCCCGCAAGACGTACGGTCACGTCTCCGACGGCATGATCGCGTCGACGCGTGAACTCGGGCTCGGTGACGAGCACGACGGGATTCTGCGCCTCAGCAGCCTCGGGCTCGACCCGGCCGTCGGCACAGACGCTCTCGAACTGCTCGGCCTGACCGACGCCGCCGTCGAGGTGAACGTGACACCGGATCGCGGCTACGCCTTCTCGATCCGCGGTATCGCCCGCGAGTACGCCCACGCCACGGGAGCCGCCTTCCGCGATCCCGCGGCGGTGCTGCCCGCCAGCGAACCGGCCGACGGCGTCAGCGTCGCGATCTCCGACGATGCGCCGATCCGCGGCCGGGTCGGCGCGACCGTCTTCGTCACGCGCGTGGTCAGGGGCATCGACCCGGCCGCTCCGACGCCGGCGTGGATGATCGCGCGCCTGAAGCTCGCGGGCATCCGCTCGATCTCCCTCGTCGTCGACATCACGAACTACGTCATGCTCGAGCTCGGACAGCCCCTGCACGGCTACGACTTCGACCTGCTGCGCGGCGGGATCGTCGTGCGCCGGGCTGCGGCCGGTGAGACGCTGAAGACCCTCGACGGCCAGGTCCGCACGCTCGATCCCGAAGACCTCGTGATCGCCGACGACAGCGGGGCAATCGGGCTCGCCGGCGTGATGGGCGGCTTCTCGACAGAGATCTCCGACGCGACATCCGCCGTGCTGATCGAAGCCGCGAACTTCGACCCGGTGACCGTTGCGCGCACGGCCCGGCGGCACAAGCTGCCCAGTGAGGCGTCGAAGCGCTTCGAGCGCGGGGTCGATCCCGAGGTCGCTGTCGCGGCCGCCGCGCGTGCAGTACAGCTGCTCGAGGAGCTCGGCGGTGCGCGAGCGGACGGCACCGGATCCGGGTATCACGCTCACGACCAGCTCGCCCCGATCTTCCTGCCCGACCGCTACATCTCCGGGCTCGTCGGCGTGGACTACACCGACGACGAGATCACCTCGTCGCTGATCGAGATCGGCGCGACGCTCGAGTACGCGCACGACGGGCTGCTGGTCTCGCCGCCGTCCTGGCGACCCGACCTCACCCACAAGTCGACCCTGGCGGAGGAGGTCGCGCGCATCGTCGGCTATTCGCGCATCCCCTCGGTTCTTCCGACGGCCCCGCCCGGCCGTGGCCTCACCCGCGAGCAGCAGTTGCGTCGACTCGCCGCGGAGACGCTCGCGGCGAGCGGGTCGACGGAGGTGTTGGCATATCCGTTCCTCTCCGAGGCGTCCAACCGCACGTTCGGCTCGGCGGACGACACTGTCGCGCCGGCCGTCAAGCTGGCGAATCCGCTCGACGCCGAGGTTCCGCTGCTTCGCACCACCCTTCTTCCCGGGCTCATCGACATCGCCCGGCGGAACCTCTCTCGCGGTCTCACCGACCTGTCGGTCTACGAGATCGGCGCGGTCTTCCAGCCCGTTGCCGGCGCCGACTACGGTGTCGTCGAGGTGCCGCTCGGTGCGTCACTGCCGTCCGCGGAGGTTCTGGATGCCCTCGACGCGAGCATCCCGCCGCAGCCCTGGCATGTCGGGCTGCTGTTCCTCGGCAGTGCGGTGCAGAAGCAGCCCGGGCAACCGGCGGTGCCGTTCGGCGTCGCGGATGCACTGGACACGGTGAGACTGCTCGCGTCAGCGCTCGACGTGCCGATCACGGTGCGCCAGGGCTCGCACAAGGCGCTGCACCCGGGCCGCACGGCGGAGGTGCTGGTGCCGGTCGGCGCAGGCACCGATGCCGTGAGCGTCGGGTACGTCGGCGAACTGCTGCCGGCGCTCGCTCTGGAGCTCGATCTCCCGCGGGTGGTCGCGGTGGCGGAGCTCGACCTCTCCGTGCTCATGGATCTTGCCGCGCGGAGCGTGCAGGCGTCCCCGCTGGCCGGGTATCCGGCCGCGACGCAGGACGTGTCGTTGGTCGTGGCCGACTCCGTGGCCGCAGGCGACGTGCTCGACGCTCTGACGGCCGGGGCCGGGGAACTGCTGGAGAGCATCCACCTCGTCGACGACTATCGCGGAAGCGGGATCGAGGAGGGCTCGAAGTCGCTGACGTTCGCGCTGCGGTTCCGGGCGAACGATCGCACGCTCACGGCCGCCGAGGCCAGTGAAGCGCGGATCGCGGGCGCGGCCGAGGCCTCGCGCCGGTTCGGGGCGACCGTCCGCGAGTGACGGGGGGACTACATTTGACGTATGTCTTTTTCGGTGGCGGTAGCAGGAGCGAGCGGGTATGCGGGCGGCGAACTGCTGCGCCTGCTGGCGGGTCACCCGGAGTTCGAGGTGCGAACCGTCACGGCGAACAACAACGCGGGCCAGCCCCTGCTCGCGGTGCATCCGCACCTGCGTTCCTACGCCGGAATGGTGCTCAGCCCCACCACGACGGAGGCCCTGGACGGTCACGACATCGTCTTCCTCGCCCTGCCGCACGGCAAGTCGGGTGCGATCACCGAGACGCTTGACGAGAACACCCTTGTCGTCGACTGCGGTGCCGACCACCGGCTGACCGACGAGGCCGACTGGGCGAAGTTCTACGGCGGCGAGTTCTACGGGGCCTGGCCCTACGGCCTGCCCGAACTGCTGATCGGCGACCACCGGCAGCAGCGCTCGAATCTCCCCGGCGTGAAGCGCATCGCGGTTCCCGGGTGCAACGTCACCGCGATCAGCCTCGCCCTGGCTCCCGGGCTCCGGGCCGGGGTCATCCAGCCGGTCGACCTCGTCGCGGTGCTCGCTGTCGGCCCGTCGGGCGCAGGCAAGAGCCTCCGCACCAACCTTCTGGCGAGCGAGGTGCTGGGTTCCGCCAGCGCCTACGGCATCGCGGGCGCCCACCGTCACAACCCGGAGATCGTGCAGAACCTCAGTCTCTCCGCGGGCGCGAGGGTCAGCGTCTCGTTCACGCCGGTGCTCATCCCGAGTGCCCGCGGCATCCTCGCCACGTCGACGGCGCGGCTGGCCGCCGGAATCAGCGCGCATGACGTGCGGTCGGCCTGGGTGAACGCCTACGCCGACGAACCGTTCGTGCACGTGCTGCCGGAGGGCCAGCTTCCCTCCCTCTCCGACGTCCTCGGCGCCAACACCGCCCTGATCGGGGTCGCCGTCGACGAGGCGGCCGACCGGGTGGTCACCGTCACCGCGATCGACAATCTCGTGAAGGGCACGGCGGGGGCGGCCATCCAGTCCGCGAACATCGCGCTCGGCCTGCCGGAGACGCTCGGCCTGCCGATCGACGGGGTCGCTCCGTGAGCCTCGGCCCCGCCACCATCCTTTCGTTCGACCTTCCCGAAAACCCAGGAGCACACTCGTGAGCGTCACCGCACCCGCCGGATTCGAAGCGGCCGGAGTCGCACGGGGTCTGAAGTCCTCCGGCGGCCTCGACCTCGCCCTCGTCGTCAACCGCGGTCCGAGCAACGCCGCGGCGGCGGTCTTCACGTCGAACCGGTGCAAGGCGAACCCGGTGCTCTGGAGCGAGAAGGTCATCGAAGACGGGCGCGTGGCCGCGGTCATCCTGAACTCGGGCGGTGCGAACTGCTACACGGGGGCATTCGGGTTCCAGACCACGCACGCCACGGCGGAGGCTGTCGCCGAGGCGCTCTCGGTGTCGGCCGGCGACGTGGTCGTGTGTTCCACGGGGCTCATCGGCACCGGCGACCAGCTGTTCCGCGACAGGGTGGTCGGGGGAGTGCCGGTCGTGGCCGAGGCGCTCTCCTCCGACGGCGGAACCGACGCCGCACTCGCCATCATGACCACCGACACCCGGTCGAAGGAGGCGGTCTTCGAAGGCGCCGGCTATTCGATCGGTGGCATGGCGAAGGGAGCCGGGATGCTCGCCCCCGGGCTCGCCACCATGCTCGTGGTCATCACCACCGACGCCGACCTGCCGGCCGAGTCCCTCGACAGCGCCCTCCGCGCCGCGACCCGGGTGACTTTCGACAGGGTCGACTCCGATGGCTGCATGTCGACGAACGACACCGTGACGCTGCTGGCCAGCGGAGCATCCGGAACCGTCCCCGATCTGGCCGACTTCACCGCAGGCCTGACGGCCGTCTGCCACGATCTCGCGTTGCTGCTCCAGGGCGACGCCGAAGGTGCCAGCCACGACATCACCATCACCACGACGAACGCCGCCAGCGAAGACGAAGCGGTGACCGTCTCGCGCGCCGTCTCCCGCAGCAACCTGTTCAAGGCGGCGATCTTTGGGAACGACCCGAACTGGGGCCGGGTGCTCGCTGCCGTCGGCACCACGGATGCCGAGTTCGACCCGTACAACATCGATGTGACCATCAACGGCGTCAAGATCTGCCGGGCGGGCGAGCCGTTCGAAGACCGTGACCTCATCGACCTCGCACCGCGCGCCGTCAGTGTGCTCATCGACCTGCACGTCGGGGCTGAGACGGCGTCGATCTACACCAACGACCTCACGCACGACTACGTGCACGAGAACAGCGCGTACGCGAGCTGATGGCAGACATGACCCTGGCCGAAGACCACGACCTCGCCGCCATCAAGGCCGGCACCCTGATCGAATCGCTGCCGTGGCTGAAGACCTTCCACGGCCAGATCATGGTGATCAAGTTCGGCGGCAACGCGATGGTCGATCCAGAACTGCAGCGCACGTTCGCCGAAGACATCGTGTACCTCCGGTATGCGGGCATCCGTCCTGTCGTCGTGCACGGCGGCGGCCCCCAGATCTCCCGGATGCTCGACCGCCTCGGTATCGAGAGCGAATTCCGTGGCGGTTACCGGGTGACGAGCCCCGAGGCGATGGATGTCGTGCGGATGGTGCTCACCGGACAGATCAGTCGCGACATCGTGAGCCACATCAACGAGCACGGCCCGCTGGCCTCCGCGATGTCGGGCGAAGACGCGGGCCTGTTCGAGGGTGAGAGACGCACCATCGAGGTCGACGGCGAACTCGTCGACCTCGGGCTTGTCGGTGACGTGGTCGGGGTGAATCCCGGCACGGTGCTCGAGCAGCTCGCAGCCGGCCGCATCCCGGTCATCTCCTCGATCGCGCCCGACCGCAACGAGCCAGGCCAGGTGCTGAACATCAACGCCGATGCCGCTGCGGCCGCGCTGGCCGTCGCCCTCGGCGCCGCGAAGCTCGTCATCCTCACCGACGTCGCAGGACTGTACTCCGACTGGCCGAACCGCGATTCGCTGGTGCCGGTGATCGAGGCCGAGGAGCTCCGGGCGCTTCTGCCGTCGCTCGAATCGGGCATGATCCCGAAGATGGCCGCGTGTCTCGAAGCGGTCGACGGTGGTGTTGCGAAGGCGGCGATCATCGACGGCCGCATCCCGCACTCGATCCTGCTCGAGGTCTTCACCCAGAGCGGGATCGGCACCGAGGTCGCCCGCGCGGAGATCGCGGCAGCCGACCGGGCCGCCACTGATGGCGCCGCCACAGAACCAGAAGAGGAGAACCGAAGCCAGTGAGCATCGAAACCACCACCAGCTGGGTCGACAACTTCAACGAGTCCCTCATGCGAACGATGGGCCAGCCGCTCGCCCTCCTCACCCACGGGCGCGGCGCCTTCGTCTGGGACGAGAACGAGAAGGAGTACCTCGACTTCCTCGCCGGTATCGCGGTCAACTCGCTCGGCCACGCGCATCCGGTGCTCGTCGACGCGCTGACCCGCCAGGTGAGCACTCTCGCGCACGTCTCGAACTACTTCTCCACCCGCCCCCAGCTCGAGCTCGCCGAGCGCCTGAAGCGCCTCACCGGTGCGGGCCCCGCGGGCCGCGTCTACTTCTGCAACTCCGGGGCGGAGGCGAACGAGGCGGCCTTCAAGCTCGCCCGCCTGAACAGGGCCGGCGGGCGCTCGAAGATCGTCGCTCTCAAGAACTCCTTCCACGGGCGCACGATGGGTGCGCTGGCGCTCACCGGCAAACCCGATATGCAGTCTCCGTTCGAGCCGATGCCGAGCGGCGTCGTGCACATCGACTCCACGATCGAAGCGCTCGAAGCGAGCATCGACGACACGGTCTCGGCCCTGTTCCTCGAGCCGATCAAGGGCGAGGCCGGGGTGATCAACCTGCCCGAGGGCTACCTGGCGCGGGCGCGCGCACTGACCGAACAGCACGGCGTGCTGCTGATCCTCGACGAGATCCAGACCGGTGTCGGCCGCACCGGCCGCTGGTTCAACTACGAATATGCGGGCATCCTGCCCGACGCCGTCACCATCGCGAAGGGCATGGCGGGCGGCGTTCCGATCGGTTCCCTCGTGACGTTCGGCTGGGCCTCCGACCTGTTCCAGCGCGGGATGCACGGCAGCACCTTCGGGGGCAACCCGCTCGCCACGGCGGCAGCGAATGCGGTGCTGGGTGAGATCGAGGAGCGCGACCTGGTCGGCAACGCCGAACGCCGCGGCGTCCAGCTGCGCGACCGTATCGCGGCTCTCAACTCGCCGCTGATCGGTGAGATCCGCGGGCAGGGGCTGCTCATCGGTCTCGGCCTGACCGAGCCGATCGCCCTGAAGCTCTCCGCAGCGGCGATGGATGCCGGACTCATCATCAACGCAGCGAACGAGTCGAGCATCCGGATGGCTCCGCCCCTGATCATCCGCGACCTCGAGGTCGACGCGTTCGTCACCCGCTTCACGGCCGCGCTGGCTGCGGTCGGCTACCCTGTCGTTCCTGCTCCCGCGCCGGCCGCACCCGATGCGGCGGCCGCCGCCGATGCTCCGGCCGCCGCCGATGCGCCGGCCACCGCCGATGCCCCGGCCCCCGCGCCCACCACCCCCGACGCAGAAAGCGCCTCATGACCCGCCACTTCCTCCGTGATGACGACCTGTCGCCCGCCGAGCAGGCCGAGATCCTCGACCTCGCCGCGGAGCTGAAGCGCGACCGGTTCCAGGCGAAACCGCTCGCGGGACCCCAGACGGTCGCCGTGATCTTCGACAAGTCGTCGACCCGCACCCGCGTCTCGTTCGCGGTCGGAATCGCCGATCTCGGCGGCAGTCCGCTCATCATCAGCACGGCGAACAGCCAGCTGAGCGGCAAAGAGACCGCCTCCGACACCGCGCGCGTTCTTGAACGCCAGGTCGCGGCCATCGTCTGGCGCACCTACGCGCAAACCGGCCTCGAAGAGATGGCGCTCGGCACGACCGTTCCGGTCGTCAACGCGCTGAGCGACGAGTTCCACCCCTGCCAGCTGCTCGCCGATCTGCTCACCATCCGAGAGCACCGCGGCGAGCTCGCCGGGTTGACCGTCACCTTCCTCGGTGACGGGGCGAGCAACATGGGCCAGTCCTACCTGCTCGCCTGTGCCACGGCGGGTATGCACGTGCGGATCGCCGCGCCCGCCGAGTACGCGCCCGACGCGCAGGTGGTTCTGGATGCCCAGGCCATCGCCGCACGCACCGGCGGCTCCGCCAGCGTCTTCACCGACCCGGTCGAGGCCGTGGCAGGCGTCGACATCGTCGTCACCGACACCTGGGTCTCGATGGGCAAGGAAGACGAGAAGGCCGCACGGGTCAAGACGTTCGGCGGCTACCAGGTCGATGCCGCGCTGATGGCCCACGCCAAGGGCGACGCCCTCTTCCTGCACTGCCTGCCGGCGGATCGCGGCTACGAGGTGAGCGCCGACGTGATCGATGGCCCGCAGAGCGTCATCTGGGATGAGGCGGAGAACCGCCTGCACGCCCAGAAGGCCCTGCTCGTCTGGCTGCTGCGCCAGCAGTAGGGCCGCGGCAGACAGCCGGAACCGCGCGAGCCGTCGGGCCCGCGCACCCTAAGCTTGAAGTTCAGAACACCATAAGGGAGTAAAAGTGGCGGAACGTGTTGTGCTCGCATACTCGGGGGGTCTCGACACCTCGGTCGGCATCGGTTGGCTGAAAGACGCCACCGGCAAAGACGTCGTCGCCCTGGCGATCGATGTCGGCCAGGAGGGTGAGGACATGGAGGTCATCCGCCAGCGCGCACTCGACTGCGGCGCCGTCGAGGCCGTCGTCATCGACGCCCGCGACGAGTTCGCGAACGACTACCTCATGCCGGCCCTGAAGGCGAACGCGCTCTACCAGAAGCGCTACCCACTCGTCAGCGCACTCAGCCGCCCGCTCATCGCCAAGCACCTCGCTTCGACCGCGATCGCGCTCGGTGCCGACAGCGTGGCCCACGGATGCACGGGCAAGGGCAACGACCAGGTGCGCTTCGAGGCAGCCGTCGCGGCCCTCGCTCCGGACCTCATCTCGTTGGCTCCCGTGCGCGACTTCGCCCTCACCCGCGACAAGGCGATCGTCTACGCGGCAGAGCACAACCTGCCCATCGTGCAGTCGAAGAAGAGCCCGTACTCGATCGACCAGAATGTCTGGGGCCGCGCCGTCGAGACTGGCTTCCTCGAAGACCCGTGGAACGCCCCGATCGAAGACCTCTACACCTACAGCCAGGATCCGGCCATCCCGCGCGAGGCGACCGAGGTGACGATCACGTTCACGGAGGGCATCCCGACCGCCATCGACGGCAAGCCCGTCACTCCGCTCGAGGCCGTCGTGCAGCTCAACAGGCTCGCCGGCGACCAGGGCATCGGCCGCATCGACATCGTCGAAGACCGTCTCGTCGGCATCAAGAGCCGTGAGGTCTACGAGTCTCCGGCGGGGCTCACCCTCATCGCCGCCCACGAGGAGCTCGAGAACCTCACCATCGAGCGCGACCTCGCCCGCTACAAGCGCGGAGTCGAGTCGAAGTGGTCGGAGCTCGTCTACGACGGACTCTGGTTCTCCGGTCTCAAGCGTTCGCTCGATGTCTTCATTGACGACACGCAGCGCTACGTCTCCGGCGAGGTGCGCCTCGAGCTCCACGCCGGCAAGGCCACGGTCACCGGCCGGAAGAGCGAGCAGAGCCTCTACGACTTCGACCTGGCCACGTACGACACCGGCGACACGTTCGACCAGTCGCAGGCGAAGGGGTTCATCGAGATCTGGTCCCTGCCGTCGAAGATCTCGGCCCGCCGCGACCACGCTGCCGGCGGATCGATCGAAGCGTAGTCCTGTGGCCGAGAATCGAGCAGGTGAAGCGGGCGCCCTCTGGGGCGGCCGCTTCGCCAGCGGCCCCTCACCCGAGCTCCTCGCACTCAGCAAGTCGACGCAGTTCGACTGGCAGCTCTGGCCCTACGACATCGCCGGGTCCAGGGCCCACGCGAAGGCTCTCGCCGCAGCCGGGTACCTGACCGCGGCTGAACTCGACGCGATGTCGGTTGCCTTCGACCGGCTCCGGGGCGCCATCGAGTCGGGGGAGTTCACGGCCGAAGAGGGTGACGAAGACGTGCACTCCGCGCTCGAACGCGGCCTGATCGTCTTCGCCGGTGCCGAGCTCGGCGGCAAGCTCCGTGCCGGCCGCAGCCGGAACGACCAGATCGCCACCCTCGTCAGGCTCTACCTGCTCGACCATTCTCGCTCGATCGACCGCCTCGTCATCCAGCTCATCGACGCGATCGCCTCGCAGGCGTCGGCCCACCCGGATGCACCGATGCCGGGCCGCACGCACCTGCAGCACGCGCAGCCCGTTCTGCTCTCGCATCACCTGCTCGCGCATGCCTGGCCGTTGGTGCGCGATCTCGAGCGCCTCCGCGACTGGACGGTGCGGGCATCCGAGTCGCCGTACGGTGCGGGTGCGCTCGCCGGCAGCTCGCTCGGGCTCGACCCGGCGCTCGTCGCCCGCGAGCTCGGCCTCGCCGGCGGCCCCATGCCGAACTCGATCGACGCAACGGCGAGCCGTGACGTGGTCGCCGAGTTCGCCTTCGTCACCAGCCTGATCGGCATCAACCTCTCCCGGTTCGCCGAGGAGATCATCGTCTGGGCCACCCGCGAGTTCGGGTTCGTCAGGCTCCACGACAGCTACTCCACCGGCTCGTCGATCATGCCGCAGAAGAAGAATCCCGACATCGCCGAACTCGCCCGGGGCAAGTCGGGCCGGCTGATCGGCAACCTCACCGGCCTGCTCGCCACCCTCAAGGGGCTGCCGCTCGCCTACAACCGCGACCTGCAGGAAGACAAGGAGCCGGTGTTCGACACCGTCGAACAGCTCGAGGTGTTGCTGCCGGCCTTCACCGGCATGGTCGCGTCGCTCACCTTCAACACCGGCAGGCTGGCTGATCTCGCCCCGCAGGGCTTCTCGCTCGCCACGGATGTCGCCGAGTGGCTGGTGAAGCAGGGTGTCGCCTTCCGCGATGCCCACGAGATCAGCGGCGACCTGGTGCGGTTCTGCGAGACGAACGGGCTCGAACTGCACGAGCCCACCGACGAGCAGCTCATCGCCGTGTCCCCACACCTGGCTCCGGATGTCCGCACCGTCGTCACCGTCGAAGGATCGATTGCGAGCCGCACCGGGGCCGGCGGCACGGCGGGGGTTCGCGTGGCCGAGCAGCTCGGCCAACTCACGGAACGGGTACGCATCCTCCGCGATGCCATCACGGTGGATCCTCTCGACGCCACCCCCGAGGCCAGCCTGGCCGAACCGCTGATCTACCATCCCAAGGGAACACCGTGACGCTCAGCAACGACCCCGCCGGCAAGCCCGCGAAGCCCAGCAGGGCCGCGAAGCCAGACAGGGCCGCGAAGCCCGACCAGGACATCCGCCACGACCCGCGGTACAAGACGCCGTGGTGGCGTAGACCGTTGAAGCCGTTCGTCTTCTGGATCATCGTCGCGGTCGCGGCGGCGATTGTCGCCACCGCCCTGATCCTGACGGTCTCGCTCGGCATTCCGCTGTTCTGAGCGCACCAACTCCACCCGGCCGACGCACCGAACCCGGCACCCCGATCGCCATGCCACCCGGTTCTCCCCTGGCTGCCGCCGATCGCGGGCTCTTCGTCCGCCCCTCGGTCGAGGTGGCGCCCCTGCTGCTCGGCAGCATCTTCACGCACACGACCGCGGAGGGTCGGGTCTCGCTCCGGATCACCGAGGTCGAGGCCTACCTCGGCGTGGGTGATGACCCGGGGTCGCACTCGTTCCGCGGCAGGACGAAATCCAACCAGGTCATGTTCGGCGAACCCCTGCACCTGTACACGTACTTCACCTACGGCATGCACACCTGCTCGAACATCGTCTGCTCCCCGGAGGGAACCGCCAGCGGGGTGCTGCTGCGAGCGGGCGAGATCGTCGAAGGCCTGGACCTCGCGCAGCATCGCCGCGGAGCATCCGTCAGCCGCCGTGATCTCGCCCGCGGGCCCGCCCGGCTCGTCGTCGCTCTCGGCATCCCGCTCGCCGACGGGGGAGCAGACCTCACCGTGCACCCTTACGAGCTGCGGATGCCCGAACATCCGTCGCCCGCCGAGATGAGCCCGCGCACCGGACTCGGCGGCCCCGGCGGAACTTCGGCGTACCCGTGGCGTTTCTTCGTCCCCGGCGATCCGACCGTCTCGCCCTACCGGCGCCACCCGAAACTCGCCGCGTTCGAGGCCGGCTGACGCCCCCCCGCTGGTACGCTCACCCCCGCTGGTGCGCTCACCCCCGCTGGTGCGCTCACCCCCGCTGATACTCTGGGGGGCGTGTCTTCACCTGTGCCCGTGGCGCTGTCCGCCCAGACCAACGACCCGACCTTCGACTCCGTGTGGGACGAACTGAAATGGCGGGGCCTGGTGCACGTCTCGACGGATGAGACGGAACTGCGCGACCTGCTCGCCGGCGAACCGATCACGTTCTACTGCGGATTCGACCCCACTGCACCGAGCCTCCACCTCGGCAATCTCGTGCAGTTGCTCACGATGCGCCGTCTCCAGCTCGCCGGGCACAATCCGCTCGCTCTCGTCGGCGGGTCGACCGGCCTGATCGGGGATCCGCGGCCGACCGCTGAGCGCACACTCACCGCTCGCGACACCGTGGCCGAGTGGGTCGGGTACCTGCAGGCGCAGATCTCCCGGTTCCTGAGTTTCGAGGGGGAGAACCCGGCCCGGCTGGTGAACAACCTCGACTGGACAGCCCCGCTCAGCGCCATCGACTTCCTCCGGGACATCGGCAAGTACTTCCGCGTCGGCACGATGCTGAAGAAGGATGCGGTGAGTGCGCGACTGAACTCCGATGCAGGCATCAGTTACACCGAGTTCAGCTACCAGATCCTGCAGGGGCTCGACTACCTCGAGCTCTACCGCACGTACGGCTGTGTGCTGCAGACCGGGGGGAGTGACCAGTGGGGCAACCTCACCAGCGGCACCGACCTGATCCGCCGCGCGGAGCAGACCTCCGTGCATGCGATCGGCACACCGCTCATCACGAACTCCGACGGCACAAAGTTCGGGAAGAGCGAGGGCAATGCCGTCTGGTTGGATGACCGGCTCACCTCGCCCTACGCCTTCTACCAGTTCTGGCTGAACACCGACGATGCCGACGTGATCGAGCGCCTCAGGATCTTCACGTTCCTCAGCCGGGAGGAGCTCGACCGTCTCGCCGGCGCGGTGGCGGACGAGCCCTTCCGCCGGGAGGCTCAACGCACTCTCGCCAATGAGGTCACGTCGCTGGTGCACGGTCCGGCTGCACGGGATGCCGCTGTCGCGGCCGCGGCGGCGCTCTTCGGCCAGGGCGACCTGGCCGATCTCGACGAGGCGACCCTCCGTCAGGCGCTGGGGGAGTTGACCACGGTGACCCTCCCCGGGGGAACCCCCGTTCTTCAGGCTCTGGTTGAGAGTGGGCTCTGCTCGTCGGTCGGGGAAGCGCGGCGGGCTCTGGCGCAGGGGGGGATCTACGCGAACAACGCGAAGGTCTCTGATGACTCGGCAACGGTGGAATCCCTGGCACTGGCCGGCGGCATCGTGGTTCTTCGCCGCGGCAAGAAGACCGCAGCGGGCGTGCTGATCGGCTAGATCCGCATGTTTCCGGGGCGACACGCCCGGGCTGCGCAGTCCATTTGCCAGATGCGAAACGTGCCCGTAATGTTTCTTCTTGTCACCCCAAAGGTTCGGAAAGCGGAAGAGCTTACCGGCCTCAAGCGGGGCCATCCCCAGCAGTGAAAACCTCGAAGTGAAGCGGATTCGTCCGGTTCAACTCTTGAGTTTGGGCACAGCTGGCCGGATGTAGATATATAGTAGTCGAGTTGCCTGTTCGGGCCTCCATCTTCGAGATGGAACCGCCGGAACGGAGCGTCCGATCTTTGAGAACTCAACAGCGTGCACATTGTCAAATGCCAAATCCCCGTGGCCACTTTTGGTGGTCCGGGTTCCTTTGGGAAATGAAATTAGTGGGCTTCTCTTTGGAGGGGTTCACGGACAAGCAAGTCAGTAATGATTTGTTCTGTCAGCATCAAACTTGTCAATTAGCATTCGATTCCCGTTTGTTGGTTGGCGCGTAAGCATTTACGGAGAGTTTGATCCTGGCTCAGGACGAACGCTGGCGGCGTGCTTAACACATGCAAGTCGAACGATGAAGAGGTGCTTGCATCTTGGATTAGTGGCGAACGGGTGAGTAACACGTGAGTAACCTGCCCTTGACTCTGGGATAAGCGTTGGAAACGACGTCTAATACCGGATATGACGACTGAACGCCTGTTCTGGTTGTGGAAAGATTTTTTGGTCAAGGATGGACTCGCGGCCTATCAGGTTGTTGGTGAGGTAATGGCTCACCAAGCCTACGACGGGTAGCCGGCCTGAGAGGGTGACCGGCCACACTGGGACTGAGACACGGCCCAGACTCCTACGGGAGGCAGCAGTGGGGAATATTGCACAATGGGCGAAAGCCTGATGCAGCAACGCCGCGTGAGGGATGACGGCCTTCGGGTTGTAAACCTCTTTTAGTAAGGAAGAAGAACTTCGGTTTGACGGTACTTGCAGAAAAAGCACCGGCTAACTACGTGCCAGCAGCCGCGGTAATACGTAGGGTGCAAGCGTTGTCCGGAATTATTGGGCGTAAAGAGCTCGTAGGCGGTTTGTCGCGTCTGCTGTGAAATCTGGAGGCTCAACCTCCAGCCTGCAGTGGGTACGGGCAGACTAGAGTGCGGTAGGGGAGATTGGAATTCCTGGTGTAGCGGTGGAATGCGCAGATATCAGGAGGAACACCGATGGCGAAGGCAGATCTCTGGGCCGTAACTGACGCTGAGGAGCGAAAGCATGGGGAGCGAACAGGATTAGATACCCTGGTAGTCCATGCCGTAAACGTTGGGAACTAGATGTAGGGACCATTCCACGGTTTCTGTGTCGCAGCTAACGCATTAAGTTCCCCGCCTGGGGAGTACGGCCGCAAGGCTAAAACTCAAAGGAATTGACGGGGGCCCGCACAAGCGGCGGAGCATGCGGATTAATTCGATGCAACGCGAAGAACCTTACCAAGGCTTGACATGAACGAGAACGGGTCAGAAATGATCAACTCTTTGGACACTCGTTTACAGGTGGTGCATGGTTGTCGTCAGCTCGTGTCGTGAGATGTTGGGTTAAGTCCCGCAACGAGCGCAACCCTCGTTCTATGTTGCCAGCACGTTATGGTGGGAACTCATAGGAGACTGCCGGGGTCAACTCGGAGGAAGGTGGGGATGACGTCAAATCATCATGCCCCTTATGTCTTGGGCTTCACGCATGCTACAATGGCCGGTACAAAGGGCTGCGATACCGTAAGGTGGAGCGAATCCCAAAAAGCCGGTCTCAGTTCGGATTGAGGTCTGCAACTCGACCTCATGAAGTCGGAGTCGCTAGTAATCGCAGATCAGCAACGCTGCGGTGAATACGTTCCCGGGCCTTGTACACACCGCCCGTCAAGTCATGAAAGTCGGTAACACCCAACGCCAGTGGCCTAACCTTCGGGAGGGAGCTGTCTAAGGTGGGATTGGTGATTAGGACTAAGTCGTAACAAGGTAGCCGTACCGGAAGGTGCGGCTGGATCACCTCCTTTCTAAGGAGCACGTTCACGGTCCGTCTGTATACAGCGGAATCGCCGTGACAGTCATTTCATCGGAAGTTATCTGGTGGTGACGCTCATGGGTGGAACATTTGACATTCACGTAGTGCTTGCCTGGTTGTTAGTACGACGGGTTCCTTCGGGGGCTGGTTTGGAACGCAGTTGGAACGAGTGGCCGTGTTGTGCACGCTGTTGGGTCCTGAGGGACCGGGCAGCCTTTTCGTCGTGGTTTCACGGTGGGAGGGTTGACTGTTGAACTCTGGACCTTATTTCGGTTCGAGACTTTGTTTCGGATTGTTTGGGGTACCGCCCGTATTTTGAGAACTACACAGTGGACGCGAGCATCTCCAGACGCGAATGAACTTGCACCCTTTTGGGGTGTGGGGGTTTTGTTGTCTGGTAATCAATGTTCGTCTGATTTATTTCAGACATACATTGGTCTTTGTTGTGCAAATTTTGTTTGAGAAGTTTTTAAGAGCAAACGGTGAATGCCTTGGCATCTGGAGCCGAAGAAGGACGTATAAATCTGCGATAAGCCTCGGGGAGCTGATAATAGAGCTGTGATCCGAGGGTCTCCGAATGGGGAAACCCCGCCAGGCCCTTTGGGTGACCTGGTGACTCCCGCCTGAATATATAGGGCGGGTAGAGGGAACGAGGGGAAGTGAAACATCTCAGTACCCTCAGGAAGAGAAAACAATAGTGATTCCGTGAGTAGTGGCGAGCGAAACCGGAACAGGCTAAACCGTTCATGTGTGATAGCCGGCAGGCGTTGCATGTTCGGGGTTGTGGGACTTTCCAGCAGTTACTGCCGTACTGCGAGAGTTACAGCGCTATATAGACGAATGGGATTGAAAGCCCAGCCGTAGCAGGTGCCAGCCCTGTAGTCGAAATGTAGTTATGGCTCGGAGAGTATCCCAAGTATCGCGGGGCCCGAGAAATCCCGCGTGAATCTGTCAGGACCACCTGATAAGCCTAAATACTCCCAGATGACCGATAGTGAACAAGTACCGTGAGGGAAAGGTGAAAAGTACCCCGGGAGGGGAGTGAAATAGTACCTGAAACCGTTTGCTTACAAGCCGTCGGAGCGCCCTTTGTTGGTGTGACGGCGTGCCTTTTGAAGAATGAGCCTGCGAGTTAGTGATCAGTGGCGAGCTTAACCCGTGAGGGGAATGCGTAGCGAAAGCGAGTTCGAATAGAGCGTATGAGTCGCTGGTTCTAGACCCGAAGCGAAGTGATCTATCCATGGCCAGGTTGAAGCGACGGTAAGACGTCGTGGAGGACCGAACCCACTTCAGTTGAAAATGGAGGGGATGAGCTGTGGATAGGGGTGAAAGGCCAATCAAACTTCGTGATAGCTGGTTCTCTCCGAAATGCATTTAGGTGCAGCGTTGCGTGTTTCTTGCCGGAGGTAGAGCTACTGGATAGCCGATGGGCCCTAAAAGGTTACTGACGTTAGCCAAACTCCGAATGCCGGTAAGTGAGAGCGCAGCAGTGAGACGGTGGGGGATAAGCTTCATCGTCGAGAGGGAAACAACCCAGACCACCATCTAAGGTCCCTAAGCGCGTGCTAAGTGGGAAAGGATGTGGAGTTGCATAGACAACCAGGAGGTTGGCTTAGAAGCAGCCACCCTTGAAAGAGTGCGTAATAGCTCACTGGTCAAGTGATTCCGCGCCGACAATGTAACGGGGCTCAAGCACGCCACCGAAGTTGTGGCATTTATATTTTTGGCAGGCCTTTGTGGTCCAGCCGTATGGATGGGTAGGAGAGCGTCGTGTGGCCAGCGAAGCGGCGGTGTAAACCAGCCGTGGAGGCCACACGAGTGAGAATGCAGGCATGAGTAGCGAAAGACGGGTGAGAAACCCGTCCTCCGAAAGATCAAGGTTTCCAGGGCCAGGCTAATCCGCCCTGGGTAAGTCGGGACCTAAGGCGAGGCCGACAGGCGTAGTCGATGGACAACGGGTTGACATTCCCGTACCGCAGAAGAACCGTCCAAGCCAATCCACTAATGCTAAACATCTGAAACCTGTTAGACCGATCCCTTCGGGGTGAGGCGTGCAGGCGTAGCGTGTGACCCTATGGTGGTGCGGTTAGCGTATTAACAGGTGTGACGCAGGAACGTAGCTGAGCCGGGCGATGGTTGTCCCGGTCTAAGAATGTAGGCCGAGGGGTAGGCAAATCCGCCCCTCATTAAAGGCTGAGACTCGATGGGTACCCTTCAGTGGGGAAATCAGTGATCGTCTGCTGCCAAGAAAAGCATCGGCGCGAGGTTCCATGTGCCCGTACCCCAAACCGACTCAGGTGATCAGGTAGAGAATACTAAGGAGATCGAGAGAATCGTGGTTAAGGAACTCGGCAAAATGCCCCCGTAACTTCGGGAGAAGGGGGGCCCGAACTGTGAAGGGATTTACTCCTGGAGCGGTGCAGGGCCGCAGAGACCAGTGGGAAGCGACTGTTTACTAAAAACACAGGTCCGTGCCAAGTCGCAAGACGATGTATACGGACTGACGCCTGCCCGGTGCTGGAAGGTTAAGAGGAAGAGTTAGCCGCAAGGCGAAGCCCAGAATTTAAGCCCCAGTAAACGGCGGTGGTAACTATAACCATCCTAAGGTAGCGAAATTCCTTGTCGGGTAAGTTCCGACCTGCACGAATGGCGTAACGACTTCCCAGCTGTCTCAACCGCGAACTCGGCGAAATTGCACTACGAGTAAAGATGCTCGTTACGCGCAGAAGGACGGAAAGACCCCGTGACCTTTACTATAGCTTTGTATTGGTGTTCGGTGTGGCTTGTGTAGGATAGGTGGGAGACTGTGAAGCGGGCACGCTAGTGCTGGTGGAGTCATTGTTGAAATACCACTCTGGTCACTCTGGATATCTAACTACGAACCGTAATCCGGTTCTGGGACAGTGCATGGTGGGTAGTTTAACTGGGGCGGTTGCCTCCTAAAGAGTAACGGAGGCGCCCAAAGGTTCCCTCAACCTGGTTGGCAATCAGGTGGCGAGTGTAAGTGCACAAGGGAGCTTGACTGTGAGACTGACAAGTCGAGCAGGGACGAAAGTCGGGACTAGTGATCCGGCAGTGGCTTGTGGAAGCGCTGTCGCTCAACGGATAAAAGGTACCTCGGGGATAACAGGCTGATCTTGCCCAAGAGTCCATATCGACGGCATGGTTTGGCACCTCGATGTCGGCTCGTCGCATCCTGGGGCTGGAGTAGGTCCCAAGGGTTGGGCTGTTCGCCCATTAAAGCGGTACGCGAGCTGGGTTTAGAACGTCGTGAGACAGTTCGGTCCCTATCCTCTGCGCGCGCAGGAAATTTGAGGAGAGCTATCCCTAGTACGAGAGGACCGGGATGGACGAACCTCTGGTGTGTCAGTTGTACTGCCAAGTGCACCGCTGATTAGCTACGTTCGGAACGGATAACCGCTGAAAGCATCTAAGCGGGAAGCCGGCTTCAAGATGAGATTTCCATACCACTTTGTGGTGAGAGGCTCCCAGGAGACTACTGGGTTGATAGGCAGGATGTGGAAGCACCAACTAACGAGGTGTGGAGCTGACCTGTACTAATAAGCCGACAACTTCACAAACACCACCACCCCCGCAACGGGTGTGGCTGAAAGTGATCTGCGCACCAAAGACAATCGCGTCCACTCTGTGGTTCCCGACATACGGTCGGGGCAACACACCCCCCACCCGTGGGGGACACAACTCAACACTGATGCTAGAAGCATCGAAAGTCTTGAGAACATCACCGTATGTTCCTAGAGTTTCGGCGGCCATAGCGAGAGGGAAACGCCCGGCAACATTCCGAACCCGGAAGCTAAGACTCTCAGCGCCGATGGTACTGCAAGGGAGACCTTGTGGGAGAGTAGGACACCGCCGGACCCACATTGAAGAACAGCCCGACCCTCACCGGTCGGGCTGTTCTGCTTTAACGCCCAGCCGTACGACCTACGGTGGGGGAATGAGAGAAAAGCAGGCGTTCAAGGCAGGCGTGCTCGCGGGAGTGAGCGTCGTCGTGCTGTGCGCGACGGCGCTGCTGGGGGCAGTGCGGAGCGCGCCGGCGGATGTACCGGCGCCGGCTGCTGCCGAGAGCCCGTTCCTCCCCGCGACCACGGCGGTCGGTGCTGTGACCGGAGCTCCCTGGGACCGGCCCAGCGACCCGACCGAACGCGCTGCTGCGGCAGGCCTCCGGATGCTCGGAACGGAGGGCACCGCACTGCATCTGCACGCCCACCTGACGATCACGATCGACGGACAGGACGAGGTCGTGCCCGCGGAGATCGGGATCGACAACCCGTCCGGCTCAGTGTCACCGCTGCACACGCATGACACGACCGGGATCATCCACGTCGAGTCGCCTGTGCAGGCCGACTTCACGCTCGGGCAGTTCTTCACCGAGTGGAACGTCGCCCTCGACGACACAAGCATCGGTGCGTACCCCAGCTCGGCCGGCGAAACGTTCTCGGTCTTCGTGAACCAGCAGCCGTACAGCGGTAACCCGGCGGCCATCGTGTTCACCAACAAGATGGACATCGACATCGTCGTCAGTCCTGCCGGCACCGCGGCCTCACCGAGCCAGCCCTTCGACTGGCCCGAACAGTACTGAGGCCAGTCTTCCGGCCATTCGTATCACCCCTTTTATGGGTACACCATTGGGGGGAGCGGACGACCCCCTCTGCTGAATCCACCCAAAGATGGATCCATCCAGAATCCATACCTAGGGGGTATTCGATGAAGACTGACGATGAGATCGAGACGACCGGAGCGAAGAGGCTCATTGAACGACGTACGGTGGTCAGAACGGCCGCCTGGAGCGTGCCGGTAATTGCACTGGCCGTTGCTGCACCGATGGCAGCGGCGTCGGGGGACATCGATCTGGGCGCCTACCAGCTCACGGGTACCTGCGGCATACTCGGCGTTGTCGGCCCGGGCTTCACGCTCACGGCCGGTCCCGCTCAGCCGCTCCCTGTGGGCACAACCGTCGTCATCACCGGATCCGGCGTCGCGAACATCGGTGTGTTCAGTGTGACGGGCGGAACGGCGAGTGTGTCGGTGCTGAGCGGCACCAGCCGCCAGATCACTCTGACATCGGCACTTGCTGCCGGCGCGACCCTCGCGTTCCGCACCACGCTCTCCATCACAGTCGCGTTCACACTGAACGCGGTCGCCAGCATCCCGACCGGCTACGCGGCCACGGGCGGCAAGGCTGCGGCGTCGGTCTCCTCGACGCTCGTCCTCTGCTCCGCGACCTGATCCATCCACGCACGTCAGAAGCCCGGCCCGTGACACGGGCCGGGCTTCTGGTGTGAGAACGCTAGACTCGACCCACATCTACACAGCGCGCACCAGACGACAGGAGTGTCATGAGCGATTCGCCAGACAGGGAGAAACGCCCCGGGCGTCGACAGGATGGAGCGCGCGCCGACGGCCCGAGGGGCGGTTCGGATCGGCCGAGAGGATCCCGGCCGCCGCAGAAGTCCGGCGAGAAGAAGCTCTGGACGACGGATGGAAAGCCGGCGCGGAGTGCTGCGCCCGGTGCGCGCGACAAAGCGAATCGTGGCGGGTATCGCGACGAGGGCCTGACGCCCGAGGAACTCCGCCAGCGGGAGTTGCGGGCGGTCCGGCCGCACCACGACGATCCTGACATTCCGGAGGACGTCTCGGTCAAGGAGCTCGACAAGGGCGCGTTCAACGAGCTGAAGACGCTCTCGAAGGAGAACGCGGACGGCGTCGCAAAGCACCTGGTGATGGTGGCCCGGTTGATCGAGAGCGATCCCGAGCTGGCGCACAAGCATGCGACATCCGCCTCCCGCCGCGCGGGTCGCATCGCGATGGTGCGTGAGACGCTGGCCATCACGGCCTACGCGACGGGTGACTACGCCCTCGCCATCCGGGAACTCCGCACCTATCGGCGCATCTCGGGCTCCAACGAGCAGCTCGCGTTGATGGTCGACAGCGAGCGCGGGCTCGGCCGGCCCGACCGGGCGCTCGAGCTCGGGCGTTCCGTGCCGCGGGAGAGCCTCACCCCGTCGACACAGGTGGCCGTGGCGATCGCCATGTCCGGCGCGAGGCTCGACCAGGGCCAGCCGGAGGCGGCTCTCGCCGAACTCCACATTCCGCAGCTCGACGCGAAACGCGCCTACTCCTACAGCCCGGAACTGTTCTGGGCGTACGCGGAGGTGCTCGACGATCTCGGTCGGGACGCCGAGGCGGCAGAGTGGCGCGAGAACGCTGATCGTGCCGAGGCGGCGCTCTACGCTGCATCCACCGACGAAGACGACGACCTGATCGAGGTCTTCGAGGAACTCGGGTCCGAGGAGGACAGCGCGGCCAGCGACAGCGCGGCCGACGAGAGCGCGGCCGGCGACACGACGACGGAGGACACGGCCGGTGAGCCTGTTCAGGACACGAAGGAGTAGGGCCGTGACATCCACCCCCCTCGACGGAGTCGACGTTCTGCTCGCCGATCTCGACGGTGTGGTCTACACCGGCAGGAACGCGATCGAGTACGCGGTGGATGCCCTGGGCCGGGCTGTGGGCGAAGGTGTGACCGTCGGCTACATCACGAACAACGCCTCGCGCACTGACGCCCAGGTCGCTGAACACCTCACGAGCTTCGGGCTCGAGGTCGCGCCGCGTGACGTGGTGACGAGCCCGCAGGCGGCCGTGCTACTGCTGGCCGGCCTGGTGCCCGCGGGGTCGACGATCCTGGTCGTCGGCGGGGAGGGGCTGACGAGCGAGGTCGAGAAGGCAGGCTTCCACGTCACTCGGCAGGCGTCCGACAAGCCGGCGGCGGTCATCCAGGGCTTCGCGCCCACGGTGGCGTGGACCGATCTCGCGCAGGCGAGCTTCGCTCTGCACACCGGCATTCCGTGGGTGGCCACCAACACCGACTGGACGATTCCGGTCGAGGGCGGGATCGCGCCGGGTAACGGAACGCTGGTCTCCGCTGTGCACACGGCCGTCGGCATCCTGCCGGTGGTGGGCGGCAAGCCGGAGAAGGCGATCTTCGATGCTGCCGTGGAACGCTTCGGGGCGAAGACTCCGCTGTTCATCGGCGACCGGCTCGACACGGACATCGTGGGGGCCAACCGCGCCGGAATGCGCTCCGTGCACGTGCTGACCGGGATCGACGGGCCGAAGCAACTGCTCGCTGCCGACAAGGATTCGCGGCCGACGTTCATCCTCGACGACCTCCGCGGGTTGTTCGAGCCGTACCCCGAGACGGAGTTCTCGAAGGACGGCAACACAGCCACCGTGAACTCCGCCGTGGTTCGACTGAAGGGTGACGCGATCGAGGTCGTGAAGTCGGGTGACAGTGCTGTCGACAGACTTCGTGCAGGATCATCGCTGATCTGGGCATCCGGTCGGCCCATCTACGGGCTGCAGGTCGCGCCTGAGCTCTACAGCTGAGGCGTCGGGTAGCCTGAAGGGGTGACAGACGAGAGCAGCGACGTCGGCGGTGAGGCGCTCGAAGGCGAGCTTCTGACGCGGCTCCGGGTGATCGAAGACCAGCCTCTCGAATCGCGCTCGGTTACCTACGTGCAGCTGCACGACGAGTTGCGGAGCCGCCTCGAGGGCGGCGACTCGCCCGGTGCGCGTGGCTGACGGCGACGGGCCTCTGGGTGAGCTGGCCGACGGCGACGGGCTTGCCGTGGGCTTCCCCGAGGGGAGCCGGCTCGACTCCGCCCTGGCGTCGACGGGGCTCGCCCGGTCGCGGAACCACGCTGCACAGCTGATCGCCGACGGGTTCGTGAGCGTCGACGGAGTCGTTGTGGTCAAGCCGTCGGCGAAGGTGTTCGGCGGCCAGGAGCTGCGGGTCGAGGGTAGCGACCACTACGTGAGCCGCGGGGCCGGCAAGCTCGTCGCTGCGCTCGATGCGTTCGCCGGGGTCGTCGTCGACGGGCGGCTGGCGCTCGATGCGGGCGCCTCGACGGGTGGCTTCAGCCAGGTGCTGCTCGAGCGGGGTGCGCGGGGCGTGCTTGCAGTCGATGTCGGCCACGGTCAGTTGTCGCCGGTGGTGGCGTCGGATGCCCGGGTGAGCGTCGTGGAGGGGTACAACATCCGCTACGGAACTCCGGAGTCGCTCGCCGCCGCGTCCGGCGTGACGGAGGCTCCGGCGCTCGTCGTCGCTGACCTCTCGTTCATCTCCCTCGTGACGGCGCTGCCGGCGCTCGTAGCCCTGGCAACCCCAGAAGCGGACTTCGTGCTACTCATCAAGCCGCAGTTCGAGGTGGGCAGGACGGGCATCCGGGAGGGTGTCGTGCGGAACGCGGGGCTCCGCGCAGACGCCATCACCGGCGTGCTCTGGGCGGCTTTCGACGCCGGTCTCGGCACGGCCGGCATCATCTCCTCCCCAGTCATCGGAAATGCCGGGAATCATGAGTATCTCGTCTGGTTGAGCAGAGCGGCGGGAACCAATCCGACAGAATGGTTGCACCGCGCACTTTCACTTTCAGGAGCCCAGACGTCGTGACGACACCCCGCTATTTCCTCGTCGTGCTCCACACCGGTCGCCGCGATTCGGTCGATGCGGCCATGCAGGTCTGCGACCAGCTGGCAGCGTCGGGGGTCACCCCGGTGCTGTCTCCGAGCGATCTCGACGACATCTCCGGCCGGCTGACCGATCCCTCGATCATCGGTCTCCTGGGCGTCGACGTGCAGACGACCGACCTCGAGCTGGTGATCGTGCTGGGTGGCGACGGCACGATCCTGCGTGCCGCGGAGATCGTGCGCGGCTGCCCCGTGCCGCTCCTCGGCGTCAACCTCGGGCATGTCGGGTTCCTCGCCGAGAGCGAGCGCGAAGACCTCCGGGCGTCGGTGGAACGCGTGCTGGGCGGCGACTACCTGGTGGAGGAGCGCATGACGCTCGACGTCGTCGTGACCCACCGCTCGGAGGTGGTCTACGAGGGCTGGGCCCTGAACGAGGCGACGGTCGAGAAGGCGAGCCGGGAGCGGATGATCGAGGTGGTCATCGAGGTGGATGCCCGTCCGCTGTCGAGCTTCGGCTGCGACGGCGTCGTGATGGCGACCCCGACCGGATCCACCGCCTACGCGTTCTCAGCCGGTGGGCCGATCGTCTGGCCGAGCCTCGACGCGCTGCTGTTCGTGCCGCTGAGCCCGCACGCGCTGTTCTCGCGCGCCCTGGTGATCGGCCCCGATTCGGTGCTCGCCGTCGAGATGCTCGAACGCACCCCGGGTGCCGGCGTGCTCTGGTGCGACGGGCGGCGCGGCTTCGACCTGCCGCCCGGTTCCCGCATAGAGTCGCGGAAGTCTGCCGTGCCGGTGCGCCTCGCGCGTCTGACCCACGGGCCGTTCTCCGACCGGTTGGTGCGCAAGTTCGCGCTGCCCGTCGAGGGCTGGCGCGGGCCGGTGGAGCGCCATGAGTGAGACCGGCGGGAAGCCTGCCGGGGGAGTGATCGACGAGATCACCATCCGAGACCTGGGTGTGATCGCCGAAGCCGTGCTGCCGCTCGGCCCCGGGTTCACCGCCGTGACCGGTGAGACGGGTGCGGGCAAGACGATGGTCGTGCAGGCGCTCGGCCTGCTCATGGGCGAGCGCGCGGTGGCCGGCCAGGTGCGGGTGGGCCGGGCGCAGAGCTGGGTGGAGGGCCGCTGGCGGGTTCCGTCCGAGGGTGTCGTTGCCGACCGGGTGCGCGACGCTGGTGGCGAGGTTGAGGCGATCGACTCCAGCACCCTGGCCGAGCTGATCCTCTCCCGTTCGGTCTCCGGCGAGGGCCGCAGCCGCGCCATCGTGGGTGGTCGGAGCGCCCCCGTCGGTGTGCTGGGCGAGCTCGGCGAGAGCCTGGTGGTGGTGCACGGTCAGTCCGACCAGCTGCGGCTCCGATCATCCACCGAGCAGAGGCTCGCTCTAGACCGGTTCGCCGGGCGGCCTTTCCGGGAGCAGCTCGATGCCTACGAAGACGCCTTCCACGCGTGGCAGGCGCTGCGGCTGGAGCTCGACACGCTGGTGACCCAGCGGGAGGTGCGTATCCGCGAAGCCGAGTCGCTCCGCATCGCGGTCACCGAGATCGAGGCCCTCGCGCCCCTCGCGGGCGAGGAGGAGTCGCTCGCCGAACGGGCGAGCCGGCTCACCAACCTCGAAGACCTGCGGCTGGCGGCGGCATCCGCCCGGGAGGCGGTCTCCTCCGACGAACTCGACGGCCGCGCCGACACGGTCGGACTGCTCGATTCGGCGCTGCGGCAGCTCGAGCGGGTGCAGGCGCACGACGCAGCGCTGCTGCCGATCGTGGAATCGCTGGCCAGCGCATCCTTCCTCGTCGCAGAGATCTCGACGCAGCTCTCGAGCTACCTCGCCGAACTCGACACCGACGGCGGAACGGAGCTCGACGAGGTGCAGGACCGCCGGGCCGCCCTGTCGGTGCTGGCCCGCAAGTACGGCCCGACGCTCGACGACGTGATCGTCTTCTTCGAGGGCGCCGGCCCCCGGCTCATCGAGCTCGACAACGACTCCGACCGCATCGAGGAGCTCACGGATGCCGTCGCCGACGCCTTGGGCCTCGCGGAGACGCTCGCGGCCGACGTGAGCGAGGCGCGTGCCGAGGCGGCGGGTCGTCTCAGCGCGCTCGTGTCCGACGAACTGGCTGCGCTCGCGATGGGCGGATCCCAGCTCGTGGTCGAGGTTCTGCCGGGAACCGAACTCACGTCGACCGGCCGTGACACGGTGCACTTCCTGCTGGCGTCCCATGCCGGAGCCGAACCGAGGCCCCTCGGCCGGGGAGCGTCGGGCGGTGAGCTCTCCCGCATCATGCTCGCGATCGAGGTGGTGCTGGCGGCGACGGATCCGGTTCCCACGTTCGTGTTCGACGAGGTCGACGCGGGCGTCGGGGGAGCATCCGCGATCGAGATCGGCCGGCGACTCGCCCAGCTGGCCCGTGGATCGCAGGTCATCGTGGTGACCCATCTGGCGCAGGTCGCCGCGTTCGCCACCAACCACCTCTCGGTCGTGAAGGACAGTGACGGGGCGGTCACCGAGTCGAGCGTCCGACAGCTGACCGGCGAGCACAGGGTGGCAGAGATGGCGCGGCTGCTGTCGGGGCTGCCGGACTCCGAAAGCGGCCTCGCGCACGCCCGCGAACTGATCCAGCTGGCGGCCGACGGCCGATGACCGGCATCCGTACTGTTAGAGTGGAACTCCGTGGATGATGATCAAAACGGCACCCTGTTGAACGCTTCAGTACCAGCTGTGACAAGCCCGGCGAAACTGACGAAACACATTTTCGTGACCGGTGGTGTCGTCTCCAGTCTGGGTAAGGGGCTCACCGCCGCCAGCCTCGGAAACCTTCTCACCGCGCGTGGCCTCCACGTCGTGATGCAGAAGCTCGACCCCTACCTGAACGTCGACCCGGGAACGATGAACCCGTTCCAGCACGGCGAGGTCTTCGTGACCGACGACGGCGCGGAGACCGACCTCGACATCGGGCACTACGAGCGGTTCCTCGACATCAACCTGAACCAGGCCGCCAACGTGACGACCGGCCAGATCTACTCGACCGTCATCGCCAAGGAGCGACGGGGTGAGTACCTCGGCGACACCGTGCAGGTCATTCCGCACATCACCGACGAGATCAAGCGCCGGATGCGGCTGCAGGCGCAGGGTGAGAACGCGCCCGACGTGATCATCACCGAGATCGGTGGAACCGTCGGCGACATCGAGTCGCAGCCGTTCCTCGAATCCGCGCGCCAGGTGCGGCACGAGCTCGGCCGTAGCAACGTGTTCTTCGTGCACGTGTCGCTGGTGCCCTTCATGAACGCCTCGGGCGAGCAGAAGACCAAGCCCACGCAGCACTCCGTCGCGGCTCTCCGCTCGATCGGTATCCAGCCCGACGCGCTGGTGCTCCGGAGCGACCGCCCCGTCTCCGACTCGAACAAGCGCAAGATCGCGCTGATGTGCGACGTCGACGAAGACGCGGTCGTGAACGCGATCGACGTGCCCTCGATCTACGACATCCCGACGATGCTGCACGACCAGAAGCTCGACGCCTACATCATCGACCACTTCGGCCTGACGACGAACGACGTCGACTGGTCGGGATGGTCGAGCCTGCTCGAGGCGGTGCACGAGCCGAAGCACGAGGTCACGATCGGCCTGGTCGGCAAGTACATCGACCTGCCCGACGCGTACCTCTCGGTCACCGAGGCGCTGAAGGCCGGTGGTTTCGCCCACCGCACCAAGGTGAACCTCAAGTGGATCGCCTCCGACGAGTGCGAGACGCCCGAGAAGGCGGCGAAGGAGCTCGGCGACCTCGACGGCATCTGCGTGCCCGGCGGTTTCGGGGTTCGCGGCATCGAAGGCAAGCTCGGTGCGCTGCGTTTCGCCCGCGAGAACGGCATTCCGACACTCGGCCTCTGCCTCGGCCTCCAGTGCATGGTCATCGAGTACGCGCGGAACGTCGTCGGCCTGGGTGAAGCGTCGTCGAGCGAGTTCAATCCCGAGACCCCCTTCCCGGTGATCGCGACGATGGCCGAGCAGGTGGACATCATTGCGGGCGGCGACCTCGGCGGAACCATGCGCCTCGGTCTCTATGAGGCGAAGCTCGCCCCGGGCTCGCTCGTCGAGTCGCTCTACAGCGCACCGACCATCGAAGAGCGCCACCGCCACCGCTACGAGGTAAACAACCACTACCGCGGCCAGATCGCCGACGCCGGTCTCTGGTTCTCGGGCACCTCGCCCGACGACCACCTCGTCGAGTTCGTCGAGTTGCCGAAGGATGCACACCCGTACTATGTGGGCACCCAGGCGCACCCGGAGCTCCGGTCGCGCCCGAACCGCGCGCACCCGCTGTTCGACGGGCTCATCTCTGCCGCGCTCGAGCGCCAGGAGGCGACCCGCCTGTTCCCGACCGACGCCTAGGAAGGCCCGTTGTGACCGAGAGCATCCCGTCGCCGCTCCGCGATGAGCCCGACGACCAGCGGATCACCTCGAGCGAGGTCGTCTTCGACGGCAAGATCTGGGATGTGCGGCGGGAGACGTTCGTCTACAACGGTGCCGACACCGTCCGGGAGTTCGTCGACCACACCGGTGCCGTCGCGATCGTCGCCCTCGACGAGAACGACCGCCTGCTGCTGATCAAGCAGTACCGGCACCCGATCCGTGCTCGCGAGTGGGAGATCCCGGCCGGCCTCCTGGACATCTCGGGCGAGGACTTCCTAGCGGCGGCCAAGCGCGAGCTCGCCGAAGAGGCGGACCTCGAGGCAGACCGCTGGAACGTGCTCACCGACTACGCGACCACGCCCGGCGGCAACAACGAACTGATCCGCATCTACCTGGCGCGTGACGTGCGGCCGACCGCCGACGCGTTCGAGCGGGAAGACGAGGAGGCCGACATCGAGGTGCGCTGGGTCGACCTCGACGAGGTGGTGGATGCCGTGCTCCGTCGTGAGCTGCAGAATCCCAACCTCGTGATCGCGTCGCTCGCGCTCGCGGCGAGCCGTTCGCGCGGCTGGGCCTCGCTCGGCGCGGCCGATGCGCCGTGGCCGGAGTGGTCCCGGCTGCACCCGAACGCCTCCTGACGGCTGGACGATCTGCCCGTGGCCACGCTCGACGAGGTGATCGACGGCTACCTCCGCCACGTGACGATCGAGCGGGGGCTCTCCGCGAACACGCTCGCCGCCTACCGGCGGGACCTCGGACGGTATGCGGCGTGGCTGGCGGCTGCGGGCATCCAGCGCCCTGAAGAGATCAGCGAGACGCAGATCGGCGCTTTCACGCGGCAGCTCGAGACGCTGCCCGAGGCGGGTGTCACGGCCAAACCGCTGGCCGCGACATCCGTGGCCCGGATCGTGTCGTCGGTGCGGGGGCTGCACCGGTTCTTGGCCGAGGAGGGCACGACAGCGACGGATGCTGCGCGGGAGGTCAGGCCGCCGAAGCTCGGGATGCGTCTGCCGAAAGCGATCACGATGGCCCAGATGACGACGCTGCTGGAGTCCACGGGAGGCGACGATCCGATCGCGCTCCGCGACCGCGCCCTGCTGGAGCTGCTCTACGCGACGGGTGCGCGGGTCTCGGAAGTCGTGGCGCTGAACGTCGACGATGTGGGGAGCGACGACGACTTCGTGCGCGTCGTCGGCAAGGGCAGCAAGCAGCGGATCGTGCCGGTGGGGAGTTTCGCGCGAGCAGCGCTCGATACGTACCTGGTGCGGGTCCGTCCGCTGTTCTCCGCGCGCGGGAAGGCGACCCCAGCACTGTTCCTCGGGCTCCGCGGGGACCGGCTGAGTCGCCAGGGGGCGTGGCTGGTCATCCAGTCGGCGGCGAAGCGCGCGGGGCTCGAGACGCACATCTCGCCTCACACGTTCCGCCACTCGTTCGCGACGCACCTGATCACGGGCGGGGCGGATGTGCGGGTCGTGCAGGACCTGCTCGGGCACGCGTCGGTGACGACGACGCAGATATACACGCAGGTGACAGCCGACACGCTGCGGGACATGTACCAGACGGCGCATCCGCGGGCGCGCTGACGGCTCGTCTCCCGCGGAGCTGGCACGGCGCACGGCGCGCTTCGCAGGTTGCGACGGTGCGCGCGAGTAGAATCGTGGCACCGCCCTGGGAGAGGTCGGGGTACGTGAGGAGCACCGCCTGTGACGGCCAAGAAGAACGCCAGTGCACTCGAGAAACAGGGTGCGTCTGAGCTTCCGGGCCTTGAGGCGCCCGTTCTCGGCCCCACAGGCCGGCCGCTGCGGGTCTTCCCGCAGCCCGCCCCCTTGAAGAGCCACGGGCCCGCCCGCATCATCTCGCTCTGCAACCAGAAGGGTGGCGTCGGCAAGACCACGACCACCGTGAACCTCGGCGCCACGCTGGCGGATGACGGCCGGCGCGTTCTCGCCATCGACTTCGACCCGCAGGGCGCGCTCTCGGCCGGTCTCGGCGTCGACACCCACGACAGCCTGACGATCTACGACCTGCTGCTCGGCACCGAGAAAGACCCCCACAACGTGATCAGGCACACCAGTGTGCCGAACTTCGACATCATCCCGGCGAACATCGACCTGTCGGCCGCCGAGGTACACCTCATCAGCGAGGTCGCCCGCGAGACGATCCTCGCGCGGGTGCTGCGGAAGGTCAGCGACGAGTACGACGTCATCCTGATCGACTGCCAGCCGTCGCTCGGCCTGCTGACCGTGAACGCGCTGACCGCGAGCCACGGCGTGCTGATCCCTCTCGAATGCGAGTTCTTCGCTCTCCGCGGCGTCGCACTGCTCGTCGAGACCATCGAGAAGGTGAAAGACCGGCTGAACCCGGCCATCAAGCTCGACGGCATCCTCGCCACGATGTACGACTCGCGCACCCTGCACTCACGTGAGGTCATGCAGCGCGTGGTCGACGCGTTCGGGCCCGAGGTGCTCGAGACCGTGATCGGGCGAACCATCAAGTTCCCCGACGCGAGCGTCTCCGGCACCCCGATCACCCAGTTCGCCCCCGATCACCCGGCGGCGAACGCCTACCGCCAGCTGGCCCGAGAACTGGTCTTCCGTGGCGCGGTCGCCTAGGGCCGTACTGGTTGCTGAGGGTGGGGCTCGAGATGTCGCGCCCGCTGCTCCCGGGTTCTCGCTCAGTCTGGCGAACTTCGAGGGGCCGTTCGACCTGTTGCTCTCGCTGATCTCGAAGCACGAGGTCGACATCACCGAGATCGCCCTGAGTGCGGTCACCGACGAGTTTCTGAGCTATCTGCGGAACCTCGATTCCGAGGAGGAGCTCGAACGGGCATCCGAGTTCCTCGTCGTGGCGGCGACCCTGCTCGACCTGAAGATCGTCGGGCTGCTGCCACAGGGTGAGCTCGTCGACGCCGAAGATGTGGCCCTGCTCGAGGCCCGCGACCTGCTGTTCGCGAGGCTGCTGCAGTACCGGGCCTTCAAACAGGTGTCGCAGTGGTTCGCCTCGCACCTCGACGAGGAGGGGCGGCGCCATGCTCGCGTCGTGCGGTTGGAGGAGAGGTTCCGGCAGCAGACGCCTGAGCTCGTCTGGTCGCTGAGCCCCGACGACTTCGCGGCGCTCGCAGTATTCGCGCTGACGCCGCGCGAGGTTCCGGTGGTGGGGCTCGAGCACCTGCACGCACCGCTGGTGAGCATCCGGGAGCAGGCGGCCCACGTCGTGACGGCGCTGCGGTCGGGGGAGCCGGTGTCGTTCCGGCGGCTGATCGAGGGAATCCTCGAGAAGGGGATCGTCGTGGCACGGTTCCTCGCTGTGCTGGAGCTCTACCGGCATGCCGCGATCGCGTTCGAGCAGCTGGAGCCGCTCGGCGAACTCACCATCCGCTGGACGGCCGAGAGCTGGTCGGAGGAGAACCTCTCCAACCTGGGGGCCGACTATGACAACTGAGACCGTGCCCGCCGACGCCGTCGCTGCCGAGGTACCCGAAGCCGTCACCGTGCCCGCGGTGCCTTCCGAGCAGGCTCCGGATGATCATCCACTCGACCTCGAACGCGCGCTCGAAGCGATCCTGACCGTCGCCGACGAGCCGCAGAGCCTGATGACCCTCGCCACAGCCCTCGCGCGGCCGGTTGCCGCCGTCAGGCAGACCATCGAGCGGCTGGTTGCCGACTACAACGGGGCGAACGGCGGCATCCGCCGCGGGTTCGAATTGCGGGAGGTCGCCGGCGGTTGGCGGCTCTATGTGCGGCGCGAGTACGACCAGGTCGTTCGCGACTTCGTCGTGACCGAGAACCCGTCGAAACTCTCCCAGGCGGCCCTCGAGACGCTCTCGGTGATCGCCTACAAGCAGCCCATCACGCGGAGTGCGATCGCGTCGATCCGCGCCGTGAACGTCGACTCGGTCGTGCGCACGCTGCTCGGGCGCGGCCTCATCACCGAGGTCTCGACCGACGGTGAGACGGGCGCCATTTACTATGGAACGACAGACGTGCTTCTGACCCAGCTCGGCATCAACACGCTTGACGAGCTCCCCAAGATCTCACCACTCCTCGCCGATGGTGCGGAAGGTTTCGATGACCAGTTCCAGTGAATCCGAGCGCCCGGCTCCCGACGGTGTTCGCCTGCAGAAGGTGCTCGCCGCCGCCGGCGTGGCATCGCGGCGGGTCTCCGAGGAGCTCATCACGGCCGGTCGCGTGCGGGTGAACGGCGAGGTCGTGCGGGAACTCGGGCGTCGGATCCATCCCGACACCGACAAGGTCGCCGTCGACAACACGGCCGTCCAGCTCGACACGACGAAGCGCTACGTGCTGCTGAACAAGCCCGTGGGCATCGTCTCGTCGCTCTCCGACCAGCACGGCCGGCCCGACCTCTCCCGCTTCACCTCGCAGTACGAGGAGCGGCTCTTCAATGTGGGCCGGCTCGACGCCGAGACGAGCGGGCTGCTCATCCTGACCAATGACGGCGAACTCGCACACGTGCTCGCACACCCGTCGTTCGGGGTCATGAAGACGTACATCGCGCAGGTCGAGGGGCGCGTCGCGCCGCAGACCATCGCGAAGCTGACGAAGGGCGTCGACCTCGACGACGGCCCGATCGTCGCCGACAAGGCTCGCCTGCTCGACTCGTCGAACTCCTCCAGCCTCGTCGAAGTGACGCTGCACTCGGGGCGCAACCGCATCGTCCGGCGGATGCTCGAAGAGGTCGGCCACCCGGTGATCGAGCTCGTGCGGCGGCAGTTCGGCCCGCTGCACCTCGGGTCGCTGAAGGCGGGGGAGCTGCGCGACCTCACACGCGAGGAGCTCGGGGCACTGCTGACGCTGTCGCGCGAGGCGAAGGGCGCTGCCGCGTCCGGCCCGGCCGGCTCGAAGGGCGCGGCCGACCGTGGTTGAGAGCCGGCTGACCGGCTCGGTGCGGATCGTCGGTGCGGGCCTGCTCGGCACCAGCATCGGGCTCGGCCTCCGCGCCCGCGGCGTCGACGTGATCGTGGCCGACGCCTCGCCCACCCACATCAGCATCGCGGTCGACTATGGCGCGGGGCGCCCCGCGGCTCCGGATGACCACCCCACCCTCATCGTCGTCTGCGTTCCGCCCGATGTCACCGCGCACGTCGTCGCTGCCGAACTCGAGGCCTTCCCGCACGCGACCGTGACGGATGTCGCGAGTGTGAAGCTCAGCGTGCTGCACGAACTCCGGGCATCCGGAGCCGACGTGTCGCGCTACATCGGCACCCACCCGATGGCCGGGCGCGAGCGGGGCGGGCCGCTGCAGGGGCGCGCGGACCTGTTTCTCGGGCGGCCCTGGGTCGTCGCGGCGCACGACGGCATCTCGTACCAGCGGGGCGGGGTCATCGACGACCTCATCCTCGACCTCGGGGCTTCGCTCGTCGAGATGACCCCTGAAGCGCACGACGCGAGTGTGGCGCTGGTGTCGCACGTTCCGCAGGTCGTGTCGACGCTGATGGCCCGGCGGCTGACCGACGCTCCGGGTGTCGCGGTGAACCTCGCCGGGCAGGGGCTCCGCGATGTGACACGGGTTGCGGCGAGCGATCCGGGGCTCTGGGTGCAGATCCTCGGGGCGAACGCGGGGCCTGTGGTGGGCATCCTGAAGTCGTTCCGGTCGGATCTCGACCGTGTCATCGAGACGCTCGACGCGCCCGAGGCTGTAGGAGCGCGGCGCAGGCTCGCTGAAGAACTGCTCGGCGGCAACGTCGGGGTGGCGCGGATCCCCGGCAAGCACGGACAGGACCGCCGGTATGCGCAGCTGGTGGTGATGGTGGATGACCGGCCGGGTGAACTCGCACGACTGGTGTCCGACATCGGTGCGGCCGGGGTGAACCTCGAAGACCTCCGGCTGGAGCACTCGCCGGGGGCCGAGATCGGGCTCGCGGAGATCGCGGTGCTGCCGGAGGCGCTCGCCGGGCTGACAGAGTGGCTGGGCGAACGTGGTTGGCGGATTGCAGGATGAACGGGACTGACGTGACAGAGAAGATCGTCGTGGCGATCGACGGGCCGGCCGGCAGCGGAAAGTCGAGCGTGAGCAAGGGCGCCGCGCGGGAACTCGGCTTCGCGTACCTCGACACCGGGGCCGCCTATCGCGCGCTCGCGTGGATGCTGCTCGACCGCGGCCTCGACGCCGAGAACCCCGAGGTCGTCGTGGCTTCGCTGCCCGAGTTCGACTTCGCCATCGGCACCGACCCCGACCATTACTTCGTGAAGGTCGGGCCCGACGACGTGACGATCGCCATCCGGGAGCCGTGGGTGACGAGCGAGGTGCGGCTGGTGGCGCGGCTGCCCGAGGTGCGTTCACACCTCACCGCGCTGTTCCGGCGCACCATCGCTTCGACTCCGCGGCCCGGCATCGTGGTCGAGGGACGGGACATCACAACGGTCGTCGCACCCGATGCGACCAGCCGGATCCTGCTCACGGCGTCAGAAGACGCTAGAATGAAGAGGCGTTCAGCAGAAATTGTCGGATCGACGGCCGCCGTTGTCGGCGAACAGCTGAGATCTCGTGACCGGGCCGACTCCCGGGTCGTCGACTTCATGAATGCCGCAGACGGGGTCACCACCGTCGACTCCACCGAACTCGACTTCGGCCAGACCGTGCAAGCGGTGGTTGAAGTTGTCACTCTTGCACGAACGAAGGCTTCAGATGGTCAATATACACAGCGCTGACAAAGACACCGACGGCGAGTACGACGAGTACCCCGAGGTCTCGAGCGCGGTCGTCGAGCGCCTCAGCGACCTCGACGAAGACCTCGTCACCCGGCGAGCGGATGCCCTGCGGAGCGGCCTCGCCGACTACGACCTCGGCGACGACGACCTCGCCATCCTCGAGGCCGCCAGCGACGACCCCGACGCGATCACCTACCTGCCGGCCCTGCCCGTGCTGGCGATCGTCGGCCGCCCGAACGTCGGCAAGTCGGCGCTCGTCAACCGCATCATCGGTCGCCGTGAGGCAGTCGTTGAAGACACCCCCGGTGTGACGCGCGACCGCGTCAACTACAAGGCCGAGTGGGCCGGGCGCCACTTCACCATCGTCGACACCGGCGGCTGGGAACCGGATGCCCGGGGAATCGACGCCTCGGTCGCCGCCCAGGCCGAGATCGCCATCGACCTGGCCGACGCCGTGCTCTTCGTCGTCGACGCCAACGTCGGGCCGACCGCGACAGACGAGCACGTCGTGCGCATGCTCCGGAAGACCAAGCGCCCCGTCTTCGTCGCAGCGAACAAGATCGACGACGTGCGCCAGGAGCCGAACGCGGCCTCCCTCTGGTCGCTCGGCCTCGGCAACCCGTACCCCGTCTCGGCCCTCCACGGCCGCGGCGTCGCCGACCTGCTCGACCAGATCATGAAGGTCCTGCCCGAGGTCTCGGCCGTCGCCAAGCAGGAGGTCGGCGGGCCGCGCCGCGTCGCCATCCTCGGCCGTCCGAACGTCGGCAAGTCGTCTCTCCTGAACCGCGCCGCAGGCGAGGAACGGGTCGTTGTGAACGAACTCGCGGGCACCACCCGCGACCCCGTCGACGAGCAGGTCGAGATCGCTGGCAAGATCTGGCGCTTCGTCGACACCGCGGGCATCCGTCGCCGGGTTCACCTGCAGCAGGGCGCCGACTTCTACGCGTCGCTCCGCACCTCGGCTGCCCTCGAGAAGGCCGAAGTCGCCGTCGTCATGATCGATGTGTCGCAGCCGGTGAGCGAGCAGGATGTTCGCATCATCGACCTCGTGCTCGAATCGGGCCGCGCGCTGGTGCTCGCCTTCAACAAGTGGGACCTGCTCGACGACGAACGCCGCCGATACCTCGAACGCGAGATCGAACAGGATCTCGCACACGTGTCGTGGGCGCCGCGCGTGAACATCTCGGCGAAGACCGGGCGGCACATGGAGAAGCTGGTTCCGGCCTTGGAGCTGGCACTCGAGTCGTGGGACACGCGGATTCCGACCGGAAAGTTCAACGCGTTCCTCGCCGAGCTCACGGCCGAGCATCCTCACCCCGTTCGCGGCGGCAAGCAGCCGCGCATCCTGTTCGGCACCCAGGCGTCTTCGCGCCCGCCGACCTTCGTGCTCTTCACGACCGGGTTCCTCGACCCTGGCTACCGCCGCTACATCACCCGTCGCCTTCGCGAGATCTGGGGCTTCGAGGGCAGCCCCGTGAACGTCAACATGCGGGTGCGCGAGAAGCGCAAGCGCTGACCCACCCCCCCTCTCTCAATCGAGTGGGCAGTTTGGGCCCCAAAATCTACGATTCGGGGCCCAAACCGCCCACTCGATTGGCGTTTGGGGGTTGGTAGGGTGGCCGGGAGAGTTCGGGAGGCTTCTGTGGGCGTGTTGGTGGCGGCGTGCGTGGTGCATGGGTTGCGGGCGGATCCGGGCACGGTCGGCGTGACCGCTATCGACAAGCGGCCGGTCGGGGGGCCCGTGAAGGTGCGTCCGCTCGGGTTGTACGCTGACGCGCAAGCCGATCGGAAGCACCACGGCGGCGAAGACAAGGCGCTCTACGTGTACTCGTCCGACGATGCCGCGTACTGGGAATCGCAGCTCGGCCGGACGCTGCCGCCAGGCTGGTTCGGCGAGAACCTCCGCGTATCCGGAGTCGACGTGTCGAACGCGCCGATCGGCTCCCGATGGCGAATCGGTGCCAAGGTCGTCGTCGAGGTCAGCATGCCACGGACGCCCTGCCAGACCTTCGCCCGCTGGGTCGGGGGAGCGGATGAACGGGGCTGGGTGAAGCGCTTCACCGCCGCCGGGCGACCCGGCGCGTACCTCCGTGGTGACGCCGGGCACGATCGAGGCCGGTGATGTGATCGAGGTCGTGGCGGCGGCAGGGGATGCCCCGACCATCGTGCAGGTGTTCACGGGTGAGGCTGCACTCGTCTGACCCTGAGTCGCGTGGGCATACCCGAGCGGTTCGCGGCGGCCCGCCGGTTGGGCTAATATGGACAAGTTGTCATCCCACCCACGGGCTGTAGCGCAGCTTGGTAGCGCACCTGACTGGGGGTCAGGGGGTCGCAGGTTCAAATCCTGTCAGCCCGACAACAAGAGCCCCGACAGGATTCAGATTCTGTCGGGGCTCTGTCGTTCCCGGGGTGCCCGTCGGTAGGCTGCACGCATGAGCACCGACAAGCCGCCCTCTGTGCTGGAGAACGTGCTGACGGGCGTCTACGTCGCGTTCGCCGTCGCACTCCTCGTCGCCGGGATCGTGCAACTCGTCAACGGCAACTCCATCGGTTGGCTGCTCATCCTCTTCGCGCCTGTGACGGGCCTTCTCGGCTTCGTCCGCATCACGCAGTTGCGGCAGCGGCGCGAGAAGCGCCTCATCGCCGAGAAGCCTCAGTGAGAGTCAGGCTCCGACAAGGTTCGTGAGGGGCCCGCCCGTGCGGAGCGCCTGGAGGTTGCGGGCGATCAACGCGGCTGCACCGCGGGGGCGGTTGCCGGCGGCGTGCGGCGTCAGCAGGAGGTTCGGCGCGGTCCAGAGGGGTGAGTCGGCGGGCAGCGGCTCCGTGACCATGACGTCGAGTGCCGCTGCGCGGAGTCGTCCCGCCCGCAGGGCATCGATCAGGGCGGGCTCGTCGACCGTCGCGCCCCTCCCCACGTTCACGAACACGGCGCCGGGCTTCAGCGCGTCGATCAGGGCCTTGTCGAAGGCCCCGGTGCTTGCCGGGGTTGCCGGCAGCAGCGACACCAGTACGTCGACGCCCGCGAGGTGCGCGGGAAGCCCGGCATCGTCTACCACGTCGTAGCCGAATCGGGTGCCGGCCGACGAGGCGACGCCGGTGACCGTGGCTCCCATCAGCTCGAACATCGGCGCCAGCGTGCGGGCGATCGAGCCGAAACCCCAGATGCAGACGGATGCGCCAGCCAGTGTGTAGAGCGGCGCGGTGAGCGGGTTCTGCTGGGCCGCCAGGAACTCGTCGTCCCAGTGAGAGTCACGCTGGGCATCCCGCAGCCGGTCGAGGCGCCTGACCAGGGCGAGCGTCAGGGCGAGAGTGTGCTCGGCGACTGTGGCGTCGTGCAGTGAGCGGCCCGAGGTCACTGCGACATCAGGTCTGAACCCTGCGGCGAGTACGGCATCCGGGCCCGCCGCCAGCGTCTGCACGAGCCGCAGCGCCCCGAGCTCGCGGGCGGCAGACGCCAGGTTGTCGGGCGTGTTCTGCCACGCCACGAAGACATCGGCGTCGCGGAGGTCGTGGGGAATGGGTGCGGTCACGTCGTACCTGACCGCCTCGTCACCCGCTTCGACGATGAGGTCATCGAGCGGGATGGTGTTCGGCAGGAGGATCTTCATGATGCTAGGAGCGTATCTTGGAGTGCTCTCCGAGGCGGTGCCACGTGCGGTTGTGATAGACGAGCGGTTCTGCCTGGGAGGCATCGGCCGAAGCATCGCCGGCTTCGGGCGCGTGAGTCTGCACGGCCTCCGCAGCGATCACCGTGGAGCCGCCTGCGGCCATCCTGTTCACGATCTTCGCCCGGATCCAGGCGTGTGCCGCCGGAAAGTAGGGTTCCCCCGTCTCGAGCCGCGCCCAGAGCGAGGTGTCGGCGAAACGGTCGATCCCGCTGGTCGCTCCCAGCTTGGCCAGGTGGAGCTGCTCTGCTCCGAGGAGGTGCACGACGATGGTCTCTGCGCGCGCGATGGAGGGGGCGCTCGAGGAGAGTCCGGAGATCGAGAAGACCAGGAGCGGAGGTTCGGCGCTCACCGAGAACACCGATGTCGCGGTGAGGGCCACGGGGCCGTCGCCGGGGTCGGCGGTGATGACGGCGACTCCCGCGGGGTGATTGCGGAAGGCCGCCTTGAACTCGTCGGGCGTCACCTGGAACGGCACGGGCAGGGTGATGAGGTGTCGGGAGTCGTTGGCCTCGTTCGCCTCATCGCGAACGGGGAGGGCCGGCTGGGTGTTGGTCATGTTCTGATGCTACGGAGCCCGTGATGCCGTGGAGGTTCCTGTTGGTGAGCGAAAGAGAGCCGCTGGGAATCACAGGTCCTCCCACGTCAGATCACTGCCGAGTACCCGCCGTCGACGACGATGGATGCGCCGCTCACGTAGCTCGACAGGTCGCTCATGAGCCAGACGACCGCATCGGCGATCTCCGCGGCTTCGCCCTTCCGGCCGAGGGGGATTCGGATGGGGGAGCCTCCCCGCATCTCGACGCGGAGCATCTCGGTGTCGACCTGGCCCGGGTGCACGACGTTGGCCCGGATCCCGTGGGGCGCCACGGCATCCGCGAGCGCATAGGTGAAGGCTCGCACCGCGCCCTTCGACGCCGAGTACGTCGAGGCGTGCGCGAAGCCGCGCATCCCGCCGACCGACGACACGTTGACGATGGTGCCGCGCTTGCCGGTGGCGATCATCGACCGGGCCGCCGCCTGCGCACCGAGGAAGGTGCCTTCGAAGTTCACGGCCATCACGCGCCGGAGGCGGGGGAGATCGACCCTCAGGAAGTCGACGTTGTCGCTGATGCCTGCCACGTTGCAGAGAGCGTCGAGTCCGCCGAAGACGTCGGCGGCCGCTGTGACGTCGAGCCACGACGCCGGCTCGGTGACATCGCACTCGACGAAGACCGCGGTCGCTCCGGTGGCCTCGATCAGCGAGACGGTGCTCGCCCCGCCCTCCCTGCCCGTCTCGACCCGGTCGGCGACGATCACCGCCGCGGCCCCCTCCTCCGCTGCCCGCAGGCAGAGTGCCCGTCCGATTCCGCTCGATCCTCCCGTCACCACGACCACGCGGCCTGTGAGCAGGCCGTGGCCGCTCACCGGGCGACGCTCGTCGTCATTGTTCCGATCCCGCTGATCGTCGTCACGAGCATTTCGCCCCGCGCGATCGGACCGACGCCGGGAGGGGCCCCGGTGAAGATGAGGTCGCCGGGGTTGAGAGTCATGATGCGTGACGCGTACGCCACGATCGCGGGCACAGATATGATGAGGTCTGAGGTGTCGACGCTCTGGCGCACCTCGTCATCGACGGTGAGCAGAATGCTCTCGGCCGCTCCGTCGAAGGTATCGTCGCGCACCCGGATGAAGGGCCCGATCGGGCTGAAGGTGTTGTAGGACTTGCGCCGCGAACGATCGGCGGGGCTCCGCACGGTGATGTCGAGACCGACAGTGAACCCGAAGACGTGCTCGAGGGCGCTCTCCACGGGGATGTCGAAGCCACCCGTGCCGACCACGATCACCAGCTCGGACTCGTGGTGGATCTCGTGGCCGGCGTCGAGCACGTCGGGCGGCAGGATGATCGGACCGGCGGGCCCGGTGATCGACGAGGGTGCTTTGAGAAAGACGTCGAAATCGAACATCCACTCGTGCGTCGTGCCCAGTGTGCGTTGCTGGACGTCGTGCATCTCGGCGACGTGATCGCGGTAGTTGCTCGCGGCCGCGATGACTTTCGACGGGTTGAGGGCAGGGGCGCGCAGGGTGACAGCGCTGAGGGGGATCGGCGTTCCGACGGCCGCTGCGTCGCGGATCGGGCCGGCGAGAGAGGCCCAGTCCCGACAGAGTGCCCGCCACCATCCTGCGGTGAGCGGGTCGGCATCGTGGGGTGGTACCGACGGAAGGGCGGCGGTGACATCCACGATCCCGTCGTCGTCGGGGGTGATGACACCCAGCTGGTTCTCATCGAAGAGCGCGAGTTTCATGAAGCTCCCGGGTCGGGTGCGTCGACGCGGATGCACCCCGTGACGCCAGTGTCGAATGGTCTCGCTTTTACGCTACCGATGCGCGACGGGCCCTCAAAGCGCCAGAACAGAGCCTGTGATCGCCGCCAGTGATCAGAGCTGTGATCACTCTCAGCGATCACAGTGGTTCTTTCGGCTATTTGATCTTTGGTCCAAGTGGTACTTAGAGTGATCAGCGATCACGATCGTTGCAAAGGAGCACATTGTGAATGCAGTACAGACGGACCTCGTGCACCTCCCCGGAGGCGCCCTGCGGGTGGTCCGGGCCGGGCACGGGCCCGCCGTCGTCTACCTCCACGGCACGGGCGATCAGGGGGCACTGCTGCCCGCCCTGGAGACGCTGGCCGACGATCACCTCGTGGTGAGGCCCGATCATCCGGGATTCATCGAGAGCGACGACTTCGCCGTGTCGGACATCGCGGACATCGGCCGGGTGCACGAAGCCCTGCTCGACGAGCTCGGCATCGACGAGTTCGTGCTCATCGGCTGCTCGCTGGGCGGGTGGGTAGCCGCCGAGCTGGCCCTGCGCGTGCCTGAGCGCGTCCGTCGGCTGGTGCTCATCGACCCGGCGGGTCTCGCCGGCGATGGAACCGCTCCCGACATCTTCGCTCTCACCCCGGAGGAGGCGCTCGTGGCCACGGTGTTCGACGACGACCGGCGTGAGGCGGCCCGGCGGGCGACGCCCCACCCGGTGATCACACGGCGTCTGGCCCGTAGCCGCGCCACAGCGCACCGGATCGCTGGCGACCCCTACATGCACGACCCGTCCCTCGCTGGGCGACTGGGCGCGTTGACCATTCCGGTGAGCATCCTCTGGGGCCGTGAAGACGGCATCGTCCCGCTGTCGTACGCAGCCGAATGGATGGCGGCTCTGCCGCAGGCCGAGCTCACCGTCGTTCCCAAGGCGGGACACCTCCCGCACGTCGAACGGCCGGACTCGCTGACTGCTGTGATCGGCCGGGCGGTGCCGACGTGGAGCTGAGACACCTGAGGTACTTCGTGGCAGTCGCCGAGGAGCTGCACTTCCGGAAGGCTGCGGAGACCCTGCACATCGTGCAGCCGGCGCTCAGCAAGCAGATCAGTTCCCTAGAGAACGAACTCGGCCTGATGCTGCTCGAACGCGACAGGCGCCACGTCACCCTCACCGAAGCGGGCAAGACCTTCCTCGAGGAGGCCATCGCTGTGCTCGCACGCGCCGACGGCGCCAAGTCGCGTGCGATTGCCGTGAGCCGGGGGCAGGTCGGTTCGCTCAACATCGGTTTCATCCAGCCCGCGCTCGCGGAACTCGTGCCACGTTCGCTCCGGCGGTTCCGCAAGGAGTACCCCGAGGTGCGCATCCGGCTCACCGAGCTGACCACCCGGCAGGTGCTCGACCAGACGATGAGCCGAGCCGTGCACTGCGCTTTCGCGCGGTTGCCGATCGAGCTGCGGGAAGACCTCGCCTGCCTGCCCATCTCGCAGCAGGACGTCATGCTGGCGCTGCCGGACGGGCATCCGTTGGCCGAACAGGAGACGGTGGCGCTCGCCGACATCGACGGGGAGGATCTCGTGATGATCGACCGCCTGGTGGAGCCCGCCCTGCACGACTACTACATCGCGATGTGCAACGAGGCCGGCTTCAGCCCTCACATCGCCCATGAGGTGAACTCCACCTGGGTGGCGCTCGGTCTCATCGCCGGCGGACTCGGGGTCGGCTTCGCACCGGCATCCGCCCGCTCTGCGGCGCAACAGGGCGTCACCTTCCGCCCGATCGGCGGCGCCGAGCCGAAGCTCAGCGTCGGGATCGTCTGGAACGACAAGTCCAAACCCGCCGTGCTCGGCAACTTTCTCGAGATGCGGCCCTGGGAGGAGCGCTCATGACCGATCCAGGTGCCGCACCGGCTGGGGACGGGCGAGCGTCCTCAGATCCCCGGGTGCTCTTCGATGTGCGCGGTCGCGGGGCCGTCGTCACGGGGGCGGCCAGCGGGTTGGGGTTCGCCATCGCGCGGGTGCTAGCCCGAAACGGGGCGCGGGTGCTTCTCGTCGACAACACGGGGGAGACGCTCGAGACCGCCCGGCAGAGCCTCGCCGCGGAGGGACTCGAGGTGAGGGCGCGAATGGCCGACGTGCGCGATCGCGCCGCGCTCGATGCCGCGATGCAGGATGCAGCGGGCTGGGGTTCGGGGCTCGACATCGTCTTCGCCAACGCGGGTGTCTCATCGGGCCTCGGGCGTCGGTTCGGGAACGGGCTCGCTGAGATCGACGACGACCGCTGGCAATCGGTTCTCGACATCAACCTCACCGGACTGATGCTCACAGTGCAGGCTGCCGCCGCCAGGATGAACGACGGAGCCGGTCGAATCATCGTGACCTCCTCGGTGGCGGGTCTCGCGGTCGACCCCCTGGTCGGCTACGCGTACTCGAGTTCGAAGGCGGCGGTGACCCTGTTCGCCCAGAACGTTGCGACCGAACTGGCCACGAGGGGGATCAACGTCAATGTGATCGCGCCGGGCTCATTCCTCACAGCAATCGGGGCGAAGAACCCGGGCAATACCGGCATGATCGACGAACTCACCCGCGCGACGGCCACCGGGCGGATCGCCGATCCGGCCGAGATCGAGGGACTCGCACTGCTGCTGGCCTCGCCGGCGGCAGGTCACATCACCGGCTCTGTCTTCGTCATCGACGGTGGCGTGCTCGCCACGAGGAATTGAGCTCCCATGCGCTCTCAACTGTTATCACGTAATAGCTTTCGGGCCATTCCGGGGTATCACACCGCGGCTAGCCTGAACAGCACAAGCGACCGTCGGCCCCGCACAGCCGCCCCTCGGCAATCGAAGAAGATGCCGAAGGCACGCAGGGCGTATCGGTTCGGTCGTTCTCACCCACTCACACGCACGGCACTCGTGAGTGGGCGTTTCTCCACCTCATGCATCGACATCACAATCGAAGGGACATCATGATGTCACGAAAGAAGACCCTGCTCGCCGGAGTGGCACTGCTCGCAACGACGGTGTTGTTGGCGGGCTGCTCAGGCGGCTCCGACGGCGGCAGCGCCGACGCCGGATCCGGCGGCACCAAGAAGATCACTGTGGCCACCAACCCGTCAGCGCAGACGGCACCGATCTACCTGGGAATCCAGGACGGCATCTTCGCCAAGCACGGCCTCGAAGTCGAGCTCGTGCCGCAGACCGACGTGGCCGCGATCATCTCGGGTGTCGCGAGCGGCCAGTACGACTTCGGTTTCGCCACCGTCGTGCACGTCATCAATGCGAACGCGAACAGCATCCCGATCAGGGCCGTCGCGACGGTCGAGGGCCAGCAGAAGGCCCAGGAGGAACCCGATGAGGGTAACGCCCTCGTGGCCGGCCCCGATTCAGGGATAAAGACGGCCGGTGACCTCGGCGGCAAGACCGTGGGTGTGATCGGGCTCTCTTCCCTCAACACCCTCGCGATGTGGGACATGGCCGCGAAGATGGGGGTCGACACGAAGTCGATCAACCTCGTGCAGCTGCCGTTCGGCCAGATGCCGGCCGCACTGGCCTCCGGCGACATCGACGCGGCTGTCGTGCAGGCACCGTTCATCGCCGACGCAGAGGCCAACGGTGCCACGATCATCGGCAAGCCGAACGTCGAGACCTTCCCCGACATGGCGGTCGGTCTCTACACGACAAGCCAGAGCTACATCGACGCGAACGCAGACACCGTCTCCGACTTCGCCGCCGCGATGATCGAGTCGCAGGACTATGCGACGGCGAACATCGACAAGGCCAAGGAGACACTGGTCACCAACCTCGGTCTCACCGAGGATGCGGCCAAGGCAGCCAAGTGGAACACAGGAAGCAACCCCTACGTGAACACCGAGGGTTTCGCCACCGCTGAAACGCTGCTCACGAAGTACGCAGGGCTCGCCAAAGAGGTGGACGTCAACACGCTGGTGTGGCCGGGCGCGCTCGAGAGCAGCAAGTAACAGGCGACCATCCACCGAACCGATTCGAAGGATCACACTCCCATGAATGCACTGTCGCATCGCTCGTTCCGTTGGCTCGCCCCCGCGGCCGCCGTGCTGGCCGCCCTGTTGCTCTGGCAGCTGGTCACGGCCGGCGGGCTGTTCCGGGCCGACCAGTTCCCGACGATGACGAACACCATGATCGCGCTCGGCAAGGCGGTGGCGACACCGCAGTACTGGGCGGCGATCGGTGCGACAGTGCAGGCATGGTTCCTCGGTCTCGTGATCGCCAGCGCGCTGGCGATCACGATCGGATCGGCGCTGGCCTTCAGCGATTTCGCCTTCCGCAGTGCCGCGAGCGTCATCGAGATCTTCAAGGCCATCCCGGCCATCGCGATCCTGCCGCTGGTCATCCTGGTGATGGGCTCTACCCTGCCGATGAAGGTCTTCCTGATCGCTTTCGGCGTCTTCTGGCCTCTCGTCATCCAGGTGATCTACGGTGTGCGGTCGATGGATCCGACGGTTCTCGACACGTCCAAGGCGCTCGGTGTACGAGGGGTGCGCCGGTTCTTCACGGTGGTCATTCCGAGTGCCTCGCCCTACATCGCGACCGGCCTCCGCATCGCCTCGGCCTCGGCGCTCATCCTTGCGGTCGTCTCCGAGCTGGTTGGCGGTGCGGCGGGGATCGGGCGCAACATCCTGCAGGCGCAGAACGGCGGCACCTCGGCGTACCCGGTGATGTACGCCTACATCATCACGGCAGGGCTGATCGGGATCGTGCTGACCGGTGCGTTCTTCCTGCTCGAACGCAACGTCATGCACTGGCACGAATCCCAGCGCAACATCCGCTCGAACAACGAAGGGGTTCGCAAATGACGCAGACCACCATGCCGAAGATCGCCCCGGAGCGCGCCGCGGGGCCGAGCATCGGCGAGACGACCGACCTGATGGTGACCGGACGGCGCACGCGCAGCACCGGCGCTCGGGTGCGGAATGTGCTGTTGGCCGTCTGGCTGCCCATCGCCCTGCTGGTGATCTGGTGGTTCGCCTCCGCGTCGAGCACCTCTCCCTTCTTCCCCCCGCTCAGCAGCATCGTCGCCGAGTTCTGGGCCCAGTGGATCGTGGGCGACGCGGCGATGCAGCTCACCTCGAGCCTCCGCAACCTCGCTTTCGGCTACCTGGGCGGCGCTCTGATCGGCGTCGTCTTCGGCACGTTGCTCTGGCGCTTCCCGCCGGTGCGGCACGTCTCGAACCCGCTCATCTACTTTCTGTACGTGCTCCCGGCCCCGGCTCTGCTGCCGGCCATGATTGCCCTGTTCGGAATCGGTGAACTGCGACAGATCGCTCTCATCTCGTTCGGCGCCATCTGGCCGACGCTGCTGAACACGCTCGACGGCATGCGCAGCATCGACCAGGTGAAGTTCGACACGGCACGGGCCATGAAACTGAGTCCGCTGCGCCAGCTGTTCTCCTTGGTGCTGCCGGCGGCCGCCCCGCAGATGGCCGCGGGCCTCCGGGCGAGCCTGCAGACCTCGATCATCCTCATGGTCGTGACCGAGATGGTGGCGGCCAAGCAGGGCATCGGCTATTTCATCCTGCAGGCGCAGACGGTGTTCGCGATCACCACCATGTGGACGGGCATCCTGGTGCTGGCCATCCTCGGCACCGTTCTGAACTATCTGTTCGTGGGCGTCGAGCGCCTCGTTCTGCGCTGGTACTACCGCTCCCGCGCCCTCAGCAACTCCTGACCGCACCATCCCCTCTCGAATCGGAGAACTCCATGTCGCACACCGTCGTGTCACCCCAGCCGTCTGCATCCCTCACGAAAGAGGTTCTTCGCGTCGACGGGCTCCGCAAGGTCTACAACGAAGGCAAGCCGGCCGCGAAGACGGCCATCGAGGATGTGAGTTTCGGCGTCGACAAGGGCGAGTTCGTCTGCATCGTCGGCCCGTCGGGTGCGGGCAAGACCACGCTGCTCCGCTGCATCTCGGGCCTCGCGAAGCCCACCTCGGGCAGGCTCTCGTTCGAGGGCAAGCCCCTCACGGCAGTGCCCGAGCAGCTCGGGCTGGTCTTCCAGGACTACGGGCGTTCGCTCTATCCGTGGTTCACGAACGCCAAGAACGTGGGCCTGCCGCTTGCCGCCCGCGGCATGAAGAAGGCCGAACGGGCCGCCCGGGTGAGCGAGGTACTGAAGAACGTCGGGCTCGGCCACGTCGAGAAGCAGTACCCGTGGGAGCTCTCGGGCGGTATGCAGCAGCGCGTGGCCATCGCGCGAGCCCTCTCCTACCGCCCCGACCTGCTGCTGATGGACGAGCCGTTCGCCTCGGTGGATGCCCAGACGAGGTTCGATCTCGAAGACCTCATTCTCACCGTTCGACGGGAGCTCGGCATCACCGTCGTTCTCGTGACGCACGACATTGACGAGGCGATCTACCTCTCCGACCGCATCGTCGTGCTGTCGGGTTCGCCGTCGCGGGTCAGGGAGGTGGTCGACGTTCCCCTCGGATCTGAGCGTGAACAGGTGGCGACCCGGGCCAGCGACGAATTCCTCGATCTCAGGCGGCACCTGCTCGAGCTCGTCATGCCGCACTCCGCATGACCGGCCCGACGGTGCTCGACGTCGCAGACGCCGGCACGGAACAGACTCGGCCGACCGTCATGGAGCAGCTCGCCCAGGTGATGGTCGACGAAGGATGCGAGCACCTCTTCACGCTGATGGGTGCGGGCAACCTGTGGCTGATCCACCACCTCGATCGCCTGCACGGGGTTCCCGTGCACCACCTGCGCCATGAGAACGGGGCGATTGGGGCTGCTGACGGCTACGCCCGTTCCACCGGCCGGGTCGGCTGGGCGACGGTGACGCAGGGCCCCGGCTTCACGAACACGATCACGGCCCTGCTGACCGCGAGTCGGGGTCGCACTCCGATGGTTCTCATCGTGAGCGACACCTCGAACCTCGACCCGCTGCGATTCCCGTTCGCGGGGGGAGTGCAGGCGCTCCGGCCCGAGCTTCTTCTCGACCCGCTCGGCATCGACAGCGTTCGGGCGGCGGGCGCCGATGCCGGAGCTGTGTTGCGCACAGCCGCCCGGCGGGCGCTTGCGGAGTCGCGAACGATCGTGTTCGTCATGCCAGCAGGGCTCGACAAGCTCGAAGCCGATCCGCTTCCTGCGGAAACCGGAGGGGCAACGGCAACGGCCGCGGCCGTCGACCCTGAAGAGGTGCGCGCCGCTGTCGACGCGATCGGGGCGAGCTCCCGGCCGGTGCTGCTCGCCGGGCGCGGCGTTCTCGAGGCCGCCGCCGCCTCGGAGGTGCTGCGACTCGCCGACCTCCTCGGGGCTCGGGTCGCGACATCCATGCCCGCTTCAGGAGCACTCGGTGAGCATCCCGCCGTCATCGGGCCGTTCGGCGGCTTCTCGATCGGTGCCACCGAGAGCATCATCGCTGCCAGCGACTGCGTGATCGCGATCGGGGCTTCGCTCAACCTGTTCCAGACCCGCAAGGGCGAATTCGTGGCCGGGCGCACCATCGTGCGGGTCGACCTGCGGCCGTCAGCCGTCGAAGGCGCGACCACAGTGCCCGTTCAGGGAGATGCCCGGGTTGCGACGGCGGCCCTGGCCGACGAGGTGGAGCGACGTCTCGGGGCCGGGACGACGTTCGGGCAGCGCGACGCTCTGCCAAGCGACCTCCTGCCGCCCGTCGGTGACGACGTCTCCGCAAACGGTCTGATCGACCCGCGGATGCTCGCCCTGGAGTTCGAGCGGGTGCTGCCCCGGAGCCGGCGCGTGTTCATCGACAACGGCCACTTCGGCGCGTTCCCTGCGCTCTACCTCTCCCACACCTCGCCACGCTCGCTCATCTGGATGCCCGACTTCGGCGCCGTCGGGAGCTCGCTGGCGGCGAGCTATGCCTCGGCGGTCGCAGAACCGGCCACGCAGTCAGTGCTCTTCATCGGCGACTGCGGCCTCTACCTCACGCTCGGTGACCTCGAGACGGCGGTACGCGAGCGCGTCCCGCTGTTGGTGGTGTGCATGAACGACGGCGCGGCCGGCTCGGAACTGGCGCACATGAAGGACTGGAGCGTGCCTCCGGAACAGGCGATCTTCGGGTACGCCGATCTTGCGGCCGTCGCGGTCGGCATGGGCGCACAGGGGGAGCTCATCGAGGAGACGGCGCAGCTCGCCGGAGCCCTCGCCTCGTGGAACCGGTCGGAGGGGCCGCTGCTGCTCGACTGTCACATCTCGCGTGCCGTGCGGTCACCGATCTACGACCACGTCTGAGGTCGGTCAGACGCTGGGGCGTGGTTCGAAGAATGTCTTCCCCGTGAATCCATCACGGTGTTCGACTATTGCGGTGAAGATCTCACCACCCTGCTGCAGGTCGAGCACCCGGGACGACGGCGGCGGAGTGACACTGCCGTCCGAGAGCCACGCCAGGGCGGTCTCGAAGTCGCCGGGGGTGAACGTGTTCGCACCGCGCACAGTGATCTCGCGGCGCACCACATCGAACCAGGGAATCGACACCTCGTCGACGGCGAGCCCCACAGAGACCACGGTGCCCCCGTTGCGGGTGCACCCCACAGCGCCGCCGCGGGTGGCCGGCACGCCGACCACGTCGAAGACGGTGTCGAAGGCGGCGGCCGGAACGTCGTCGATCGCTCTGACGAACACCGCGGCGCCCGCCTCGACCGCGGCGTGCCTCCGCGACTCGTCGGGATCGACCACGGTGATCGACGATGCTCCTTCGAGGCGCAGGGCATGAACGATCCACAGCCCGATCGAGCCGCTCCCGATCACGAGGCACTCTCCCAGCGGCGCGATCGATGCGGCACGCGCCACGTCGTGCCGGGCCTGGGCGAGCGGTTCGCACGAGGCGGCGGTCTGCCACGACATCGAATCGGGCACCGGATGCACGTGGTCTGCCGGCGCCGTCACGAACTGGGCGAAGGCACCGGGGCGATGCACTCCGATGATCTGGATGTTCTCGCACGCGCTCGGCCGATCGTCGAGGCAGGGGCGGCAGTGGCCGCACGACAGCACGGGGTTGACGGTGACGCGTGTGCCGGGCGTCGGTCCGGCATCTGGAGCCGAGACGACGGTGCCGGCGAACTCGTGGCCGCGCACACTCCCCGGGCGGGCGATTCCCATCAGGCCCTTGTGGGCGGTCAGGTCGGATCCGCAGATGCCCACGAGTGCCACTTCGATGACCACGTCGTCGTCGCCGGGGACGGGGACGTCGATCGAGTCGAGCTCGTGGAGGTAGGGGCCGCGCCAGACGAGTGCTTGCATCCCTCAGGTCTACGCGATCGTGTCGACGATCTCCAATACCTGTCTGCTCGCAGTGATCACCGCTGGTACACAGACGCGAGGTGGTAACGAATGGTTCTCAGTCCACCGAGAAGGCCTATCAGGAATGACTGGTTCTGCACCGCCCGGCCGGGCTACCGTCGGGACGACCCACCTTCGCAACGAACAACGGAGTCCTCATGACCGATCTAGCATCCCGCACTCAGACGGGCATCCTCGACAACCCCAGCCCGGCCGATGTCATCGACGCGGTCGCCGGGCTCCACGACCTCGTCGACTCCTACGGTTCTCAGAACGATGTGCAGGGACGGATCGCCGAACCTGTCATCGAGGCGCTCTATGCCAGCGGCGCCATCGGGGTCATCACCCCGCGAGAGCTCGGCGGGAGCGAGATGACCCCGCGCCAGGCGATGGACGTCTACCGCACCCTCTCCTACGCGGATCCGTCGACGGGCTGGGTGACCATGGCGCTCGCGATGTCGACAGGCCTCGCTGGGGCGTTCTTCGAACGCTCGGCCGCCGAGGAACTGTTCAGCACTCCCCGCCTCGGAATCGCGGGGCAGGGTACGCGAGCCGGGCGGGCGGAGCCTGTCGAGGGCGGCTACCTCGTGAGCGGGCAGTGGTCGTTCGCGTCGGGGATCAAGCACGCGACGCACCTGCACACCGCAGCCGCCGACACGAAGACGGGAGAGACCCGCTTCTTCATCGTGCCGGTCGCCGAGGTCGACTTCGTCGACAACTGGAACGTGCTCGGCCTCCGCGCGACGGGCAGCATCGACTACAGGCTCGACAACGCGTTCGTCAGGCGGGAGTTCAGCTATCCGTCGCTCAGCACCGTGCCTGTCACCGGCGGCTGGCTCTACCGGGTCGGCATCGGCAACTTCGCCAGCATCAACCACGGGGCCTGGGCGCTCGGCGTCGGGCGCCGCCTGCTCGACGAACTCGCGAAGAGCGTGCAGAACAAGACCGGGCGGGCGGGCGCCTGGGGCGACAACCCCAGCTTCCACGAGCAGTATGCCAATGCAGAACTGCGGTTGCGGTCGGCGCAGGCCCTTCTCTACGACGTGTGGGAGGAGATCGAGGGCATGCTAGCGGGCGGCGACCGGATGTCGGTACGCCTGGAGACACTCAACCGAGCGGCACTCTGCAATGCGACAGAGGCGCTCGACGAGATCGCCGGCTTCGTCTACCGCAGCGCCGGAACCGACGCGCTCCGCCAGGGCGTCATCCAGCGCCTTTACCGCGACGTGCACGGCGGAACCCAGCACATCTCCTCCTCGCCGGTCATCCTGCAGTCGGCGGGCCGTCAGCTGGCGGGGCTGGCCGAGGGTCAGAAGTGGGTGCACTTCCAGCTGATCTGAGCGGCCCACGACAGAAACAGCAGCACCAGCAGTCGACGAACGAAGGAGTTCACATGACCGACCACGACACCCGGGCCGAGGGCACCGCCTCCCACAACACCATGGCCGACGTGGAGAACGCGATGGCTCCCGAACAGAACGAGGCCCTCGCCCAGCTCTATTCCGACTTCGAAGCGAAGAACCTCTCACCCCTCTGGACGCAGACGAGCGAGGTGCTGACGGATGTGCCCAGATCGCGGGCTGTTCCGTTCCTCTGGCGGTGGAACGATCTGCTTCCGCTGGCCGCACGGTCGGGTGACCTGGTGCCGATCGGTCGCGGGGGCGAGCGCCGGGCGATCGCGCTCGCCAACCCGGGACTCGGTGGCCGGCCGTACGCGACGCCGACGATCTGGGCCGCCATCCAGTATCTCGGGGCGCACGAGACAGCACCCGAGCACCGCCATGCGCAGAACGCCTTCCGCTTCGTCGTCGAAGGGGAAGGGGTGTGGACGGTGGTCAACGGTGACCCGGTCGCCATGCGCCGCGGCGACTTCCTGCTCACTCCGGGCTGGAACTTCCACGGGCACCACAACGAGAGCGACCAACCGATGGCCTGGATCGACGGCCTCGACGTGCCCCTCGCCGAGCATCTCGACGTGGGTTTCTTCGAGTTCGGCACCGAGCGCGTCACTGACTACTCGACCCCGTCGGTCTCCCGGGCGGAGCGGCTCTGGGCCAACCCGGGCCTCCGGCCGCTCTCGGGGCTCGATTCGCAGGTCAATTCTCCGATCGCCGCCTACCGCTGGGAGTACACCGACCGCGCGCTGACCGCACAACTCGAACTCGAGGCCGAGGGGTTCCCTGCGACGGTCGAGCAGGGGCACGCCGGCGTGCGGTTCACCAATCCCACCAACGGCGGCGATGTGATGTCGACCCTGCGCGCCGAGTTCCACAGGCTGCGCGCGGGCACGATGACGCCGCCCCGCAGGGAGGTCGGCTCGTCTGTCTGGCAGGTCTTCGAGGGCCGGGGCGAGATCGTCGTCGGGGAGCACACCTGGACGCTCGACACCGGCGATCTGGTGGTCGTGCCCTCGTGGGTGCAGTGGGAGATCCACGCCGAAACCGAGCTCGACCTGTTCCGTTTCTCTGACGCCCCGGTGATTGAGCGGCTGAACTTCGAGCGCACCTACATTGCCGGCCGCGAACGATGACCGTTCTCACCGACCGCGCGACCGATCCGGCCGTTCTGGATGATCTGCGTGACGTGAGGCTCGGCCAGGCGTTCTTCAGCCGTGCTCTCAACGAGCTGCGGAACGACGAACTCGCTGAGCCGTCGCGTCTGGCGGGCTGGTCGCGCGCGCACGTCGCGGCGCACGTCGGATACAACGCGCGGGCGATCACTCGGCTCGTCGAGTGGGCCGAGACGGGGGTCGAGACGCCCATGTACTCCTCCGCGTCTGAACGCACGGCCGAGATCGAGATGGGGGCGACACTCTCACCGCGGGCGCTCCGACACCTCTCCGACCACGCCGCGGTGTCGCTCGACGTCGCCTGGCGCGACCTGCCGCCGGATCGCTGGACAGCCCGCGTCAGAACGGCCCTCGGCCGAGACGTTCCGGTGTCGGAGACCGTGTGGATGCGCACGAGAGAGGTGTGGCTGCACGCGGTCGACCTCGGGGCCGGCCACGACCGCCTCGGCGCTCGGGTGGACGACATCCCCGGCCGCGTGGCCGTGCGGCTGATCGGCGACGTGCTGTCACTCTGGGTCGCGCGAGGGGAGCAGCGGGTGCGGCTCGAGTGTGTCGACACCGAGGAGGCCTTCGGCGAGGCGGGGGGGCTGGTGCTGTGCGGGCGGCGGGCAGCGCTGCTGGCCTGGGCGACCGGGCGGTCGTCAGCCGGCGTGCTGACCGGAGACGGGGCCCTGCCACCAACCGCTCCCGCCTGGATCTGAGAACGCCGCCCCGAGCAACGATTTCCGCGCCGACTACTGTTCGAGCATCCGCCGCCCTGCTGGGAGGATGGAGGCGACGGAAGGCAGGCGACATGGAACGTATCGACGTTGTCGAACTGAGCATCACCGAGATGATCGAGGCGCTGGGCTCGGGGGCCGTGACGAGCGTCGAACTCGTCTGCGCCTACCTCAATCGCATCGCCTACTACGACCGCACGGGGCTCTGCCTGCATGCGATCGCGGTGCTCGACCAGACCTGCCTCGAGCAGGCGGCCGCGTCCGACGCTCGCCGCGCGGCCGGCCAGCCGGTGGGCGCGCTGGAGGGCATCCCGTTCACGGTGAAGGACAGCTACAAGGTGAAGGGCCTCACCGTGGCATCCGGGAGCCCGGCCCTGGCGGAGCTGGTGGCGACCGACGACGCGGCATCCGTGGCCCAACTGCGTGCCGCCGGGGCGGTACTGCTCGGCAAGACGAACATGCCGCCGATGGCTGCCGGCGGTATGCAGCCGGGGGTCTACGACTACGCGCGGAGCCCGTACCACCCGCAGTTCCTGACGGCGGCCTATGGATCGGGTTCGTCGAATGGATCGGGTACCGCGACGGCCGCGAGCATGTGCGCCTTCGGCATGGCCGAGGAGACGGTGTCGTCGGGGCGCGCGCCGGCGTCGAACAACAGCCTCGTGGCGTACACGCCGTCGCGCGGGGTGCTGTCGATCCGCGGCAACTGGCCGCTCCGACCGACCTGTGACGTCGTCGTGCCGCACACCCGCACGGTGGCCGACCTGCTGGTGTTGCTCGACGTGCTCGCCGTCGACGACCCCGATCGCACGGGCGACTTCTGGCGGCAGCAGAGTGCGGTCGCGCTGCCGACGCCGGAGTCGGTTCTGCCGCATCCGGTGTCACGGCCCCGCCCTCAGCGGCTCGATGGGCTGCGGATCGGCGTGCCGCGCCTCTATATAGGAGAGGACTCCGCACCGCTCGACCCGCCGGTCATCCGCCCGAGCGTGCGGGCCCTCTGGGATCGCGCCGCGGCAGACCTCGAGGCGCTGGGCGCCGAGGTGGTGGAGGTCGACTTTCCTGTGGTGTCGAACTACGAGGAGGATCGCCCGCAAGCGGTGGGGCTCGCCGACCGGGGCCTGGTGCCGCCGAACTGGCGGGCGCTCGAGGGCGGCCCCATCACGGCGATGGCGCTCGATGCATTCCTGCGAGACAACGACGACCCGAACCTGAACAGCTGGGCTGACGTCGACGGCGACACCGTGTTCCCGCTCGCGGATGCGCCGGTTCCGGTCTGGATCACCCGGGCGCGCGGCGGTTTCGACTGGCAGCGCCTCGCCGAACTGGTGAAGCAGGGCCTGCTGGCGAGCTTCGACGAGGTACCGGGCCTCGCGCACCTGCTGCGGGGGCTCGAGGAGGCCCGACGGGTCGATTTCGAAGAGTGGATGCTCGCCGAGCGGCTCGACCTCGTGGTCTTCCCTGCGGCGGGAGACGTGGGGCGGGTCGACCTGTTCACCCGTCCGGAGAGTCTCGAAGCGGCATCGCGGAATGGCGTGGTGTACTCGAACGGCAACCGCGTGCTGCGGCATCTCGGCATCCCCACGGTGACCGTGCCCATGGGGTTCATGGGCGACATCCAGATGCCCGTCGGCCTCACTTTCGCGGGGGCCGCGTACAGCGACGACCGGCTGCTCGACTACGCCTCGGCGTACGAGCGGGCGACGCTGCGGCGGCAGCCGGCGTTCCTGACGCCGACGTTGCCGAGCAACCAGGTCGACGTGGATGTCGCGGCTGCCGGAGTGGCGGCTGACGGTTCCCCGGGGTTGGGCGCCGACGCCTCCGCGGCCATGGCGTCGACGCTGTCGATCGTCTCGGTCGAGGCGCGCGGCCGGTCGTGGGAGGTCGAGGTACGGGTCGGCGACGGAGCGGGCCCGGCCCGGGCATCCACCACCCGCGTGTGGGCCGACGGGCACATCCTGCGGGCCGTTCCCGGGGAACCGGGCCTCTACCGGGGGAGGGTGTCGCTGTCGCGGGCCCGGTTGGCCGACGAGCTGATGGTGCTCGTGCAGACGGGGAGGTCTTCGGCGTCGCTGGTCTTCGCGCCCCTGTCGCCGGCGGCGCCGCCGCTGAACTGAGCGAATGTCGGAAGCCTTCGCTACGATCGGTGCCATGACCGAGATGCGACACGCGGCTGACAGCCACGACCTGATCCGCGTGTTCGGCGCGCGCGAGAACAACCTCAAAGACGTGTCCGTCGAGATCCCGAAGCGCAGGCTGACGGTGTTCACCGGGGTCTCCGGATCGGGTAAGAGTTCGTTGGTGTTCGGCACGATCGCCGCCGAGTCGCAGCGCCTCATCAACGAGACGTATCCTGCGTTCGTGCAGTCGTTCATGTCGAGCCTCGGGCGGCCCGACGTCGACGGGCTGACGGGGCTCTCGGCGGCGATCATCGTCGACCAGGAACGCATGGGGGCGAACTCGCGCTCGACCGTCGGAACGGCGACCGACGCGAACGCGATGCTGCGCATCCTGTACAGCAAGGTCGCTGAGCCGCACCTGGGGCCGTCGTTCCACTACGGGTTCAACAGCGCGGAGGGCATGTGCCCGCGTTGCGAGGGGCTCGGCGAGGTGAACGACATCGACATCGACGAGCTGGTGGATCGGGCGCTCTCGCTGGCTGAGGGTGCGATCAAGGTTCCGGGGTACACGCCCGACGGGTGGTACGTGCGCATCTTCTCCGAGTCGGGGTTCGTCGACGGGGCGAAGAAGATCATCGACTTCACAGCGAAGGAGCTCGACGACTTTCTGTACCGACCGGCCGAGAAGGTGCGGATCGGCAACAACAACATGACCTACGAGGGTCTCGTGCCGAAGGTGCAGCGGTCGATGCTGTCGAAAGACAGGGACTCGGTGCAGCCGCACATCCGGGCGTTCATCGACAGGGCAGTGACGTTCACGACCTGCCCCGAATGCCGGGGCACCCGCCTGAAACAGGAGGTGCTCGCGTCGAAGATCGACGGCCGGAGCATCGCGGACTGCACGGCCATGCAGATCAGCGACCTGGCGGAGTTCGTCCGCGGCATCGGGGGAGCATCCGTCGCCCCCGTGATCGAGACGCTCAGCCAGACCCTCGACTCGTTCGTCGAGATCGGGCTCGGCTACCTGAGCCTCGACCGCACCTCCGGATCCCTGTCGGGCGGTGAGGCGCAGCGGGTCAAGATGGTGCGGCACCTGGGGTCGAGCCTCACCGATGTCACGTACGTGTTCGACGAGCCGACGGTGGGGCTCCACCCGCACGACATCCAGCGGATGAACGGGCTGCTGCTGCGCCTCCGCGACAAGGGAAACACGGTGCTGGTCGTCGAACACAAGCCCGAGACGATCAGGATCGCCGACCACGTGGTCGACCTGGGGCCGCGGGCCGGCACGAACGGCGGCGAGATCTGCTTCACGGGCACGGTCGAGGAGCTCGAGGCATCGGACACTCTGACCGGGCGGCACCTCGGCGACCGCACCCGGCTGAAACCGTCCGTGCGCACCTCGCGCGCGGCCCTCGAGATCCGCGGGGCGACGCGGCACAATCTCAGGGATGTCGACGTGGATGTGCCGCTCGGCGTTCTGACGGTCGTGACGGGTGTGGCGGGTTCGGGCAAGAGCTCGCTCATCCACGGGTCGATCCCGCGCGGGGCGTATGTGGTGTCGGTCGACCAGGCACCGATTCGTGGATCGCGGCGCAGCAATCCGGCCACATACACGGGGCTGCTCGACCCGATCCGCACGGCGTTCGCGAAGGTGAACGGGGTGAAGCCGGCACTGTTCAGCGCGAACTCGACCGGGGCCTGCCCGAACTGCAACGGCGCGGGAGTCATCTACACGGACCTCGCGATGATGGCCGGCGTAGCCACGGTCTGCGAGGAGTGCGGGGGAGCCCGGTTCCAGGCGCAGGTGCTGGAGTACCGGCTGGGCGGAGCGAACATCGCGGAGGTGCTGGCGATGTCGGTGGCTGAGGCGGAGGCGTTCTTCGGGGGAGCGGGCGCTGGTGCAGGTGCTGGTGCAGGTGCCGGTGCCGGTGCTGGTGCCGGTGCGCCGGGAGGCGCGGGCGCCGGTGATGGAGATAGGGATAGTGCCGGTGCGCAGGGCGGCGCGGGCGCGGCCGACGCGGGGAGGGCCGGGGCGGGTACCGCGGCGAAGGCGGCACATGCGATCCTCCGGCGGATGAACGAGGTGGGGCTCGGCTACCTGAGCCTCGGGCAACCCCTCACCACGCTCTCGGGCGGGGAACGGCAGCGGCTGAAGCTGGCCATCCACATGGCGGAGAAGGGCGGGATCTACGTGCTCGACGAGCCGACCTCTGGCTTGCACCTCGCCGACGTCGAGCAGCTGCTGGGGCTGCTCGACCGTCTCGTCGAATCGGGCAAGTCGGTGATCGTGATCGAGCACCACCAGGCCGTCATGGCTCATGCCGACTGGATCATCGACATCGGCCCGGGCGCGGGGCACGACGGCGGGCTCGTCGTGTTCGAAGGCACGCCCGCCGAACTGGTCGTGGCGAAATCGACGCTGACGGGCATCCACCTCGCCGACTATGTGGCCGACCCACCCGCTGGGGCAGGTCTGCCTGCCGGCGCCGGTCTGGGTGGTTGAGTCGACATGATGCGCGACGAAGACGAGCTCGAGCTCGAGCGGGCTATCGCGCGTGGGTACGCGGAACGCGACCGGGAGAACATGGCCCCGACGATCGCGTACTTCCGTGGGCTGCTGCAGCAGCATCCGGGTGACGCGCGCCGGCTCTACGAAGTGGGCGGCGCGCACGACACGGCCGGCGAGGAGCAGATCGCGCGCGGCTACTACGAGGAGGCGCTCGCCGCCGGGTTGGCGGGCGATGTGCTGCGGCGTTGCCTGCTGCAGTACGGCAGCACCCTGCGGAACCTCGGCCTCTTCGATGAATCCGTCGACACGCTCGAGCGCGCGCGACGAGAGTTTCCCGACTCGGACTCCGTGCGGCTCTTCCACGCTCTGTCGTTGCACGCCGCCTCCCGGAGCGACGCGGCCGTCGCCGAACTCCTGCGGCTCGCCGCGGACCGGATCGCGACACCCGACGTCGAGCGCTACGAAGCTGCACTCCGCGGCAACGCTGCCTACCTCGCCGGCCTCGACGAGGAGCGCCACTCCGGCGACGTTCACAGCTGACGGCCTCTCTCCGACGGATTGCGGTCGGCGTGCCGTCGTCGCAACTCCACGGTGCGTCTGCGGTACTGGGTGCAGGCCAGGCATGTGCAGGCCCAAACGAAATCATGGGGGCCTTCAACGGCGAGAGCGCGGGGTAGGTGGCCGTACCCGAGATAGTCCTGGAAGCTGTAGAGGGGAATGCTGGAGATGTAGCCCTCCGGGTCGTAGATCACGTGGCCGAGCAATTCGTAGTCCTCGAGCTGGGGGCAAGCCATCAGATCCCTGCCTATCTCGGACAGCCTTCCCTCTTCGGGCTGGACCGTTGCCGTCGCAGAGGCCAGCGCGAAGTACGCGACCTCCTGCACATCGTCGTGGAGAGCCTCGGAGATCTTCTCGACATGGTCGACGAGCCGGCCCGACATTCTGTCGGTCACGGGTCTCAGAAAACACAGGCGCAGGTCTTCATCCATCGCCATGATCCACAGCCCCTTTCGTGTCTCTGTTCCCTCGCGGAAGACCCCGGAGAAGAGTTGGTGGATGTCGTAGCCCGCTTCGATGATCATTCTGCGAATGTAGACGTCTGGGAGGGACACGGACCGGTCCGAGACTCAGTCTGTGGACAACTCCCGAAACGGATGACTGTGGACGGGAGGAGGAGCCGGCTTCCTCTCCGGGCCGATAGAGTCTGATCATCGACTCTGGGGGAACGATGAGCTGCTCGACGAGTGTGCCTTCGGGCTGTGTATTCGTGTGCGAGCGCGAACGTGAGGTTTCCGGAACCTCTCGATGCTGACCTGGATCGTCGGAGGGGTCGTCACGCTGCTGTTGCTGCTCTTCGCGCTGGCGGGTGGTCTCGGCGGATTCCTCATCATGCTGGGCCTCGTCGCGTTCCTGACCGGGCTCTACGTCGTGCTGACGAAGCGGCGCAGTTGGGCGCGGCTCCCCGCATCGCGACCGATCGCGGCGGGAGTGGTCGCGGCCTCGCTCGTGCTGTTCGGTGTCGGGGCGGGAGTCGCCACCCCCGTGCATCCGACGCCGGCGGCTGCAGAGGTCGGGACGAGTCAGTCCGCCGCGACGCCCAGCACGAGCAACTCGCCGACTGCACCTGCCACACCGGCGGCGACAACGGCTGCGGATGACGACCTCGATCCGCAGACGGTCACGGCCCCACCGGAGGGGTCGAGCGTCGTGGCCCAAAACACGAGTGTGACCACCGGGACGGCGATCGCCGTGCTGGGGACGCTGGCTGTGAAGGGTCGCGCCCCGAAGACGGGCTACCAGCGCACCGCCCAGTTCGGTGAGGCCTGGCTCGACGTCGACCGGAACGGGTGCGACACGCGAAACGACATTCTGGCGCGCGACCTGACAGGTGTTTCGCTGTCGGGGCCGTGCAAGGTGCTCACTGGTGTGCTTGCCGACCGTTACACCGGTACCACCATCGACTTTCTGCGTGGCAACACGACGTCGACGCTCGTGCAGATCGACCACGTGGTGGCGCTCTCGGACGCCTGGCAGACGGGCGCCCAGCAGCTGACCCAGGCGCAGCGCGTCACACTGGCGAACGATCCGCTCAACCTCTGGGCGACAGACGGCGCGACGAACCAGCAGAAGAGCGACGGTGACGCGGCGACCTGGTTGCCGCCGGCGAAAGGGTTCCGCTGCGAATATGCGGCGCGGCAGATCTCGGTCAAGGCGACCTACGGGCTGTGGGTGACGCCGGCGGAGCACGACGCGCTTGCGGGCATCCTCGGAGCGTGTCCCGATGAGCCGGCGGTGTCGTCGGGCTTCACGCCCCTCGCTGCCGCGTCGGCGGTGCCCGCGCCAGCGCCCGCCGCGCCGGCGCCTGCGGTGTCCGTGCCGGCGGCACCCGAGCCCGAGCCGGTGGCCCCGGAACCTGTCGCGCCGCAGCCCGCGCCCCCGGCCGACGTCAGCTACCGCAACTGCGACGCTGTGCGGGCGGCCGGGGCTGCGCCGCTGCACCGCGGTGAGCCGGGTTACAGTTCGAAACTCGACCGCGACGGCGACGGGATCGCCTGCGAGGGTTGATCCGCCCTCACGCCCGATGTCGTTTCGTGCCGGTCATGGATCAGCGCGTCTCCACAAAGTCACTGAGCTGCTGCGTGACTGCTCCCCAGCCGTCGTAGAAGCCGAATTCCTCGTGCATCGCGCGCACCTCCGCGGTGGGGTGCATGGCTCTCGCGGTGTAGAGGGTGCCCTCCGGATGATCGACGAACGTGAATTCGGCGGTGATGAACGGTTGCGCGGCCGGCCGGAAACCCCCGACCAGGCACGTCGTGAACACGATCTGCTCACCTTCGTCGACCGCCAGGAAGCATGCGGCGAGGTGGGGGACGAAGCCGCCGCCGTCCGCGTCGACGTCGTCGCCGCCGCCGCCGCCGCCCGCGCTCATCTCCGTCACGAACGAGCCGCCCGGCCGCGGCTCCCACTCCACCACCCGGCACCGCGCCGGCGTCGGGATCCACCACTGCTCGAAGCTCCGCGGATCCACCCAGGCCTCCCAGACGGCGCTCCGCGGGGCCTTGATCACGCGGGCGATGGTCAGGTCGAGCTCTGGATCGATGGGTGTCTGCACAGCTCCCATTCTGCTCTTCATCCCGGGCCGCTCACGAGACCGCCGTCAAATGATGTATGCTCATTTCACATTGCGATGCTATTTATATCGATTACGATATAAGCACGAGAAGAGGACGATCATGGGAGCTTCCACCCTGCTGAGGGCCGCACGTCGTAGTAGCGGTCTAGGCCAGAGCGAACTTGCTGCGCGGGCAGGCACCAGCCAACCCGACGTTTCCCTTGTCGAACAGGGTCGGCGCAATCCCACTGTTGAGACTTTCGAGAGGCTCCTCGGAGGAGTGGGGCACAAGATCTTTTCGTACCCCACCAGCAGCTCCGATGCTGTCGAGATTGCATCGCTCATCGCATTCGCCGTAGAAGAGGCCAACGAAGAGAAGGCTTTCCGCCGCTTCCTTGACTACTCGGACGGTCTTGCAGCGGCAGACGGTGTGGAGCGCATCATCCTGACAGCAGCCGAACCGGCGGACACCGGATCGCCGCTCTGGGATGCAGCGCTCGCGTCCGTGGCGTCCTATTGGCTCGATGACCAAGGTCTTCCGAAGCCGGCTTGGCTCAGCGATCGTTCTCGCGCGCTCCATCAACCTCAATCTTTGGGAGTGAGCGTCTACGACCTGGAACCTGATGTCGCGTTCGTGCCGAGCCAGTTCCTGACGCGCAATGTTCTTGTCGAGCGCAGTACGCTGGCGAGCGTCTGATGCCGGGCATGTTGGAGCGGGAGGACATCATCGATGGTCTTCACGAACTCATTGCGCGTTCCCGGGCGGCGGGCATCCGGGGCGCAGAGATCAAGATCATCGGGGGTGCCGCTCTCCGGCTCCTGTACTTCGACCGCCCGTCCACGGTCGACATCGATGCATTCATCGAGCCGCACGCTGAGATCGAGGCGGTGTCATTGGCGATTGCTGAGAAACGCCATTGGAATGCCGATTGGCTGAACGACAAGGCACGCCAGTTCATCCCCTCGTGGGGTCAGGACGTGGAATGGCGTCTCATCCACCAAGACGGCCACATCTCTGTCTGGGTGGCTCCTGTCGATGCGCTTCTCGCCATGAAGCTGAACGCACTGGGAGGGCGCGCGGGCCGGGATGCCTCCGACGTCGCCAAACTCCTCAGGCTGAATGGAATCGAGACAGTCGAGGCTGCGGAAGAACTCTTTGAACGGTTCTATCCGGGAGACGCGTTCAGTGCTCGAACTGTTGCGGCGCTCGAGCGGATGTATCGGATCGGGCTACCGGGGCATCCTGTCACTCCGCCGGTGCCCGTTCTCTGAACGGCGGCGCGCGGTATCGAGCAGGGTGCGGAGCGGGCGCGTCGGGCGCATGCGGTAGCTTCGAGGGCATCCCCATTCGACCGACAACGCTTGCCCCGCGGGCACGGAAAAGGACGCCATGGCCCAGGTTCTGATCGACTTCGAGTTCTCGCCCGTGGTCTCGTTCGCGGGCGCGCACAATGGGCAGCCGATCATCCAGAGCCTGAGTGTGCGGGCGGTGCCCGGGCAGAGCAGAGCGGGCGTGACGGTCGAGGTCGTGCTGGCCGGCGTGAACGGGCCGCTCTCCCGCCCGTGGGTGCAGAGCGTGCACGAGCTGGGCGAGCGGGGGATGACCTGGTCTCCGGTGAAGCTCACTCTCGACGCTGCGGCGCTCTACGCGCTCGACGACCAGCAGGTGGGCGCGTTCGAGGTGCGGGTGCTGCAGGGCGAGACGGTGCTGGCCGACGAACGCCACGAGGTCAGGGTTCTGGCCGCGGACTCGTGGGTGCTGACCACCCCGATCGACGAGGCGGCGCTCACGCTTGCGGCGTTTGCGCTGCCGAATCATCCTGCCCTGCGGCCGGTGCTCGACGACGCCGTGGCGAGGCTCACGGGGAGCGGGCACGCCGGCGTTCTGTCGGGCTACCAGGACGCGGCGCACGTCACGCCGATGGTCGAGGCGATCTACGAGGCGGTGCGGGGTCTCGGCATCACCTACGTCGATCCGCCTGCCGCGTGGGACCTGCAGCACAACCCCGATGCGGCAGGCCAGCGGGTGCGCACCCCGGGAGCCGTGCTCGGGGAGCGTGCGGGAACCTGCCTAGACACGACCATGCTCTTCGCGAGCCTGCTCGAGAACGTGGGGCTGCGGCCGGTCGTCGTGCTGCTGCCGGGTCACGCGCTCGTGGGCTACTGGGCGAGCGAGGAACGGCAGGTGCTGGCGGGGGCCGTGTTCCCCGTCGAGAGCGCGATGAACTCCGTCGACAGCGGTGCCCTCGTGCTGTTCGAGACGACGATGGTGACGAGTTCCCCAGGCAACGGGTCGTTCGCGGCCGCGCAGGTGGAGGGCCGCGAGCGGGTGGTGCGATCGGGTGTGCTGGGTGCTCCGGATGCAGCGGGGTCGCCGTCTGGCGGAAGGGAACCCGGTGCCGCTGGGCCAAGTGCCACCGCGCCCGGTGCTGCCGCGCCCGGTGCTGCCGCGCCCGGTGCCGCCGGGGTTCCGGATGCCCGTGCCGGCATCGCCGCGGCATCCGCAGCCTCGCGGTTCGTCGACATCGCCCGCGCCCGCATCGTCGACGGCGTGCTTCCACTGCCCGCCCGTGTCGTGCACCCCGACGGCTCGGTGGAGATCGTCGAGTACAGACCTCAGGAGCTTTCGATCGGCCTGCTCCAGGCCGCCCTGGCCGCCCAGGGTGCGCGAGCAGGCCGGGCCGCCCGCGCCGAGGAGCCGCCGCCCCGCGTGCGGCAGTGGAAGAACTCGCTCCTCGACCTGAGCCTCCGCAATCCGCTGATCAACCACCGCAACTCCAGCGCCTCGTCGTCGTCGGTGAACCTGATGGTGCCGGCGGGAACGCTCGGCACGATCGAAGACCTGCTGCAGGCCGGCAACGAACTGCGGCTCGCCGCCAACACGACCGACCGTCCGCTGAACGCGCGGCGGGAACCGGATGCCGAACTGAACGCCTCGCTCGAAGCCCAGTTGACGGCGGAGCGCCGGGTGCTGGTGGATGCCCTGCCCGACGCGTTCCTCGCCCGCCTCCGGCGCATCAACAGTGCCGCGCGGGCCGTCCGCGACGAAACAGGAACGAACAGCCTGTACCTCGGCATGGGTTCTCTCGTCTGGACGCCCACCGGCAAGGCGGAGGTGCGCTCGCCGCTGATCCTGGTACCGGTGACGGTGAAGGCGGCGAACCGCAACGGCATCTTCTCGCTGGTGATCGACGACACGAACGCAGTGACCCCGAACTACTCGCTCGCCGAGAAACTCCGCCAGGACGCGGGTTTCGTGCTGCCGAAGCTGATCGATCCGGGTGTCGACGAGTCCGGGGTCGACATCGACGGCCTGCTCGCCTACGTGCGGGCGGAGATCACGGCGGCGGGGCTCGAGGGCTTCCGGGTCGACGAGTCGTGCACGCTCGGCTTCTTCGATTTCAGCACGTACCGGCTGTGGCGCGACCTGAGCGACAACTGGCCGGCCTTCGTCGAGAAACCGCTGGTCAGGCACCTGGTCTTCACGCCGCAGCTGCAGTTCGACGATCCCGCGCTGGTGGGGGTGGATGTCGCGGCGGAGCGTGCGCCCGCCGCCCCGGGTGGGGCTGCGACATCCGGAGCCGTCGACACCGCCGCCGTCGACACCGCTGGCCTCGACACCGCTGCCCTCGACGACCTGGCCGCCGAGCTGCCGGTCGCCTCCGACGGATCGCAGGTGGTCGCCGTGCAGAAGGCCATGGCCGGCCAGACCTTCGTGCTGCAGGGCCCGCCCGGAACCGGCAAGTCGCAGACCATCACGAACCTGCTCGCCCGGGCGCTGCAGCAGGGCAAACGGGTGCTGTTCATCGCCGAGAAGCCGCCGGCGCTGAATGTGGTGAAGGAGCGACTCGACGCGGTCGGTCTCGGCCCGTTCTGCCTCAACCTGCACGACAGGGGGCTGCGGCCGGCTGCCGTGCGCCAGCAGCTGAGCCTCGTGATGGACTCGATCGTCACCGCCGACCACCCTGCCTACGAGACGGCGCGCGCAGACCTCGCCCGCACGCTGCCCACCCTGCAGGGCTACCCCGAACACCTGCACGTGCGAGGGGCCTTCGGCGAGTCGGCCTACTCTGCCCGCGACCGGATGCTCGCCCTTCCGCCGGGCGCGGTGCTGCCGGTTCCCGCAGCCTTCCTGTCGTCGGCCGATGCCTCAGTGAGCGCGACCGTGCTCGCGGCACTCCGCGAGGCGAGCGAGTTCGGACGGGTCGCCGGCGCTGCGGGCAGCTCACCGTGGTCGCTGGCGACGGTGGCGGCCTCCGCTCTGACGGGCGGGATGACGGAGCAGTTGGCGTCGACGGTCGATGCGCTGGCCCGATCGGATGCTGCGCTCCGCAGCTCTGCGGCCGGCGCACAGTATCTTGCCGAGGCGGCGAGTTTCGGCGAACTGGTCTCTGCAGCATCACTCGCCCAGCCCGGGATGCCTGCGCTCACGGTGGTCGACGCGGCATCCACCACCGAGCAGGTGCGTGACAGGCTCGCACTGGCAGGAGCGCTCGCGGGCCTGGCCACGGACTACCCGCCGACGATCGGTCCGCGCGCTCTGGGGGCGGATGTCGCGCGCCTCCGCGCCGACGCCGAAGCCGCTCTGTCGAGCTTCTTCCTCGGGCGGAAGAAGAGGGTCACGGCCCAGGTGGCCGCGGTGACGGCGTTCCTCACCGACGGCTCGGCCGTGACGGGAGAGCAGTTGCTCGGGACGATCGACCTGCTCGGTCGGGTGCAGGCGGATGTCGCGCGGGTGAGGGCCGCGGCGGGTGCGGTCGTCGGGGTCGATGTGGGGGCGGGCGCCGGTGCTGGGGTCGTCTCGGGCGCGACGAATTCGGGCACCGCGTCGACCTCGGGCACCGCGTCGACCACGGGCACTGCGTCGACCTCGGGCGTCGGTGGTGGCTGGAATCCGCTCGAGGCCGGGGCACGGGCATCCGTCACCGCGCAGCTGCAGTGGACGGACTACTGGGTCTCCGTGCTGGCGGAGACGCCCGCGCCGGAACGCCGGCGGCTCCGCGCGCTTGCTGCCGCCGATCCCGGAGCGGTCGCGCACCTGGCGGCGCTCGGCGTCGCGGCACGCGAACTCGGCGGCGCGATCGGCGTGACGCCGGAGAGCGCGGCACTGTGGTCGGGCGACGGGGGCGCGGGGTTCGCCGCGCGCTGGGCGACAGGAGTCGAGGCGCTGCAGCACGACGCGGTCGAACGCGGATTCACGCAGCTGCGCCGCTGGGCGAACCTCTACGGCGCCTTCGCGCCGCTCCGCGATCACGGGCTGCTCGAGGCGCAGAACCTCGTGCTCTCGGGTGCGGTCGCGTTCGGCGACGCCGAGCAGGCGTTCGAACGCGGGGTGCTGTCGGCCGTGCTGCGGCGCCAGCTCGACGACCAGGATCTCGACATCTTCGATGGCGCGGCCTACGACCAGCAGGTCACGGCCTTCGACCGCGCAACCCACCGGGTTCGGGATGCCCTGCCCGCCGTGCTCGGATCGGAACTCATCGCCCGGCGCGGCTTCGACAGCGGCGCCGAGGTCGGAGCGATCGGCGAACTCCGCCGTGAGCTCGGCCGAACGCGCGGAGGCAAGCCGATCCGGCGACTCCTGAAGGAGCACTGGGACATCGTCTCCCGGCTCACGCCGTGCGTACTCGCGAGCCCCGACTCGGTGGTGCGGTTCCTCGACCCCGAGCTCTCCGACTTCGACCTGGTTGTGTTCGACGAAGCGTCGCAGATCCGGGTGCCACACGCGATCGGCGCTCTGGGTCGTGCCGGAGCGGCCGTGATCGTCGGCGACTCCAAGCAGATGCCGCCGACGTCGGTGGCAGAGACGTCGAGCAGCCAGGGTGACGGGAGCGATGCGGAGAACGGCGAGGGAGACGCCGACGCGGTCGTGATCGATGAGGAGAGCATCCTGTCGGAGACCGTGCAGGCCCGGGTGCCGGGGGTGCTGCTCTCCTGGCACTACCGGAGCGAGGATGAGTCGCTGATCGCCTTCTCGAACCAGCAGTACTACGACGGGCGGTTGAGTTCGTTTCCCTCGGCGACCGAGACGCTGGCCGACAAGGGGCTGTCGTTCGTGAAGGTCGAGGGTGAATTCCTGCGCCGGGGGAGAGGCCGGGCATCCGGAGCGGACGCAACCGACGCAACCGACGCAACGGGCGTCGCACCCGCGGGTCTCCGCACGAACCCCGTCGAGGCGCGGGCCATCGTCGACGAGATCGTCCGCCGGCTGCGCGACCCGGAACTGGCGAAGGCCAGCATCGGTGTCGTGACGTTCAACAAGGAGCAGCAGAAGCTCATCACGGAACTGCTCGACGCGGTCGACGACGATGAGGTGCGGGCCGCTCTCGATTCCGGCGGCGACGAACCGGTCTTCGTGCGGAACCTCGAAAGCGTGCAGGGGAGTGAGCGCGACGTCATCCTGTTCTCCATCGCGTTCGCGAAGAACGACCGTGGGGTGATGCCGCTGAACTTCGGGCCGCTGAACCAGGCGGGCGGGCAGCGTCGCCTGAACGTCGCGGTCACGCGCGCCCGGCGGCAGGTGATCGTCTTCTGCTCGTTCGAGCCCGGCGAGCTGAACGTCGACGGTTCGTCGTCGATCGGGCTCCGTCATCTGAAGAGCTACCTCGAACTCGCCCGGAACGGCACGAAGACGTCGGGCGCCGTGACGAGCCAGGTCGCTCGGCCGGCCGACCGGCACCGCGACGAGATCCTCGCCGCTCTCCGCGCCCGCGGTCTCGACGTTGTGCCTGCTGTCGGGCTCTCGGAGTTCACGGTCGACATCGCCGTGCTCGACCCGGCGGATCCCGGGCGACGGGTGCTCGGCATCCTGCTCGACGGTCCGGCCTGGCGTGCACGCCTGACGGCCGGCGACCGGGATGCCCTGCCGACCGAGCTGCTGACGAAGCGCATGGGCTGGCCGGCGATCGAGCGCGTCTGGCTGCCGACCTGGTTGCGGGACCGCGAGGCCGAGACGGAACGCCTCGTGCGCGCGGCGCAGGATGCCGCGCGTCCGCGTGCTGCGGAGACCTCGGTCGATGCTGAGGCGCTCCGCGGCGCGGCGGCCGGGATGGACACTGCGGCGCCGCACCCCGCGGAGTCGGCGGCGGATACTGCGGCCCCCCGCGCCTCGGCGGCCGCTGGAAGGGATGCGAGATCCCCCAGCGTGGAGGTCGGAACGGGTTCGTCGGCCGTGGCAGACGCCCGAGGACCGTGGTCAGACATCCCTGTCTGGCGCGCCTGGACGCCGCGCCTGATCGGCGAACCCGCCGACCTCGACCGGCTCGCCGATCCGGCGGTCGTGGCGCAGCTCGCTGCGACGGCTGCGCTGCTGATCCAGACCGAAGGCCCGGTGTCGCCGGAGCGTCTCGTCCGCCAGCTCAGCCTCGTGTTCGGCCTCCAGCGGATGGTCGCCCGCCGCACAGAGGATCTACTCGCGCTCGACCTCCCCGGCATCGTCGAGGGGGAAGAGGGCTTCCGTTACCTCGGAACGGAGGGTCCGGGCATCCATTCGCGCTGGCAGAGGTCGACCGCTGGCGCGGGACGCGTTGTCGACGACATCTCGCTCGTCGAGATCGGCAACGCGATGCAGGCGGTCGCCCGCCTCGGTTTCGGTGTAGCCCGCGATGACCTCGCGCGTGAGACCGCCGAGGCTTTCGGGTTCACCCGTCTGACGGCCGGGATCCGGCAGCGACTGGAGCGCGCGCTCGCCGTGGCGGTCGCCCGGGGTCTGCTCACCGAGCGAGCAGAGCGCCTCTACGCCGCAGAATGACCCCCACGCTGCGATTCCCTGCCGCGTCAGCCCGGGCAGGAAATCGCTTGGTTCATCGAAAGTCTCAATCGACGCATTTCGAAGAAGGCCGCGAGTTGTCAAAGAATCAGCGACGCTCTTCACCGTGCAGTGAATTACAAAAGTTTCGAGGTGAACCTCGGCGGGGTCGTACTGGCAGGGGATCTCGAGCTCACACCCGGCGACGCATGCTGCCTTAGCAAATGCCTGTCGACGTGGTGGTGAGGTGACGGTGTTCCCTGCCCCGTGCTCGAGCTTCCGCAGTGCGGTCAAGCGAGCAACCAGAACCATAGCACAGAATGAACATCGATCAACAATCGGTGCCTCGAAGGCCCACCAGCACTACCTTTGAACCATGGCAAGCGAAGCGGTGATGCTCGATGTTCCCGGTGCCGGCGACGGCGAGACGAGGCAGGTGCGCCTGTCGAGCCCCAGCCGTGTGCTCTGGCCGGAGCCCGGTATCACGAAGCTCGACCTCGCCCACTACCTGATCGCGGTCGGCGTCGCATTCGTGCGGGCGAACGGAGACCGTCCGGTCTCTCTGCAACGGTTCCCCGAGGGCATCGACGGGGAACAGTTCTTCTCGAAGAACCCGCCCAAGGGAGCGCCGGCCTTCGCGCGCTCGGTGATGGTCGTCTACCCGAGTGCCCGCTCGCATCCACAACTCGTCATCGACGAACCGGCGGCGGCCGTCTGGGCCGTGCAGATGAACACCGTCGTCTTTCACCCGTGGGCGTCGAGGGCGGAGACGAGCGACTTTCCCGACCAGTTGCGCATCGACCTCGACCCCCAACCCGGAACCGACTTCGACGACGCCGTGCCCGCCGCGATCGAACTGCGGAGGGTGCTCGAGGAGGCCGGTCTCGAGGCGTTCGTCAAGACATCCGGCAACCGCGGACTGCACGTGTTCGCGCCGATCGAACCCACGCACGAGTTCCTGGAGGTGCGGCACGCCGTGATCGCGGCCGCCCGCGAACTCGAACGCCGGATGCCCGAGAAGGTCACGACCGCCTGGTGGAAAGAGGAGCGCGGAACCCGCATCTTCGTCGACTTCAACCAGGCCAACCGTGACCGCACGATGGCCGGTGCGTACAGCCCCCGCGCCCTCGCGCACGCTCCCGTCTCGACCCCGCTGGAGTGGAGCGAGCTCGAGACCGCCGACCCGAAAGCCTTCACGATCGGCACGGTTCCGGCTCGGCTGCAGACAACCGGCGACCCCTGGGAGCGGATGCACGAGCATCCGGGAACCCTCGACACCCTGCTCGCGTGGTGGGAGCGCGATGTGGCCGCCGGGCTCGGCGAACTGCCGTTCCCGCCCGACTATCCGAAGATGCCCGGGGAGCCGCCGCGCGTGCAGCCGAGCCGCGCCAAGAAGACGACGTAGGGCCGACCGGTCGGTCGCTGGCTGCCTTTTGTGGGCATTTGTTCAGGAAGTCGACGTATTTTGGCTGCTTCGCCCGGCTGACAGCCTCAGGTTGCGGGCGTTCGGCGAGACGATTCCCCCGTCTCGCCTACGAATCCGACTGTCATCCCTTCCGCGTGAGGCCGCTTACCCCGGCCGGTGCGGAGCCTGTCGCGCCCGTGTGGCCGACATCCAACGGATGCGCGTGTGCCCCTTTCCGGCGGCGACACCGGTCGGCTGACCATTGGAAGACATGCAGCCCGAAACAACCGCTCCACCTGTTCACGAGACATCCGCACCCGCAACATCCACTCCCGAAGCGTCCACTCCCGAAACATCCGCACCCGGCTTCCCCACCCGCCGTTCGCTCCGCAGGCCGAGCCGGCGGTTCCGGAGCCGCAAGGTGCTCATCTCCGGCGCGATCGTCGCCACCGGCATCCTCGTCGGCTCCGGCTTCGTCGTGCAGTCCACGGTCTCGGCGGGCCAGGCCGCAGCGCAGGCTGCCGCATCCACCGCCCGCACCCAGGCCGACGTCGTCGCCCGCGTCGAGCAGTCGAAGATCGACGCGGACGCGCAGAACGCCCTCTCGAAGGCGAATGCTGTCGTCGACCAGGCCGAGGCGAAAGTCGACGCCACCCCGCTGATCGCCTCGATCTCCACGCTCAGCAACTACACGCAGCTCGACACCCAGACCGTGTCGACCCTCACGACGCAGACGGTCTCGCAGGCCGACACGATCGCCGCAGCCACCGCGGAGGCCGACCGGGTCGCGGCCGAAGCCGCCGCCGCCGCCGCAGCGAAGGCCGAAGCCGATGCCGCTGCTGCTGCCGCTGCCGCCGCCGAGGCGCTCGCCGAGGGCAACACGGTCTCCGGGGCGAAGGCCACCGCCGCGGGCCTCGCCTCCTCCGAGTACGGCTGGGGGGAGAGCCAGTTCTCCTGCCTCGTCTCGCTGTGGTCGAAGGAATCCGGATGGTCGTACCAGGCCTACAACGCGTCGAGCGGTGCCACGGGCATCCCGCAGGCCCTCCCCGGCAGCAAGATGGCCACGATCGCCGACGACTGGAAGACCAACGCCGCCACCCAGATCAAGTGGGGCCTGGCGTACATCAAGGGTTCCTACGGAACCCCGTGCTCGGCCTGGTCGCACTCCCAGTCGGTGAACTGGTACTAGCGCCGAAGGGACCCAGATCGTCCTTCCGCTCTGCGGCCAGAGCGATCTGCGTCCCTTCGGGCCCGCCTGCGACATCCGGGAGCTACGGCTGAACGGTCATCCGCTCGCTCATCTCGCTGCCCGGCGAGGCCGCCACGCGCACCGGCGGCACGTAGCTGCGGAAGGCTGCCACCAACTCGTCGATCGAATCGGAGAACTGCAGCATCCCGGTGTAGCGCGGGTGCGTGAAACCGCGGTCGCGCATCGACTCGACGAGCGTGATGAGCGGGTCGTAGTAGCCGGCGACGTTCAGGAAGCCGCAGGGCTTCTCGTGGATGCCGAGTTGCGCCCAGGTCCACTGCTCGGTGATCTCCTCGAGCGTCCCCGGGCCGCCGGGCAGCGCGAGGAACGCGTCTGAGCGCTCGGCCATCATCAGTTTGCGCTCATGCATCGAGTCGACGACGAAGAGCTCGCTCACGGTGTCGTGGATGATCTCCCGGTCGTGCAGCGCCCGCGGAATCACCCCCGTGACATGCCCGCCCGCCTCCAACGCCGCATCGGCGACCGCACCCATCAGCCCCACGTGGCCGCCACCGTAGACCACGCCGATGCCCTGCCGGGCCAGGGTGTTGCCGACGTGCCGCGCGGCTTCGAGGTAGACGGGATCGTTGCCGGTGCTCGATCCGCAGAAGACGGCGATCGTGTACGGGCGTGCGGGTTCTGTCATGGAAGCCTTTCGGTGCACCCCGAAACTAGGCCACCGGTGTTACGGCTGCGTTACCGCGCGGCAAACTCGCCGCTCGCGGCCGGCCTTGGCCCCGCCCGGGGCTGGCCTGGCCCGGCCGCGTCCCTGGCAGGCTCAGACCAGAACCTCCGACAGGTCGTAGGCGATCGGGCGGTCGAGCTGCTCGTAGGTGCAGGAGCGCGCCTCGCGGTCGGGCCGCCAGCGGTCGAACTGCACGGTGTGACGGAAGCGCTGGCCCTCCATCTGGTCGTACCGCACCTCGACGACGAGTTCGGGGCGGAGACGGACGAACGAGACATCCTTCGACCCGGAGAACCGGCTGCGCTCCGTCTCCCCGCGCACGATCTCGCCGGAAGCGTCCCGTTCGACGTACGGCGCCAGCTCGTCGATCAGTTCGAGCCGGCGCGCGTCGCTGAACGCCGAAGCGCCCCCGACGTTCTGCAACTCACCGTCGGCGTTGTACAGCCCGAGCAGCAGTGACCCGACGCCGTTGCCGCTGGCGTGCATCCGGTACCCGAGCACGACCACATCGGCTTCGCGGTGGTGCTTCGTCTTCAGCATGATCCGCTTGCCCGGGGCGTAGGCGGCGGCGAGCGGTTTCGCGACGACGCCGTCGAGGCCCGCGCCCTCGAACTCGACGAGCCAGCGTCCGGCGAGGTCTTCGTCGGTGGTCACCTGGCTGAGGTGCAGCGGATGCCCGATCCCCGCCATCATCGTCTCGAGCGCTGCCCGGCGCTCGCCGAACGGCCGGATGGCGTAGTCGATGTTGTCGCCGTCGGAGTCGTCGCCGGTACCCACCGAGAGCAGGTCGAAGGCGACGAACATCGCGGGCGTCTCGGCGCTCAGCTTCGCAACGCGGCTCGCGGCGGGGTGGATGCGCTGGCTGAGCGCCTCCCAGTCGAGCCGCTCGCGCCCGGGCTCGCCGGAGCGCACGACGATCTCGCCGTCGAGCACGCAGGGCCCGGGCAGGAGGGTCTGGAACGCTTCGACCAGCTCGGGGAAGTACCGTGTGAGCATCTTGGATCCGCGGCTGCCGATCTCCACTGTGCTGCCGTCGAAGTAGACGATGGCGCGAAAACCGTCCCACTTCGGCTCGTAGCTCAGACCGCCGTCCACGCTGTCGGAGCGCGGCACGGTGGCGGTCGCCTTGGCGAGCATCGGGGTGACGGGGTTCTCGGGACTGTAGGGCATGCTCCGATCATGCAGCACGCCTCGCGTCGGCGACAGGGGGGTGCGCCTGTCGGCTCCGGATGCCCGGGGTGGCGCGGCGCGGGTGGGCGTCGGCTCGCGCAGGGTCGCGGGTGCGTCAGAAGCCGTGGTCGCGTGCCCACATCGCGGCGCTCGTGCGGTCGGCGACGCCCAGGTGCCGGAAGATGCTGCCCACATGCGCCTTCACGGTGCGTTCGGCGATGCCGAGCTCGTGCCCGATCTGCCTGTTGGAGAGGCCGCGGGTGATGAGCCGCAGCACGTCGGCTTCGCGGGCGCTCAGCGGGGAGGTGCCGGTGGTGCCGGCGGTGCCGGTGGGCAGCGCCTCGGTCGGCAGCAGCGCTCCCGCGACGCGCGGGTCGAGCGGGGAGTGCCCGAGGGCAGCAGAACGGATGGCCGCCAGCAGCACGTCGGCCTCGGCATCCTTCAGCAGGTAGCCGATCGCGCCGGCGCCCAGTGCCTCGCGCACCTTCACCCGGTCGTGGAACGACGTCAGCACAACGATGTGCGCTCCCGGCTGCTGCTGGACGATGCGGCGGGTCGCCTCGACACCGTCGAGCCCGGGCATGGAGAGGTCCATCAGGATCACGTCCGGCCGCAGTTCCGCAGCGAGCCGAACGGCATCGGCCCCGCTTCCGGCCTCCGCGACCACCGTGAGGTCGGCGGTCGACGAGATGAGCGTGCCGAGCCCGCCGCGGACGAGCGGATGATCGTCGACGACCAGCACCGTGGTGCGCTCGCCGGCCCCGCCGTCCTGCATCCCGTCGCTCACGGTCGCACCCGCAGCCGCCACCGCGTACCGGCGCCGCCACTGCCACTGCCACTGCCATCGCCGGTACCAGCTCCGCCACTGCCACTGCCATCGCCGCCACCCGCACCAGCGCCCGGCGCGCTCGACACCGCCAGCTCACCGCCCGCCTCCGACGCGACATCCGCCATCACCCGCAGGCCGAAATGGCCCTCCGCCGGGGCGGCCAGCGTCGCCCTGGCGTCGAAACCCGCGCCGTCATCGGTGAGGTCGAGCTGCGTGACCCCGTCCGGTCCTGGCGCGAGCCGGATCCAGACGTGGGCGGCGCCCGAGTGTTTCGCCACGTTGACCAGGCATTCCTGGGCGACCCTGAACACGAGGCGGGACTGTGCGGCATCCAGAACCGCGTCGTCGTCGACCGACACCTCGATAGCGACCCCCCGCAAACGGAGCCCGGCCGCGAGATCGTCGAGCGCAGCCCCGATACCCGCCGTCTCGAGGCTCGGCGGGTAGATGTCGACGAGCAGCGAGCGGAGCCCGCCGATGCTGCCGCGCACCGTGTGAGCCGCACCGCTCAGGTCGGCGGCGAGCCTCTCGTCACCGAGCCCGGCCGCACGCCCGGCGGAACCGGAGAGCGCGAACGAGATGCCCGCGAGATCCTGCACCACCCCGTCATGGAGTGTCGCGGCGATCCGGCGTCGTTCGGCAGCGGAGGCATCGAGCGAACGCTGCAGCAACTCGGCGCGTCGCTGCTGTTCGCGCTGCAGCAGCCTCAGCAGACGCCACAGAACGGGCGCGAGGAGGAGCACGAGCAGCAGAACGCTGCCCACGGTGATCCACGAGAACCCTTCGAAAAGCTGGCTGGTGCGGACATCCACCTCGTCGTACCGGAAATATGCCTCGAAGAGGAACGTCTGGCCGGACGGCGACTCGACCGCACGATACGTCTCCAGGAGTTTGCCGCTGGTGTCCTCGTAGACGTTCTCGGGGGCCTCCAGGTTGCTGACCTCCGCTCGCACGCCCGGGGTCTCCAGCGCTTCGAGCTCGTCCTCACCGAAAGCGAAGGTGCGGCCGATCAGCCGCTGGTCGTCGGAGTAGACGATCTCGCCCGAAGGGGCCCAGATCTTCACCCGGGCGATGGATGCGCTCAGCACGTGGTTCCGCACGACCTCGTCGATGCGGGCAATGGCCGTGGCATCCAACGTCAGCAGTCCGTCGGTCAGGTCGGGTTCGATCAGGGCGTCGGCGATGAGGTCGGCGCGTTTCGCGGCCCCGTTCACGGCTTCGGTCTCGGCGAGGGCGCGGGCGGCGACCAGGCCGAGCACGACGACGAGGACGATCACGGCGACGGCGGCAGCCGCGATCCACGCCAGCAGTCGGCGGCGCGCGACCGGTGCGGGGTCTCGACGACCCGACGGGTTTGTGACCACAAACCAGTCGGAGGGGGCGGGCAGGGGAGCGTTCACGACGTCTGCCACCCCCATTTCTCGGCACGTTCACCCGGGCGACAGGTTGCGGGCGATTCCCGGGCGGCCGTGCGGCTCGTACAATCTAACGGGAGCCGTTCGTGCTGGCGATCGCACGACACGGTGCACCGGCACAGACTGGGAGCACGAACCGCGGTCTCGGAACACGAACCGCAGTCTCAGAACATGAATCACCGACTCAGAACACGAACGCCGCACTTGGTGCGGCACAGAGGGGCACAACCGTCATGGCAGCAAGTTCGGGATCGAAGTGTCCCGTCTGTGGCAAGTCCGTCGGGGTCGGCCTGGTCTCGGGCACGCTGATCCAGCATGAGAACAAGAACGGCGAGCGATGCGCGGGCACCGGCCAGGCGCCGGTCGTCGCAGCCCCCCGGGCATCCGCGGGTTCCGGATCGGGTTCCACGCAGGCTTCCCGCACACGCTCCTCGGCCGGCGCGGCTGGCGCGGCGCGCTACAAGCCGTCGACCGGTACGAGTGTGACCGGGGCCGCGTCCGGCGCCGGTGCGTCCGCCGCGGGCGCTTCGGGCGCAGCGCGGCAGGCCGCTCCGGCGCGACGCGGCGTCACCGTGCGGAAGGTCGAGGTCGACCAGGAGTGGCTGAAGGCCCGCGAGGAGAAGCAGGAGCGCCTGCGCCTCGAGCGTGAGGAGCGCGCCCGCGCGCGCAACGAGATCTATTCGACCGGGATCGGCGAGGATGTCGCGGCCGAGGACCCGGCCGCCGACGCCGAGGCTGCTGACACAGGCACCCCCGCCGCCGACAACGCCACCCCCGCCGACGCGACTGTCGCCGAGGCTGCTGACACCGACGCCGCCACCCCCGCGTCTGCTGACACGGAGACCACAGCCGACGCGTACGCCGCCACCGGCACCCCCGAATCATCCACCGACACCGAAGAATTCACCGGGGAGCCCGCCGCGAAGTCGTAGAGTCAGCACATGAGACTCGGTATCCATTTCGCGAACTTCACCCTCCCCGGCGGCCCCGAAGCCCTCGCCCCGACGTTGGCGGCCACCGCCGAAGCCGCCGAGGCGGGCGGCGTGTCGCTGTTCACCCTGATGGACCACTGGTTCCAGATGGAGAGCCTCGCGACATCCTTCGACCCCATGCTCGAGGGCTACACCTCGCTCGGCTTCCTCGCCGGCAAGACGAAGACCATGCGCCTCGGCCTGCTCGTCACGGGAGTCACCTACCGGTATCCCGGGTTGCTCGCCAAGATCGTCACCACCCTCGACGTGTTGTCGGAGGGGCGCGCCATGCTCGGGATCGGCGCCGCCTGGTACGAGCGCGAGCACCTCGGCCTCGGCGTGCCCTACCCCGACATCAGCGAGCGGTTCGAGCGCCTCGAGGAGACCCTGCAGATCTGCCAGCAGATGTGGAGCGACAACGACGGAGCATTCGACGGCAAGCACTACCAGCTCGCCGAGACCATCTGCGTGCCGCAGCCGTTGCAGAAGCCGGGCCCGCCCATCATGATCGGCGGCAGCGGCGAGAAGAAGACCCTGCGCCTCGTCGCCCAGTACGGCAACGCCTGCAACCTCTTCGACATCGGCGTGGAGGGCGTGAAGCACAAGCTCGACGTGCTGCGCGGCCACTGCGACGCACTCGGAACCGACTACGACGCGATCGAGAAGACGCTCATCACGGGCGCCGATGCTCTGGATGCCCCCGACACCTTCCTCGCCTCGATGGAGCAGTACGCGGCCATCGGCATCGACCTGGTGACGACAGGCCCGAGCTCGCCCGAGCCGGCCGCGTGGGTCGCCCGCACGACGGAGGCCGTGGTGCCGCGTCTCTCGGGGATCTGAGGCATGACGCGCTGAGGCCCGTCGGTTCTGCAGAAGGGCCATCGAGAGGACGCGAAGTGCTGTAATCCCCGCGCAGAAGAGCACTTGGCGTCCCATCGACAGCGAATACGGGCGGCCGGGGCAGCAGCGGGCGTGGGTGCGCGACAGGGCGTGGGCGTGAGTGCGCGAGCGGGTGTGGGGGCGGGTGGCGCCTGGGGGCCGCCGCACAGATAGGGCGAACGTCGGATGCCCGGAGGGGGCCTTAGCGGCGAGTGTGAGGTCATCGAACCGACAGGCGCCCGCGCGGCGCCGACGAAAGAAGCCGCACATGCAGATGTCAGAAGGAGCCTTCCTCCACCTCCAGGCGTTCGAGGACCAGCGGTTCACCCGCGAACTCGAACTCCGGCGACTCGCCCGTGAACGGTACGCCGACGGCGACGTACCGTTCGGCCCCACCTTTCTGGAGCGTCTCGCTCACGCTCTTCGGCTGGGCCGCCAGCAACGCTCGGCGCGTCGGATGCACGCTGCCCGCGTCATCGCGGAGCGCCGGCGGGCGGCCCATGCGCGCCACCCCGGCGCTGCCGCCAACCCGGGCGCTGCCGCCCACCCCGGCTGCGCCGCCCACGCCGCCCGGTGAGGGCTGACCTGCCGCCCGTCGCCCTTGGCGTGACCCTCGGCGGTGAAGCTGTCGGCGGCCGGTGGCACGATGGAGGAATGCAGACCATCACCACCGCAGCGCTCGTCGGCCGGGAGTCCGACCTCGAAGCGCTCCGGGGCGCCTACGCCGAAGCTGTGGCGAGCCGCTTCCGAGTGGTGATCGTCGGTGGCGAGGCGGGCATCGGCAAGACGCGCCTGATCGCCGAGTTCCTCAGAGACGTGCCGGCCTCGACGGTTGTGCTGCGCGGACAGTCCGTCGACCTCGGCATCGACGCCACCCCGTATGCGCCGATGGTGGCGGTGCTGCGCGCACTGCGGGAGCGTCTCGGTGCCGATGCGTTCGCGGCCTCCGCCGGGCCGGGGTTTCCTGCGCTCGCGGTGATGGTCCCCGAGCTGTTGGTCGCCGGGGTCGATACGTCGACACCCCTCCCGCCGAGTGCGGAGTCGCCCGCCGGCCTCGGCGCGGTGACAGCCGAGCGACTCTACGGCGCCGTCGCCTCGCTGCTCGAGGGGGCGTCGGCCGATCATCCGCTCGTCGTCGTGATCGAAGACCTGCACTGGGCCGACCAGGCGACACTGTCGCTGCTCGGCTTTGTCATCAGGGTGCTCGACGAGGCGGCGCTGCTGTTCGTGTTGACCTTCCGCAGCGACGAACTGGCCCGCGGCAGCGCCCTGCGGAGGTGGATGCCCGAGGTCGACCGCAACCCGCGCGTCGACCGGGTCGAACTGCAGCGACTCAGTCGCAAGCAGGTGCGCCAGCTCGCCACGAGCATCCGGGGCGCAGTACCCGACAACCGCGAACTCGCTGTGATCGTCGAACGTACAGACGGTGTGCCGTTCTTCGTCGAGGAACTCCTCGGCTGTGAGACGTCGTTCAGTGTCGACGGGCTTCCCGAGACGCTCCGCGGCATTCTGCTCGCCCGCTACGACACGCTCACGGCGCCCGCCCAGAAGCTGATGCGCCTGCTCGCTGCGGGCGGAATGCGCATCGAACACGAACTGCTGCAGGCGGTCATCGACGACTCGGCAGACGCCATCGACTCCGCCGCCCGCGAGGGGGTGATGGCGAGCATCCTCGTCGTCGATGAGACGGCCTACGCTTTTCGGCACGCGCTCGTGCGGGAGGCCATCCACGACCAGCTGCTCCCCGGGGAGCGGGTGCGCTTCCACACGCGATTCGCCGAGGCGCTCGGCACCCCGGCCGGCGGGTGGTGTGTCGACTCCTCCGTCGTGTCGTACCACTGGATGATCGCCCACAACTCCCGGAACGCCTTCGTCTCGGCGATCGCCGCGATGGCCGAGGCGCGGAGGTCGTTCGCCTTCCTCGGGGCGGCACGCATGGGTGAACGGGCCCTGGAACTCTGGGACCAGGTCGAAGACCCGGCTGAGCTGGCAGGCCGTTCCCGGGTCGAGGTGCTGGCCGACACCGCCCATGCGCTCCGCAACGCGGGGGAGAGCGACCGCGCCGTCGCGCTCATCGACGACGCGATCGCGCTGGCGGGGGTACCGGGGGTGTGGCTCGCAACGGCGGCTCGCCGGGCGCGCCCTGATGAGCCACCCTCGTCACCCGCACTGCTTGCGCGACTGCTCCGCGACAAGGCCTCCTACCTCGCGAACCTCGGCCAAGTCGGTTCGGTGGGGCTTCTCCGCCAGGCGCTCGACGTGCTCGAGGGCGGCCCGCGCAGCGTGCTCCGGGCGACTGTGCTCGGCGAACTCGCGGCCCGGCTCATGCTCGACGCTCTGTTCGACGAGGCGGTCGAGACGGCCGACGCGGCCTACGAGGAAGCGGAGCAGGTCGAGTCCACGGCGCGTATGTCGGTCGCCCTGAACATCCGCGGCTTCTCCCGTTTCGCGCACGGGCAGATCGAGGCGGGATTCGCCGATCTGAGTCGCTCCGAGATACTCAGCCACGGCAACGACTCGGCCCGACTCCGCCACGCGGTCAATCTCTCTGACGCGCTCTCGCTGCTCGGCCGGTTCGGTGACGCGATCGCGACCGCCGAGCGGGGCGCAGAGTTCGCCCGCGCCCGCGGTGTGGAGCGCACGTCGGGCGTGATCCTGATGCTGAACGTCGCCTCGTCGTTGTTCGCCCTCGGGGAGCCACAGCGCGCCGGTGAACTGCTCGACCACGCGCTCGAGCTCGATCCGCCCATCGGTTTTCGCGCTCCGATGCAGCGACTGAAGCTGCACTCGACGCTCTGGTCGGGCGACATTCCAGAAGCGGAACGACTGCTGCGGGGCTGGCGCACAGGGCTTCGGCAACAACTGCGCATCGATGTCGCACAACGCCTCGGGCTTGCGGTCGTCGCCGGCGAGATCGCCTTGGCGCAGGGCGCGGTCGAGCGGGCGTGGTCGGAGGTCGCCGTGCTGCTGCAACCCGGCCACCGCGTTTTCGCCGCCTACGACCTGCCCTTGGCGTGGGTGGCCGCGCGTGTCGTCGCGGCCGCGAGATCGACGGGGTTGCAGCTCGCTCTGCCGGCTCCGGATGACGGCGTGCCGCCGCCTCCCGTGGGCACCCCCGCGCCGGCGGACTCGTCGATCGCGCTCGAAGAGGCCCTTCGCGCCACCCTCTCCGCCTCCCTCGACTGGCCCACCGCCGCACCGTACGCGGCGCTGGTCGAGGCCGAGTTCGGTGGCGCCCGCGGCACCGGAACAGACGCGGGGCTCTGGATGCTCGCCACCGCCGCCTGCGAAGCGCCCACCGCGCCGGTGCACCTTCGCGCCTATGCTGCTCTGCGCGCAGCGGAGGCGTTCGCGCTTGCCGGCGACCGGGCATCCGCCAGGCACTGGGCGCAGACCGCCCGTGAGTTCGCCGAACCGATCGGTGCGGGCCTGGTGACCGCCAGGGTCGTGGAACTCGAGCGGAGGGTGGGCCCGATGGCCGTGGGCTCGCGCCCCGTACCGCCGACCGGGGTCCGGTCATCCGCTGCTCCCGAGCTCACGCTGGAGGTGCCTCTGACCGAACGGGAGCGGCAGGTGCTCGACCTGCTGGCCCACGGACTCAGCAACCGGCAGATCGCCGACCGGCTCTTCATCAGCGTGAAGACTGCGAGCGTGCACGTGTCGAACATCCTGCGGAAGACCGGCTCTGCGAGCCGCACGGAGGCGGCTTACGTGGCACGCAGTCTCGGCTCCTGAACTTCTAGGGCATCTGCCCGATGTGTGCCCCGCGTCCCAGAGACGAGTCTCGTGATCTCACGGTAAACGTCACGAAAGGCGCATCATGCTCTTCCTTGTCCTGCTCGCTCTTCTCGCCTCGATCGCCATCGTCGCCTCCGTCGTCCAGGTGAGCCGCGACGGCTACCGAGCGGTCGCGACCCGGCCGGGAACACCACCTGCCGAACAGGCCTCGCGGCATGTCGGAGGTGGTCGCTAGGCTTGCCGCGTGGGTCGGTTCCGGGGGGTCCATCCGCCGGCCACCGACACGAAGGAGTTCCCATGCAGGCGATCAGTCCCTTTCTGTGGTTCGACGACCAGGCCGAGCAGGCGGCAGAGTTCTACGTCTCCATCTTCGACAATTCGGCCATCACGAACGTCTCGCGCTACCCGGACGGTTCGCCCTACCCGGCCGGAACGGCGATGGGCGTGAGCTTCGTGCTCGACGGCCTCGAGTTCCAGGCCCTGAACGCCGGGCCGATGTTCCACTTCACCGAGGCGATCTCGTTCTTCGTGTCGGCTGAGACGCAGGAGCGCATCGACTACCTGTGGGAGGCGCTCCTCGCCGGTGGCGGTACCCCGTCGCAGTGCGGCTGGCTGAAAGACCGCTTCGGGCTGTCGTGGCAGATCGTTCCGCCCGCCCTCGGGCAGTTGCTCGGCGACCCCGACCCCGAGAAGTCCAGCCGCACGATGCAGGCGATGATGACGATGCAGAAGATCGTCATCGCCGACCTCCAGCGCGCACATGACGGCGAGTGACCGGATGACCGACAGCATCACCGCGGTGGATGTTCTCACCGACGCCTTCACGCGTGTTCTCGGTTCCGTGCACGGCGTTCTGCGGGGCGTGACGCAGGCCGACCTCGCCGCACGGATCGACCCCGAAGCGAACACCATCGCCTGGCTCGTCTGGCACATCGCCCGCGGGCAGGACGCCCAGGTCGCCGCACTCGCCGGGTCGGAGCAGGTCTACACCAGTGCCGGCTGGTACGAGCGGTTCGACTTGCCCTTTCCGCCGTCGGCCAGCGGCTACGGCCAGTCCACCGCCGACGTCGCCGCGCTCGACGGAATCGGGGCGGAGCTCCTGGGCGGCTACCTCGAAGCGGTGCACGAGCGCACCCTCGAGGTGCTCGCGGGTCTCGGCGCCGCCGACCTTTCGCGCGTCATCGACGACTCCTATGACCCACCTGTCACGGTCGCCGCGCGGCTCGTCAGCGTCGTGAACGACTGCACCCAGCACGTCGGGCAGGCCGCCTACGTCAAGGGGTTCGCCCGGCGCGCACGGGCCTGACGGGCATCCCGTATCGTTGCCGCCCTGAGTGGGCGTGCATCCACTTCCCACCGAGGATTCAGGCAATCGGGCAGCTTTTGCGCTCCGAATGCGTTGGGCTCCACGTAAGCAACACGTTGAAGGGAACACCATGAAGGTCTGGTTCATCACCGGTACGTCACGAGGCTTCGGCCACGAATGGGCCGAAGCGGCTCTCAAGCGGGGCGACAAGGTCGCAGCGACGGCCCGCAACACCGACTCACTGAAGGATCTCGTCGACACCTACGGCGACAACATCCTCCCGATCTCGCTCGATGTCACCGACCGTGCGGCAGGTTTCGCCGCCGTCGCCCAGGCGCACGAGAAGTTCGGCCGGCTCGACGTTGTCATCAACAACGCCGGCTACGGTCATTTCGGCTTCGTCGAGGAGATAACCGAAGACGAAGCACGCGCGCAGCTCGAGACCAACGTCTTCGGCGCGCTCTGGATCACGCAGGCGGCGCTGCCGTTCCTCCGCGCGCAGAAGAGCGGTCACATCATCCAGGTCTCCTCGATCGGCGGAATCTCCGCGTTCCCGCTGGTCGGCATCTACCATGCCTCGAAGTGGGCGCTTGAGGGCTTCAGCCAGTCGCTCGCGCAGGAGGTCGCCGGCTTCGGCATCAAGGTCACGCTCGTCGAGCCCGGCGGATTCTCCACCGACTGGGCCGGGTCGTCGTCGTCGACGTCCGAGCCGCTCGCCGACTACGCCGAGCTGCACGAGAAGGTGGCCGAGGGCCGCAAGACCCGCAACGGCGCACCCGGTGACCCCGCGGCATCCGCTGCCGCCATCCTGAAGGTCGTGGATGCCGACGAGCCGCCCCTCCGCGTCTTCTTCGGCACCGCGCCGCTCGGAATCGCGAAGGCCGACTACGCCTCGCGCATCGAGACGTGGGAGAAGTGGAACGACGTCTCCGTGCTGGCGCAGGGCACCGCCTCCTAGCCTGCCAACACCCACTGCTCGCCCGCCCCGCCCCACCCTGAGTGGAGAGGGGCGGGGCGAGCGGATGCCCGGCTACGCTGGGGGCATGGCGACCCCCGATTTCGTGCTGGCCCTCCGCGCCGCCATCGGCCACGCGCCGCTCTGGCTGATCGGCACCACCGCCGTGCTGACCCGTGAGACGGAGGCCGGCGCGGAGCTTCTGCTCGTGCGGCGGAGCGACACCGGCGCCTGGACCCCGGTCACGGGCATCATCGACCCCCGCGAAGAACCCGCCGATGCCGCGGCGCGCGAGACTCTCGAAGAGGCAGGCATCGTCGCCATCGCCGAACGTCTGGCCTGGGTGCACACCATTCCCCGCGTGACCTACCCGAACGGCGACCAGGCCGACTACCTCGACTTCACGTTCCGCATGCGGTTCATCTCGGGCGAACCCCACCCCGCTGACGGCGAGAACACGGATGCCCGGTGGTTCCCCCTCGACGCGTTGCCGCCGATCTCCCCGGACATCCGCGAGCGCATCGATCACGCTCTCTCCGACGGAATCGCGACGGAGTTCGTCGCGACGAACGGCACTCCGCCCGTCTGAGCTCACAGGGCGCGGGCGCTGTGGCGAGCATCCGCAGACCGCCGGTTCAGCATCCGTTCACCGAACCCTCATCTGGGACATCCCGCGCCTGCTCCGCGTCAGCGTGCGGGGTGCCTAGCATCGGAGGCACGAGGAAGGATGCCCGCCCATGCCCGAACGCCCTCTCCCCATTCCCGACCCGGTTCTCTTCGCCCTCTGGCGCGTGGTCGAGGTCTCTGTCTTCGTGGTGTTGATCGTGAAGGACCGTCGTGTCCCCGCGTGGAACTGTCCCACCGAAGGCCCTGGCGCGGCGGCGCGCGGCCGGACGGATCAGGCGGCCCGTGGTCAGGCGAGTCATGGGGCTGGCGGTCAGACCACTCCGAACCACTCGCTCAGCGCTTCGACCAGCCCGGCGCTGCTGCCGCAGCCCACCCACGCCACGTAACCGTCCGGTCGCACGAGCACCGCCGTCGGTTCCTCGACCACGCCCAGCTCGGGGAGATCCCACGGCGACCCGTCGGGGCCGACATCTGCGGCCGCGCCCTCCCGGCTCGACCGGCTCGCCCGCACCACCTGCACCACCCGCACCCGCCCGCAATCCGCCCAGGGCCCGGCCTCCACCGCGGATGCCCCGTCGAGGTCGAGCAGCACGCCCCGCGCCCCGTTGAGCAGCGCGAACAGCCGCACGTTCGACCCATCGGGTAGGAGCAGGTCGAGGTCGGGCATCCGTCGCCCGCGGAGCGGATGATCGGCCCCGACAGCCTCGCCCACCGGGTAATGCACCCCGAGCCCTGACAGTCGCGCGCCGAACCGTTTCCGTCCGGCGTCGGTCGACAGCAGATCGGCGACCGAAGCTGCCACAGCCTTCGACCGGGCATCCGTTCGCCGCAGCGCGACCTGCGCCAGCGAATCCTGCAACACGGCTGCGCCGACAGGATGCCGTTCGCGTTCGTAGCTGTCGAGGAGTGAGCCGGGTGACACACCCGACACGACCTGCGCGAGCTTCCAGCCGAGGTTCATGGCGTCCTGCACCCCGACGTTGAGCCCCTGTCCGCCGGCCGGATAGTGAACGTGGGCTGCGTCGCCGGCGAGCAGGATGCGCCCGGCCCGGTACGCCGTGGCCTGGCGCGCGGCATCCGTGAAGCGCGAGATCCAGGTGGGGGAGTGCACACCGAAGTCGGTGCCCCACACCTCGCGCATCGCGACGCGGAGGTCGTCGAGCGTCGGGTCGCCGCCCTGCCGCAGCTCGCTCTCGGTGACCACGACGCGGATGGTCGGCCGTCCCGGTTCGATCGGGCCGATCCCGTGTGTGCCCCGCTCGCCCCGCTTCATGCCCCACTCGGGCTCGTCGGTGTACTCGACCTCGGCCACGATGGTGCTGACCGTTGCGTCCCACCCCTCGAACGCGATGCCGGCGGCCTTCCGCACGAGGCTCCGACCTCCGTCACAGCCGACGACGTACTGCGCCCCCATTGTCCGGCCGTCGGCCAGGCGCACCGTCACGCCCGACCCGCCACTTCTGCCGTCGTGCTCGACCCCCGCCACTTCGCAGCCGTACTGGATCGCCACCCCGATCTCACCGACCCAGCCCGCGAGGATCGCCTCGATGCGGTTCTGCCACAGCCCCAACCCGTATGGATGCCGCGTCGGAAAGTCGCTGATGTCGAGCACCGTGCCGCCGAACAGCTGGGTCTGGGCCGTCGTGCCCTGCGCGAGCATCCGATCGGCGATGCCGCGCTGGTCGAACACTTCGATCGTGCGTGACTGTAGCCCACCCGCGCGCGACCCCTCGAGTCTCTGGGTCGGTCGGCGTTCGAGCAGGGCGACGTGGATGCCCGCCAGCGCCAGCTCGCCAGCCAGCACCATGCCGACCGGCCCTGCGCCGACGATCGCGACTGCGCACTCTTCCAAGGGGGCTCCTCTCCCGGGTTCGCGCACGGAGCGCGGCCCGCGAAGCAGTCTGCCGCAGCACAGGGGTCTTGCGGCAAGCCCCCGGTCGGGAGATAATTTGGGTACGGCAGGGAGTTGTTCTCCCTGCTTTTTCTGTGCGGCCGACGATCAGGGGACTCGGGGCCAGGGGCTCACGGCTCGAGGAGCTGCCGAGCGAGGTGGATGCTCTCGTCTCCACAGATGCGGCCCGCCGCAAGCGGGACGCGGATCGCCTCGCGCAGCGCGGCCAGCTCGTCATCGTCCAGCGTCCTGGCGTCGACCGCCGCGCGGGCTGCCACCAGCCCCTGGTGCACCTCGAACGTGCTTCTCGAGCCGCTGACAGCCTCGACCAGCGTCTCGATACTCCCCAGCTCGGGTCGCTTCTGGATGATCGCCAGCCCCATCACGCGTTTGCCCTCGTCGCGCGACCCCGACAGTTTCCTCACATCGTCCCGGCGCAGGGCCGGCCTCTTGGCGAGCCGGTGACCGCGGTCCACGACGGACTGCAGGGCGGATGTGCTTCCATTCCCGGCCGGCGCACGAGGTTCGTCGCGTTCGGTCGCGTCGTGCTCGGCCGCGTCGCGCTCCGGCCCCGGTTCGGGCGACTGGGCTGCGGAAGTGAGGAGGAGTGCCTCGTCCCGCAGACGTCGTGCGAGCAGGTCGTCGCCCGCCCGCTCCGCGTCGTCCGCCCCGATCAGTCGTCGCCTGATCTCGCTGAGCGTCACGTCCGCCTGCGCCAAACGGGCCGCCGCATCGTTCTGTCGTTGATCCCGTCTAGAGGTGCGCACCTGCTCAGGCTATCCGCCGTGGCCGGCGAGCCGCCGCCCCGCCCCGTTCATTACCCACGCCGCGGGCAGGCGGGCGGACGGCTCGGGAGTTCCGGTCGGTATCCCGGTTTCAGAGCGACGGAAACTCCGAGCCGATCCGCCGCCGCGGGGGACGCGGCGGGCGGGCGGCGGCCGTCAGGCGAGACCGAGGTCGCGCAGCGACTCCGCGGTCTCGACGATCGTCTCCTCGGCCGGGCGCGGCCGGAAGCCGAGCTCCCGCTTAGCGCGCTCGTTGTGGATGACCAGCGGCGCCGGCTCGTCACCCGGCACCTCCTCGGTCGGCACCCGGGACGCGAACGCGCCGAGCCGCTCGCGCAGCACGTTCGCCACATCGAGGAAGGTCCGCGTCGGCCCGTCCGCGAGGGCGAGGTAGCGCCGGCCGGCCGCGTTCGGCGTCTTCATCGCCGTCACGTGGAGAGTGGCGACATCCCGAACGTCCGCGATGCCGAAGCGCTGCCGCGGCACCTGCGTGAGGGCACCGCTGAGCATCCCGGTGAAGAACTGCAGCGATGAGCGCGCGTCGACGGTCAGGGTGGGTCCGGCGATCCAGGTCGGGTTGATGACGACCAGCGACGTATCAGCACCCTCCCGTTCGATGAAGTCCCAGGCGGCCCGCTCGGCGACCGCCTTCGACAGGGGATAGGGAGCGAGGCCCGGAGTCTCCGGGTCGGTCCAGTCGTCTTCGTCGTAGTCGCGCACGGGCTTGGGGGAGTAGCCGATCGCCGCGAACGATGAGGTCAGCACGACCCGACGCGCGCCGGCGTCGCGTGCGGCACGCAGCATCCGCAACGCCCCGTCGCGGGCCGGGACGACCACCTCGTCGGGTTCCGTCGAGAGCACCATCGGCGACGCCAGGTGGTACACCTCTTCGATGCCGCGGGCGGCGGATGCCCAGCCCTCGTCCTCGGTCAGGCTCGCGTAGACGATCTCGAGCCCCGCATCGTCGGCCCCCGCCCGCCCGAGCGCCGCCCGCAGTCCCGCCTCGCCCGCCGGAGAGCGGAGCGTCGTGCGCACCTCGGTACCGTCCAGCAGCAGGTCGGCGATGAGGCGTGTCGCGAGGTACCCGGATCCACCCGTCACCAGTACCCGGTTCATGCCATCACCGCTTCGAGCTCGCCGAGCAGAGCATTCACCCGGTCGGCTGCCACGGCCTCTTCCGCCGCATCGCCCCGGTCCCGGGCATCCCAGAGTCCCGCCTTCGCTTCGAGGTACCGCAGGTGCACGCCGAGCGTCTCGATCTCCTGCTCGATGCGGCGCGCGTGCCGGTTCAGGATGTCGCGCTGCTCGCCCGCGGCCTCCCGGCCCTTGGCGCGATTCGCCTGGTACGTGCGCATGTCCTCGATGCCCACCCCCATCGCGCGGAGGCAGGCGAGCACCTGCAGGTCGTCGAGGTCGCGCTCGCGGTAGCGCCGGTGCCCGCTCCGCTCGTCGCGGGCGATCGGGCCGATGAGCCCCACCTCCTCGTAGTACCGCAGCGTCGGCTCGCTCAGCCGGCTGCGCTGGGACGCGTTCTGGATGGTCAACAGTGTCATGTCCCCATCAGAACAGACTTCAAGCGCTTGAGGTCAAGCTGACCGTCAAGTGACAGCACTGCTAGCATTGCTGTCGGAGGTGCAGGCATGGGTGTTTTGACGGTGAGAAATCTCGATGAAGATGTGCAGCGACGCATTCGGCTGAGAGCGGCAGAGAATGGGCGCTCGATGGAGGCCGAGGCGCGCGCCATCCTGAGCGCAGCAGTCACTCCCAACCACCTGGTGACAACGTGGTTGGCGGCCGCCGCGACCCTGTCCACAGATGAATTCGAGCTGCCTGCCCGAAACCTGCCCCGGCCGATCGATTTCGCGTGATCATCCTCGACACGAATGTGCTCTCCGAACCGCTCAGGCGTTCACCTGATGCTGCCGTCATCGACTGGCTCGAGCGGGCGGCCGGGGAGGCAGCGATCACCTCCATCAGTGTCGGCGAGATGCTTGTCGGCGCGCGGCAGCTGCCACAGGGGCGTCGCCGAGAGGCGCTCTTGGCTGCCATAGAGAACATCATCGTGACCTTCGCCCACGAGATCCTCCACTACGACACCGAGGCGGCCCGAATCTTCGCCGTGTTGCACGAGCGCCGTGCAACGATCGGCCGGCCGCTCAGCGTCGAAGACGGGATGATCGCTGCCATCTGCGTGGGAGCGGGCGCCGAACTCGCGACCAGGAACACGAAAGATTTCGAGGGCCTCGGCATCGCGCTGATCAACCCGTGGGGAAAGTCATAGTCCTCGGAGCCGGTGACCTCAGGGATGCTCGCCGTTCGAGGCTTCCTCGATCCAGTCCGTCGCGCGGTCGGAGAGGAAGAACCCCTCCGGCCCGCTCTCACCCACCCACCACGCGCCGGACGTGACGACCCCGCCGGCAGCAGCGATCTGCTCCACGATGTGCGACGGCAACGCGTCGCCGTTGTTCGCTGTCAGCCAGGCGCGCGCATCATCGCCCAGCCTCGGCCACCACTCGGCAATGTCCATGGCGAAAGCCTCTCACCTGCGCGCATCATCGCCCAGCCTCGGCCACCACTCGGCAATGTCCATGGCGAAAGCCTCTCACCTGCGCGCCCGTTGTGATCGTCCGATTCTGGATGATTCGTCCCCCCGGTGCCCGACAATGGAGACATGAGCGAGCCACACCACCGCATCTTCAGCATGAGTTTCGCGCGCATCCACTCGCTCTACGTCGCCAAGGTCGAACGCAAGGGCCATGCCCGCGCCGACGTCGATGAGGTCACCCGCTGGCTCACGGGCTACGACCAGCCCGGCCTCGACGACGCCATCGAGCGCGACGTGGACCTCGAGACCTTCTTCGCCGAGTCGCCCGCATTCAACCCGAACGCCACACTCATCACGGGCCTGATCTGCGGTATCCGCGTCGAGGAGATCGAGGGCCCCCTGATGCAGCGCATCCGCTACCTCGACAAGCTCGTCGACGAGGTCGCCCGCGGCAAGAAGATGGCGTCGATCCTGCGCGGCTGACGCTTCGAACGGAATCGGCCCGGCGGGGCGCCTCAGCGCAGCAGCGGCGACAGCCGCCGCGCACCCTCCGAGAGCAGCGCCAGCACCGCACCCGGCTCGTCGATGCGGATGCGGGGGGCCGAAAGGGCCAGGCCTGCCACGAGTTCGTCCCGGGGCCCACGGATGGGCAGGGCGAGACATCCGAAGCCCGGCGTGAACTGGTCGACCTGGCGAGCGTGACCGAGGGTGCTGACGTCGTGCTGCAGGGCGCTGAAGTCGGCGCCGGATGCCTGCACCCCGGCCGGCAGCGGATCCCCGGTCTCGAGCAGCTCGGCGACGAGCAGGCGACCCATCGCCGAGGCCCCGAGCTCTTCGGCGAGCCGGGTCGGGTCGCTGAGGGGAAAGTCGGGGTCGGCGTCGACCACGGTCATCCGGTCGCCGTCGTACCGTACGAGGTGCACGCCGCCCCGGATGCCCGCCCGCAGTTCGTCGATCACCGCGACCGCCGCGCGGGGCGGGAGGAGGGACTCGGCCGGGGTCGGCCCCGGTGCGACGAGGTGGGCGAGTTCGACGACCTTCCGTCCGAGGGTGAAACCGCGGAGGTCGGGCATGCGCACGAGGTATTCGTCCTGCACGAGGAGGTTGATCAGCCGGTAGGTCGTCGCCCGCGGCATCCCGAGGTTCTCGGAGACCTGCTGGGCGGTGACGCCCGAGCCGCAGCGCGCGACCTCCTCGAGCACGGCGAGGGCGCTGTGAACCGCCTTCGGCTGTCGGGCGCGCAGGTCGGTCACCGGCGGGGCCGCGCGGGCCCGGTCGGGTGAACGCGCCTGGTCTGCCATCGCTCTCACAGGCCCCGCGAGGGAGGAGTGCTGCCCGGGCCGGGTGTGCCGCGCGGCGCCGGGCCGCCGAGCGCCGGCCCGCCGAACCCCGGCCCACCCAGCACATCGGCCGCCACCGGCACGTCGTGCACCCCGATCGTGCCGTGCACCCACGGCCGTCGCCGCCGCATCACCACCGAGTACACCAGCCCGGCGCCCATCAGCAGCACGAAGACCAGCACGCCGAACCAGCGCGTCGACGCCGCCTCCACCACGAGGTACCCCACCACACCTGCCGCGAGCAGCACTGCCGCTGCGATCGCCCGCACTGCCACCCACGGCGTCAGCTCGCCGATCCGGTGCAGGAAGACGGGCGCCGCCACGCACGTGAGCACGTAGGCGGTGATGTATCCGGCCGCTGCGATCAGGATGAGCGTCTGCATCGTCTCCCAGAGCCCCGATCCCGCGGCGCTCGCCACCATCGGCACCAGCGCGACCACGGCCACGCCCACCACAGCAGCCACGTACGGCGTGCGGAAGCGCCGGTGCGTGCGCCCGAACGCCGACGCGACGACGCCCTCGCGCCCCATCGCGAAGAGCACCCGCGCCAGGGCCGTCGTCGAGGCGATCGCGCAGGCCACGAACGACGTCGCGATGCTGAGATCGAGCAGCAGTCCCATCCATTCGACCCCGTACGCCGTCGCCAGCTCGTTGACGGGCGATGCGCTCGACGTCAGGTCTAGCCCGAGCGCCCGGAACCCGACGAGCTGGCTGTAGGTCGCGAGCAGGTAGAGCACGCCCGCTGCGATCACAGTCCAGACGAGGGCCCGCGGCACGCTCGCATACGGCCGCCGCGCCTCCACCCCGAGCGTCGACGCGCTCTCGAACCCGACGAACGCGGTCACGGCCAGCACCGCACCGACCGCGAAGTTCGCCGGGGTCGTACCGGTCACCGCGAAGGCCGTCAGGTCGATCGTCGGCCCGGTCTGCAGCAGCAGCACCACGATCAGGGTCAGGATGATCGCCACCGACACCGTCTCGATGAGCAGCGTCACCCGTGTCGACAGTCGGATGCCGCGCACGATCACCACGAGCACCACCACCGCCATGGCACCGATCAGCGCCACGGTGAACACTGGATTGCCGGTCACACCCGGCCAGACCCGCCCGAGCACGATCCCCACGTAGTACCCCGCACCCGCCAGAGCGAACATCGAGATGAACCCGTAGCCGATCAGCATGGCGGTGCCGGCCACGAACCCCGTACTCGTGCCGAGCCCCTTCGACACATAGGTGTAGAGGGACCCCGTTGCGGCGAACCGGCGCGTGAACTGGTTGACGGTCGTGGCGATGAGCAGCGAGAGCACCATGGCGACGGCGACAGCCCAGAGGGTCGACCCTCCTGCGACGACGGCGACCATCAGTGGGATGGTCGTGGCCGCGGCCGACGGGGCGACCGCCGAGACGGACTGGGCCAGCACGTCGACGAACCCGACGCTCCGGCGTTCGAGACCGTCGACGGGGGAGGTGGTGCCGATGCCGGGTACGGGCGTGGGGTCGGCGATCGCTCGCTCGAGTGCGGTCACGGGTCGGCTTTCGATCGGGTCAGGGAACAGCCCCACGCTATTGGCCTGCCGTTGCAGCGGCGCGACGGGAGTGTTTCGATCGCGTGATCTTCAAATGAGACACCGGATGCCCGGGGTGTCTCATTCGGCATGCAGTGACCTTTTACGTCGCCGTCACAGGCGGGCAACCCGGGCCCGGCACGCTGGAGACCGACCAGGACCCCCGTCCATCTGCCACTTCTCCCGTTAGGACTGACACCATGACTGCCACCAAAGACCCGGCTTTCACGCCGACCCGGTCGCTCAAAGGATCGCTCGGCGTGACCGCCATCGTGCTCATGGTCGTAGCCGCCGCCGCGCCGCTGACAGTTGTGGGCGGCGCCGCGCCGCTCGGCATCCTGCTCGGCAACGGCGTCGGCTTCCCGAGCCTCTACGCGATCTCGGCCGTCGTGCTGCTGCTGTTCTCCGTCGGACTCGCGGCGATGACCCGGCACGTGCCGAAGCCCGGTGCGTTCTTCACGTTCGTGGGCTACGGGCTCGGAAAGCCCGCCGGGCTCGCGACCGCCTTTCTCGCGCTGCTGACCTACACGGCCATCCAGATCAGCGTGCACGGCTACGTCGGCTACATCCTCAGTGTCACGGTGACAGGCCTCGGCGGCCCCGACATCCCGTGGTACTTCTATTCGCTGATCGTGGTCGCGATCGTCGGCTTCCTCGGATTCCGTCACATCGACCTCTCGTCGAAGGTGCTCGGGGTGCTGCTGATCGGCGAGGTGGGTATCGTGCTGGTGCTGGTCGGCGCCGTGATGATGAGCGGCGGGGCCGAGGGGCTCTCGCTGGCGCCCTTCGAACCGACGAATGTCTTCTCGGGTGCACCCGGTGTGGGCCTGATGTTCGCCATCGCCGCGTTCATCGGGTTCGAGGCGACGGCCATCTTCCGCGATGAGGCGAAGGATCCGAGCCGCACCATCCCGCGCGCGACGTATGTCGCCGTGATCGGCATCGGCGTCTTCTACACGTTCGCCTCCTGGGGCATCGTCATGGCCTGGGGCCCCGACAACGTGGTGGGGGTGGCGGCCGACGACCCCGGCGCGATGATCCTGGTGACGACCGCGAAGTACCTCGGGGCCGTCGGTGAGATCATCATCAACGTGCTGCTCATCACGAGCATGTTCGCCTGTGTGCTCTCGTTCCACAACGTCATCACCCGCTACCAGCACTCCATGTCGAACGCGGGCGTTCTGCCCGGGTCTCTCGGCCGCGTGCACCCGAAGCACCTCTCCCCGCACACCTCCTCGGTCGTGCAGACGATCACGGCGGGCATCCTGATCGTGCTGTTCGCGGTTCTGGGGCTCGACCCGGTGCTGCAGGTCTTCACCTGGTTCGCCGGCGTCTCGACCCTCGCGATCGCGCTCCTCATGGCGGTCACGAGCGTGGCCGTGATCGTGTACTTCGCCCAGACCAGACTCGACCGGCGGCCGTGGAACACGATCATCGCGCCCGCTCTCGGCCTGCTCGGGCTCGTCGGTTCGGCCGTGATCATCCTCGTCAACTTCCCGCTGCTGGTCGGCGATGTCGACGCGGACGGTGCCCCGGCCTTCGGGCTGGTCAGCAGCATCCTGATCGGGTTGATCGTGCTCTTCCCTCTCTTCGGGCTGGTGCAGGCGCAGGTGCTGAAGCGCCGGAAGCCCGCGGTCTACGAGCACATCACCGAGGCGATCAGCGAGTCGAGCGAAGCCGCCGCGCCCGTCGCGCCCGTCGCCTGAGCCCGGCGGGCGGTTCCGGATGCTCCACCGAAGCCGTCACGCAGACCTACCCCTCCTTCTTCCCACCCCGAAAGGCACCACACCATGACCATCACCGACCTCGACCTGACACCCGGCTCGTCCGCAGACGGCGCTGCCGTGCATCCACTATCCAGCCTCAGCTCGACCGAGTTCGAGCGCATCCGCGACCTCGTCACCGCGTGGCCCGACTTCACCGCCACCACCCGCTTCGCCTACGTCGGCCTCGAAGAACCGCACAAGGCGGAGGTGCTCGCCTGGCAGGCCGGCGACGGTGCGCTGCCCGACCGCCGCGCCCGCGTGATGCTTCTCGACATGGCCACCGGCCGCTCGACCGACTCGCTGCTCTCGATCACCACCGGCGAACAGCTCTCGACTCTCGAACTCGACGGGTCGCACGGCCAGCTGCCGGTGCTCATCGAGGAATTCGAGGCCGTCGGCGAGATCGCCTCCGCAGACGCCGGCTGGGTCGCGGCGCTCGCCGCCCGCGGGCTCACCGTCGACGAGGTAGTCTGCGTTCCCCTCTCGGCCGGTTTCTACGACTTCGAGGAGGAGAAGGGTCGCCGCATCCTCCGCGTGCTCGCCTTCCGGCAGGACTATCCCGAAGACCACCCCTGGGCGCACCCCGTCGACGGTCTCTCGGCGTACGTGGACGCCTCGGCCCGCATCGTCACGCGCCTCATCGATGCCGCGCCGCTCGCCATCCCCGCGACATCCGGCAACTTCGACGACCCGGCCCTGCAGGGCGAACCGCTCAGCACGCTGAAGCCGATCGTCATCACGCAGCCCGAGGGCCCGAGCTTCACCGTCGACGGCGAGTTCGTCAGCTGGGCGAACTGGAACTTCCAGGTCGGCTTCGACGTTCGCGAGGGTCTGGTGCTCCGCCAGCTCTCATTCGACGACAAGGGCGTTGCCCGACCTGTCATCTACCGGGCGTCCATCAACGAGATGCTGGTGCCCTACGGCGACCCGTCGCCCGTGCGGTTCTGGCAGAACTACTTCGACACGGGGGAGTACCTGTTCGGCCGGTTCACCAACTCGCTCGAGCTCGGCTGCGACTGCGTCGGCGAGATCCACTACTTCGATGCGACGATGGCCGACGAGCTCGGCAACCCCACGGTCATCCAGAACGGTATCTGCATGCACGAGGAGGACTTCGGCACGCTCTGGAAGCACTCCGACATGTTCACCGGCTCGAACGAGACGCGTCGCTCGCGCCGACTGGTCATTTCGTTCTTCACCACGGTCGGCAACTACGACTACGGCTTCTACTGGTACCTCTACCTCGACGGAACGATCGAGTGCGAGGCCAAGCTCACGGGCATCCTCTTCACCTCCTCCTACCCGGGCCTCGACGAGAACGGGGCCGACTACCCCTACGCCAGCGAGGTCGCGCCGGGCCTCGGCGGCCCGTACCACCAGCATCTCTTCTCGGCTCGCCTCGACATGACGGTCGACGGCATCGCCAACGCTGTCGAAGAAGTGGATGCCGTGCGGGTGCCCATCGGACCGGGCAACGAACACGGCAACGCCTTCACCAAGCGCATCACCCGCATCGCGAGCGAGAAGGAGTCGGGGCGCCTCGCCGATGCCTCCGTCGGACGCGCCTGGCACGTGATCAACACCTCTGCGACTAATGCGATGGGACGCCCGACGGGTTACGTGCTGCTGCCCCAGCAGTCGCCCGTGCTGCTCGCCGACCCCTCGTCGTCGATCGCCAAGCGCGCGGAGTTCGCCACCAAAGCCCTCTTCGTGACCCAGTACGACCCGGCCGAGAAGTACGCCGCCGGCGACTTCGTACACCAGAACCCGGGCGGTGACGGCATCACGGCCTACATCGCCGGCGACCGCCCCCTCGACGGGGAAGACGTCGTGCTCTGGCACACCTTCGGCCCGACGCACTTCCCGCGCCCCGAGGATTGGCCCGTCATGCCCACCGACTACGCGAAGTTCACGCTCAAGCCGTACGGCTTCTTCGACCGGAACCCTGCGCTGAACGTGCCGGCTTCGGCCGGCTCTGGCTCGCACGCCGGTGCGGGGGCGTCGGATGCTGCGGGCGGGCACTGCGCGCACGAGGGCGCGGGCGCGGCGCACGCCGGGCACGGCGGGCACGGCGCGGGTGTGTCTCTTTCGGGCCCCGAGCTGCTCGAGGGCGGTCACGCCGGCCACGCCCCGCACGGCGCCTGAGTCCCGACGGTGGCTGAGATCCTGCAGTTCGGCGCCCTCGTGCCGGCCACGGTCGGTGCGTGCTGCACTGCCTGGCCAGGACGCTCGGGCCGCGTGCTCGCCGCGATCTCGGCCGCCGTCATGCTCCTCGCGATGTTCGACCAGACGACGAGGATGCTCGGCCTCCCACCGCTCGCCTGGGCCACGGTGCTCGTGCTCCTCGCAATCGCCTCGGCCGCCGCGCTCCGCCCCGCCGCGCGGAACGTGATCGGTCGGGGCCGCCCCTCCGCGACATCCATCGCTCACCATCGTGCGATGACCCTGCACTCCAGCATCGGTCTCATCGTCATGGCCGGGTTGGTGGTGCTCATGGGTTCTGGGTCGTCGCCCGGTTCCCCTGTCGGCGAGCTTGGGATGGTCGGAATGCACGGCGGGGCCCTCGGATCTTCCCCGCACGGCTCTCTTCTCGCCCCGTTCGCGATCGCCGGCTCCGCCGTCTTCGTCGTGTACTCGGTTGTGCTCGCGCGAGCCCTGCTACCACCGCGAGGTCGACGAGCCCGGCTCGCGCTCGTCGAGGTCACCTGCATGGCCGCGTCGGTTGCCGGCATGGTCGCGATGCTCGTCGTGTAGCTGAGCGCGCGCTGGGTACCGCGCGCTCAGCTGCGCGCTGAGAGCACGCAGAACTCGTTGCCCTCGGGGTCTGCCAGGATCACCCACGGCGTCTCGCCCTGGCCGATGTCGACGCGCTGGGCGCCCATCGCCAGCAGCCGCTCGACCTCCGCGGCCTGGTCGTCGGGCACGAAGTCGAAGTGCAGCCGGTTCTTGCCGACCTTCTCGTCGGGCGAGTTCAGGAACAGCAGCGTCGGATTGGACCCGTCTGTATTCTGAAGCTCCAGCGACCCCTCGTCTTCGTCGACCACCACCCACCCCAGGGCGGCTTCCCACCAGTGGCCGATCGTGCGGAAGTCGTGGCAGTCCACGACGATCTCTTCGAACTTCAGCGTCATGCGTCCACGCTATCCGGCGCGACCGGGTTCGGCGAGAGCGTGCCCACCCGCCCCTGATTGGTCGGTCAGAAGCGCCCGCGCCCTGGCGTACTTGGCCGCCAGCCGACTCTGCGTCTCCGGGTCAAGCTGTTCGACCCGCCAGGGCGCGGTGTTGTCGTTGATGTCGGCGAGCTTCACCGCCAGCGCCGTTGGATTCCTGCGGATGGCCGCGTAGTAGTCGGCAGGCGAAACGTCGTCCGTGCGCGTCAGCAGTACGACCGCCTCGACGACGGCAGCAGGGATCCCCGCAGCGAGCAGGTTCTCGGCCGTGATCTCCGTGTCTTCGATGACGTCGTGCAACCACGCCGCAGCGACCTCGGTGGGATCGCTGAGCTGCGCAGCAACGCGCCCCGGATGCTCGATGTAGGCGGCCCCGAGCTTGTCGACCTGATCGTGGTGGGCGATGGTCGCGATCGCGCGCGCCGCCGCAACCGTTTCACGGCCGGTCGGATGATCGGCGAGCTGTGCGGCGTCGAATCCGTCTGACATGGTTCGAGCCTAGCGAGGGCGGCTCAGTCCCAGTCGAGGTAGTCCTCAATCGCCCAGGCGGTCTCCCCAGCGCGCGTCTCGGGGAACCGGTGACCCCCGCCTTCGATCTCGACGACACTCACAAGCCCCGGGGCGGAGTCGCGCAGAGCCGTGCCGTTGGCCGGGGGAGTGACGTCATCGTCGGTCGCCTGCACAACAAGCACCGGAATGCCCTCGGCCAGCGCAGGCGCCCCGTCATCCACGCCCAGCAGCAGCACGCCGTTCACGCGATCGTGGTTCTCGATGGCAACGGTACGTGCAACCACTCCGCCGCTGCCGTGGCCACCGATCCACGCATGTTCGATGTCGAGACCGTCGAGCACGTCGACGACATCCTGTGCCGTGTCGGTCTCGATGCGCACCACGCGAAAGTCTGCTGCGGAGACAAGGTGGGAGATCGTCCCGAGGCCATCGAGGTCGGATCCCCGGTCGGCCACGAGCACGAGCGCAGGGCCCGTCCCTTCAACCGCAAATGCGAAGGATCGCTCGCCCGACGTGAATATCTGTTTCTCGCTCATTGCTCCCAATATACGAGAGCGCGCCGCCGAACCGGCGCACCTGCCCGCCCCCGCCTCTCACCCGGTCCGCCGCCAGATCTCAGCGACGAGGATGTCTCGGCGCAGCCATTCTCGCGAAGCCGTGAGTTTTGATCCTTTCCTGCTCACCGCGGGATCCGGATGATCTTTACCCGTCTCACCGCATCATGGCTAGATTCGTGGCATGGGGATCCTGACGAAGCGCAACGGAATCGGCCGGCTCGAGGCGTTCAGCGACGCGGTGCTCGCGATCGTCATGACGCTGCTCGTGCTGGACCTTCTGCCGAGCGGTGCCCAGTCGCCCGAGCAGTTGCTCGACCACTGGCCCACCTACCTCGCCTACCTCGCCGCCTTCTTCACGATCGGCATCATCTGGCTGAACCACAACGAGGAGCTGGCGCGGGTCTCCCGGACCACCCCTGTTCTGCTGGTTCTGAACCTCGGCCTGCTGCTCGGTGCCTCCCTCGTGCCCTGGCCCACCGCGCTCATCTCCGACGCCCTGACCGAGGGCGACCACGACGCCCAGTTCGCCGCCATGGTCGTCTTCGCCGTCGTGGCCGCGGTGATCAGCCTGCCGTGGGTCGCTCTCGACCTCTACTTGGCACGGCATCCGGAGCTGCTGAACACCGCCACGGATGTCGCGTGGATGCGGCGGCACGCGTTGTACTCGGCCGGCACCCTCATCGTCGCGGTGGTAAGCGTCGTCGTGGCGATCTTCTCGCCCCTCGCGGCCCTCGTGCTGTACCTCGTCGTTGCGGCGGCGTTCCTGCTGGCGCGGCTCTTCGAGCGCGAGGCGGCCGCGGCGCCGGACCCCGAGGCGCGGGAGCCCGCAGCGTCGGAGCCGACGGAAGACGACTGAGGTTGGCGCGGTCGGTGGCACGCCGCCAAATTTCTGCCGAAAAGTTGTTGGCACTCTCAGGGATCGAGTGCTAGCATTTTCTGCAGAAATTGAGTCACACCGACTCACACACGTGGAAGGGGAATCCTCATTATGGCAATGTCTTTTGATCCTTTCAGCGAACTGGACCGCCTCACCGGCAACCTGCTCCAGTTCCGCCCGGGGCCGAAGTTCATGCCCGTCGATCTCTATCGAGACGGCGACCGGTACATTCTGAACGCCGACCTCCCCGGCATCGACCCGGGCTCCGTCGACGTGGATGTGGACGGTCAGCTGCTCACCATTCGCGCCCAGCGCACCGCCGCGACCCAGGAGGGCGCGAAGTGGCTGGTGCAGGAGCGACCCAACGGCACCTACCTCCGCCAGTTCAGTCTCGGCGAGGGCGTCGCATCGGAGAGCATCTCGGCAACCTACGACAATGGGGTGCTGTCGGTGATCATCCCGGTCAGCGAGAAAGCGAAACCCCGCAAGATCCAGGTCGGCACACCTGACAGGGCCGCCGAACAGAAGACGATCTCCGTCTGACGGACGGCCGGGGGTGGAGTCTCCCACCTCCGGCCCCCCACGCGCAGGATGGGAGGTGTTGTGCGCGTGTATACAGCCGATTCCGTGTCGAAAGAGTCGGTCGATGAGCGGTTCGCAGAAATCGTCTCCGGCGATCAGGAACTCGTCGACCTCGCCTTCTGGATGATCATCCGCGAGAACTGGCCCTCAGTAGTGAAAACCGGCTGCACCACAGATCGCCCGGACCACCCGCGTCACCGCTCAGCAGCTCCCGGGGGCCCGAAAGGCGTGGTGCGTGCCTCGACGGTCGACCCGTGGACCAGGTCGCCCCCGCAGTACCCATAACCGCACTCAGAACGGAGGGAAGCGAGCTCGAGAACGGCTCGCTTCCCTCCGTCGTTCTCTCGGTTCGAATGCCTCTGCTCGAATGGGCGATGAGCGCAAGTTTCAGCCGAGGAGGGCTCGCAGCCGGCCCGGCTCTTGGTGTTCGGGTCGACTGAGACGAGCAGTCAGGCTGACTTGGGAATGCCCCGGTCGGCTGAGCCGCCGTCGGCACGGCGCCCGAACTTCTTCTCGTAGTACGCCCTGATCTCGGCAACGATGGCGCGCTCTTCAGCAGTGATGGGATCGGCCTTGCCTTCGGCGATCAGCCCCGCTAACACGCTGGGGCGCTTGGACTCACTCACGATCGGTACCTCCTAGGTCAATTCTGGGCGAGTGGTGACGGAATGTCCACATCTGGAAGATCGTCCCCACCGACGACGGACTCTGTCACGGCGACAATCATCTGTAATTCGGTCGCGGTTGCGTCGCTCTGCAGCACTGCAAGCGTTCGGAGCCCGAGGTCGCGGTCGGAGCCCACTCGCGAACGTGCGAGGTTCAGAGCCCATTCGGCTCGATCCCACCACTCTTGTCGCTCAGCACTACGTCGCGCAGTTCGCGCACCGACGCGGGCCGCAGCGAAGGCGACACCCGCACCGAGAAGCGCGAAGATTCCGGCGGCAGGCGGTCCGCTCCAGAATTGACGCCAGAACGGGTCGTCGAGTGTGAACGGGGGGAAGAAGCCTCGCGCGATCGCACCGATCGCTATGCCACCCAGCACCCAAAGGATCAGCGGGCAACGGTGAGAGCGACGTAACATGATTAGTACTCATCATACAGGTTGGGCTGCCAACGCGGGTCGTCTGATCTCAGCCAACGACCCTGCTAGCCTGACGAAATGGTTGACCAGCCGCTGCGCGACGAACTCGCCGCCTTCGTCGCCGAGCGCGACTGGGCCCAGTTCCACACACCGGAGAACCTCGCCAAGAGCATCGCGATCGAGGCCGGCGAGCTGCTCGAGTGCTTCCAGTGGGCTCCGGATGCTGCGCCCGACCGGGTGCGCGAAGAACTCGCCGACGTGCTGACCTACTGCCTGTTGCTCGCCGACCGCATCGGTGCAGACCCCGCGCAGCTCGTGCGAGACAAGCTGGAGATCACCCGCCAGAAATACCCGGTCGACAAGGCCCGGGGGAGCAGCGCCAGGTATGACGCCCTTTGACCTCACCAGCTTCGACTTCACCAAGGGCGGGTTGGCGGCGTGGACCCCGCTCAGTGAGCGCAACAGCAACTGGCCGGTGGTCTACGTCCTCGACGACGCGGCGAGCAACCCCCGCCTGCGCAACGTCTACGTCGGCGAATCGCTCAACGCGACATCCAGAATCAACCAGCACCTCAGTAACCCAGACCGCGCCCACCTTACAACCGTCCGCGTCATCGTCGACGAGACCTTCAACAAGTCGGTCTGCCTCGACCTCGAATCGTTCCTGATCAGGATGCTCGCCGGCGACGGCGCGTACAGCGTGCTCAACCGCAACGACGGCATCACCGAGTCGGCCTACTACGACCGCGACCGCTACCAGGAGACCTTCGAGCAGGTCTTCGACCGCCTCAAGGACGATGGCGTCTTCACCCGCTCCATCCCCGAGATCGAGAACAGCGACCTCTTCAAGCTGTCCCCGTTCAAGGCGCTCACCCACGACCAGGCCATCGCCGTCGAAGGGATCCTCGAGGGCCTCTTCGAAGACCTCGAGACCCACGCTGCCGGCACCGGCCACGCCACCAGCACCACGGTCGTGCAGGGTGAGCCGGGCACCGGCAAGACGGTCGTCGCGATCTACCTCATGAAGATGCTCGTCGACATCCAGGCCGCGCCTCCCGCGGAGGACTTCGACCGCGACACAATGTTCGCCGAGTTCTTCGCCGGCGGCTACCCGCAACTGCTCGACGGGCTCAGGATCGGCCTCGTCGTTCCCCAGCAGTCGCTCCGCAAGTCGATCCAGAAGGTCTTCCGTAAGACGCCCGGGCTCCGCGCGGACATGGTGATGACCGCTTTCGAGGCGGGGGAGAGCGACGAGCACTTCGACCTTCTGCTCGTCGACGAATCGCACCGCCTCAACCAGCGCGCCAACCAGGCGTCTGCTGCGCAGAACACGAAGTTCCGCACCATCACCGAGAAGCTCTTCGGCCACGACGACACGTCGAAGACCCAGCTCGACTGGATCCGCGCCAAGAGCACCCACCAGATCCTGTTTCTGGATGCGGCCCAGAGCGTGCGCCCCGCCGACCTGCCGACGCACGTTCTCGACGACCTCGTCGAAGGCGCCCGCCAGCACGACCGGCTCTACCCGCTCGTCTCCCAGCTGCGCGTGAACGCCGGCGCGGACTACGTCGGCTACGTGCGACAGCTCCTCGGAGCATCCACCGACCACCCGCTCGCCCCGCCGAGCCCTCCCCAGACGTTCGACGGCTACGACTTCCGCCTGTTCGACAGCCTCGCCGAGATGCAGCAGCAGATCAGGGCCCGGGATGCCGAGGCCGGCCTCTCGCGCCTCGTCGCCGGCTACGCGTGGCCGTGGAAGACCAAGAAGGACAAGGCCGCCTTCGACATCGAGATCGACGGCATCCGCCTGCGCTGGAACAGCACCCAGACCGATTGGATCGCCTCACCCAACGCCCTCGAAGAGGTCGGATCGATCCACACCGTGCAGGGCTACGACCTCAACTACGCCGGAGTCATCATCGGCCCTGACCTCGGCTACGACCCCACCCGCGGAACCCTCATCGTCAACCGCGACTCCTACTTCGACACCAAGGGCAAGGAGAACAACCCCCGCCTCGGCAAAACCTACGCCGACGACAACCTCCTCCGCTTCATCAGCAACATCTACGCCGTGCTCCTCACCCGCGGAATCAAAGGCACCTACGTCTACGTGAGCGACCCCGCGCTGCGCGCGTACCTGTCGCAGTACATCCCGGCCGCTGGGTAGGGGCCGGCTGATTCGTCTAGGCTGAGGCGCGCTGAATTTCAGGCTCTGGATGCTCGGGGCCAGGGCAGCCCGTTCGACCTACATCTGACGCAGAATCTCAAGGCGTTTGGCCTCGAACTCCTCCTCGCTCACCAAACCCTGATCTCGAAGCCGCATGAGCTGCTCAATCCGCCTGGCAGGATCATCGGGCAGCGCACCACGGTGCCCTGCACTTCTCCGACGAACCGATAGGACGACAATAATTACGATAGCGATCACGACGACTACAACCGCCAGCAGGATCAACACGTGGTAGCCCTGAAGATTGCCTAGCATTGGTGCTCCTTACGGGAATCAGGGCCTCCCGTTCAAGGAGGCCCTGACATCCATTTCACTCGTGCATCTGACCAAACCGCTCGCCGCGGCACATATCCCGCGTCAGGGCGAAGTGTCCGTGATCGTCGACGTCACATGAGCCGTCAGGGTCAGCGTCTGCGAGTATCCGCCTCCGTACATCGTCGCGTAGAGGGTGCCGATTGCCAATGACTCAGATCCACCGGACTTGGCGATGACAAGATCTGAACTGTCGACCGAGCCGCCCGCCATCGTGTATTGCAGTCCATACGCTCGAGTGACGGCGGTCTGATTGATCTGGCTGGTCTGCCCGTCGATAAAGAAGTCGATCGTGAAGAATGCTTGGTCTGTCGCGATATGGCATCCCGAGAACGGAAAGCTGCCGACGCCAGAGCCAAGGGTGCAGGAGTCCACCGAGTCGGCGGGCCCACTCGCTTCAATGGCGGATATCGCGAACGGTTTCGGCAGTTGCGCTCTGCTCTCGACATACGAGCCGTCGCTGAACAACTTGGTCGTCGTCGTGTAGCCATCCACCAAAGACGAGATCGTCGATGTCGGTGACGCCCCCGTCTGAGCATCCCAAGCCACTCCGTTCGCGAGTTTGGTGAGAAGCGACTCCTGTTGCGCTTCGCTTGCGCCATGAGCGGCGAGCTTCTCCTGCACAACCTGGATCTCCGACGAGTCAGACGTCACCGTCCCTGAGTACACGGAAGCGTAAGCGACCGTAGGCGCGAAGGTTGCGATCCCGGCAACCAGAATTGCAACTGCGGCCCCCGCTGTTCTTGTTCTGCGACCTGTTCGAGACTTCTCGAAAAGCATTGTGTGCTCCTTCGTTCGATACTCACGGTGCCTGAGAGTGAAGCACCTCCCTCAGGCTTACTCCTGAACATTCCTCATGTCAAAGCGGTAGTGCTTCGTGTCGAATGTCATCGTCGAGCTCTGGCTTGAGACCGGCAAAAGTGATGAGGTCGACAGGTCTCCCTCCGATCTGGCCGAACAGATCACGAAGCGCCAGCAGATCGCCGATCGAAGAGCCCGACGAAGCTTCGACCAGCAGATCGATGTCGGAATCCGCTCGAGCGTCCCGACGCGCCACCGACCCGAACACCGCGAGTCGCGTATAGCCTCGGTCGACGACAAGCTGCAAAAGGATCGGGGCAGCCGCGTCCATGACGATCTCGGGAAGAATCGTGCTGATGTCGCTCAGCCCGTTCATCTGCCGACTTGCAGCGGACTCGCTGATGCCAAGCAAGCTTGCAGCTTCCGCCTGACTGAGCCCGTCAGCCATCATCGCCCGTAGGGCAAGAGCGCGGTACCGGGGCAGCCAGTTCGAGGGGGTCCACCCCCACCCCTGAGGGGTTTCGGAGCGCGGCAAGAGGTGCCTCACCGGTGCGATCGAACTCCCGACAGCGCTGCGGTTGCAGCGGGCAGGCTCTGGGCCTGTCCAAGCTCGTCTGTCGTCGGTGTGGCCGAGGTCCCAGAGGCGCCGCGGGCGGTGGGCTGCTGGCACTTGGCACATGCGATGCGGCCGGTGGCCGCGCGTGGTGTCCACTGCCTTCGAAGTTGATCGTGCTCGCTGCTGTTGCCGGCTGCCTCTTGCTCGCTCTGTGGTGCGGCGGTGTGTGGGGCAGCGTGTTCCGTCGGTCTTGGGGTAGAGGATGGGGCACGATGGTTCGCCGCACACTCGCATGCTGGCTATGAGCTTAGGTGTCCGCGGGGAGCGGCCTGTCGTGGCGCTGCTTAAGCCGGCGGTCTTGTCTCTCGATCAGGCTGCGAGCCAGTGCTGGGGCGAGGTCATGTACTTCTAATTCGGAGAGGATGCGATTGAGTCGCATGTAGTACCTGGTGGGGGAGATGCCGAAGCGGTTGCGCACCTGTTCTGACTTCGTGCCGCCGGAGTGAGGGTACTGGCTCTTCGAATGCGAGCAAGTCGATGTCGTCGTCGCTGATCACATCGGGGCTCTCATCGCTGGGCACGAAAAAAAGGCCCTCCGGTTTGGAGAGCCTTGGTGTCCGGACACACTTGTCCTAAGCGAGCCCCACGTTACCGGCATTCTGAGGGAGCGCAACTCATGCGCTCCTCGGCGTCAACGCCGAGGCTGCGGAGTGTAGGCCGGCGCGTTTGCGTCGATGTCCTCGGCGAGGTACTTCGCTCAGGTCAGGCTGTGCGCTGAGGCCGGCATGACCTCGCTCAGGGCGTTCAATGACCGCACGGCGGCCATGCCGGCGCGGCGAGCATCTCTGATCGCAGACGCCCGCGAGTCGGGCGCGACCTGGCGTCAGATCGGTGACACGCTGAGCATGACTGAGCACGGCGCGATCAAGGCGTCACGGCCCGCAGCACCGCGCGGCCGTCCTCGTCAAGAGTAGGACGGCCTGCCGCGAGCGCGGTTGGGCTTTGGTGATGGTTTGGGGGAGTTGTCGTGGCATCTGAGACAGATCTGTTGGTTGCTGATGAGCGTGTGCGGAAAGCCAAGCTCGAATTGGCGGAGTTCATTTCGAGTCTGGCTGCAGCCGAAATCGGAGCTTGGCAGTCGTGGATTCTGAGTCAGGGATACGCCCACATCGTGGCCCAGCCTGACCTGTTCGCCACTCGGTCTGCGGAGATCCAGCAGGGCTTCAAGTCCCACCTCGCCTCGTTTGGTTCCGCGAGAGCGTCAGCTGCGCAGGGGGCTATCCGTGGCGCACTCGAGAGGATGCCGACGCGGCGGACGACGTTCCCGTCGCAGCTGGCGTATGCGATCGCAGGTGCGCTTGAGCGAACAAATAAGGATCTCGCTCAGGTGCTGAGAGAGTTCGGGTTCGATATGGGCCCGGAGGACGGTCAGCCCAGTTGGTTCGCGCAGGACGACGACGGAAATGTAAGCCGGAACAGCGACAACCTCTCCGCTAATCATGATTTCCGGAACAATTACCTGCGGCTGTCTGACCTTCGCGGGCGGGAGCAAGAGACCCGGGACGCGATCTTCGTCGACGTGGCGAGGCAGCGCGGCACGCAGATCTGGAACAACAGTTAGGGCGTAGGCCACATGGATCTCGCCGTGCTGATCGTCTCCATCGGGGCGCTGACGATTACCGGCATCGCAGCGACATCAGCGTGGGTGCAAGCCAAGCTGGCGGTATCGGCCAGGAAAAATGCGGAGGCCGCCGAAGGGCGCGCGATCGACGCAGAACGCCGTGCCCTGGAAGCCGCCGAGAGTTCGGCAGCATCATCCATACGCGTAGCCGCTGCCTTCGAGCAAGCAAACGATCTCGCCCGAGCATCCACCCTGACTGTGAAGGACGCTGCCCATCATGACCTGATAGCGGCTATCTCTCCGCTGGTGAGCATCAATGTACTCAGTATGGAGATCTGGCCCTATTTCGAAACGCTACGGCTCCGGATGATCACCTTCATCGACCGCGCCGGCAAAGACTCGGAGCTGATCGGCAACTGGCTCGACGCGGAACGCACCTACGGCCTGCAATGCGTTCGAGACTCCATGCACGCAGCAAGGACTGTGCCACGAAGCGAATTGTGGGCCTCCCAGACGGCCCAAGCGATGTCGCCGCTGCACACCTGGGCGATGAATCTCATCACTAATCTTCGAGTCTGGCGCGCGAAAGGCGATGAAGTACTCGACGATCTCGTCGATCAAACGAATCAGACGATCCAGGTGACTCGACCTGTCTCTTGATGCCTAGTCGGACGACTCGACTATGCTCTCCGGCCGCCCGCGGGTCGCATCCGGCTCCGAGCTCAGCAGGTTTGCGAGCGCGAGGAGAGTGCCGGCGTGGCACGGCTGGTCGAGTAGTTACCAGCAGGCGAGGCTGTTGCCCCCGGAGATGCCCGCGCGTCGGGCGACACATCGAGTTAGATCGCTGACACTCTGGGACTCACGGAATATTGCGCCATCAAGGCATCTAGACCGGCTGAAGTCAGGGGGCCGGTCACGAAGTTGAAGGTTCGAAAGATTCGCCGTGAGCGCGGACTCGGGTTAGGAGAACTATGCGTAACATTCGGGTGTTGACCATCGGGGTGAATACCTCCATGCCGGAGTTCACCGCAATCGACTTCATCGACCCGGTTTCAACTCATGACTTCGACGTTGTGATCTGGGACCCGAACAGGTTCACCATGCATGCGGGGTCGCAGGGTCGAGACGACGCTGCGATCGTGGAGGCTATGGCAAGGCGTCGCGACGAATTCGACACGTTCTTGGAACACGGCGGTGTGGTAGTCGCTTTCGCTCGTCCGGAATATCGCACACCGGTGAGTACGCAGGGGTACTACACGCCAGATGACGACCTCAGCGGATGGGATTCGTTCCCCCAGCATTTCGGCGGACTGAAGGCGTCCGGTGGAAGGCGAGTTGTAGTTCGCGGGCAATCGCGCCTATCAACTTTCCTCCGCGATCAAGGGAACCGCGTGCGTTATTCCGCTGTTCTCACCGAAATTGCCAGCGAAGGGGTCGTGATTGCGACCGCAGGTAACACAGATCAGCCGGTGGCTGCTGAGTTTCAGTGGGTGACGGGCGGCAGCTTGATCATGCTGCCCGACATCGAACTGGATTTTCCTGTCGGCTCTGCTTCGGGCGAACTCGACCTTCAAGACCCGATTGTCGACTCGGACGCGCGTCACACCTTCTGGTCATCACTCATCGATGCCGTGCTGCCCCAGGCCGAGGTCGAACCAGCGCCAGCGTGGACCTCGGGCATCACCACGAGTTCAGAACGGAATCTGACCATCGATCTCGGGCTGGCTGCTGCGCAACTCGAGGTGGCGCAAACGTTGGTGATGGAACTGAACACACAACAAGCCAGGTTGGACTCCGACAAAATCTTGCTCTACGGAACGGGTGACGCCCTCGCGGAGAAGTGCGCGGAGGTGCTCGAAAGATTCGGAGCGCAGAGACTGCCCGCACCAGAGAATAGGGCCGACCTTCGATTCTCATTCGAAGAGCGCATCATCGTGGTTGAAGTCAAGGGCGTTACCAAGAGCGCAAAAGAAGAGAACGCCGCGCAGCTTGAGAAATGGGTGATGGAAGACGTGTCGTCGGGCACCCCATACAGCCAGATCAAACCAGTGTTGATCGTCAACGCTTTTAGACAGAAGTCCCCGTCGGAGCGTGCCGAAACCTTTCCGAGCCAGATGCTGCAGATGAGTGAGAGCCGCGGGCACGCCCTTTTGAGCTCTGTTCAGTTGTTCGTTCTGGCCGCCGAAGTTTCCGAAGGTCACCTGTCCGGCTCCGAGGCCCTCCAGATTATTACCTCGACAGTGGGCAAGCTGGCGGGGCACGGAGTAGGCGAACTCGAAGAGCCCTGATGCAGGTAGTCACGAGACCTTAAGGCTCATACTTCTATTTCGTCTTCGGGCGGCCGCGAGATGCGTTCGGTGCCAGGCCGAGCCGCACACGGATCTTCCACACGCTGCTGACTGGCAGTTCGAGGGCGCCGGCGATGTCCGCATCGTTCATCCCCTCTTCGTGCAGGCGAGCGATCCCAATGGAGCGTTCCTCGTAGATCTCCAGTCGAGATGGCTTCGGTCGTTCCTTCGGGGCCAGTCCGACGTCGACCAGCAGCTCGATCAGCTTGTGCGACTGGGTGCCGCCTTCTCGGCGATCTTCGACAGGGCCTGAAACGAGTGCAACGGCACGGTAATCGACACAGTGACGTCGCGGTTCACGATTCGCCCCCCTTCGTGCACGTCGTGCTCCGGTGCCCGTGGTCGGCGCAGGCACTCATCGACCGACCTCCGCGAAGACGCTGGTAGCGCGGACGGCGTCGGATCCGAACCGTTCCGCGAACCACCGGTGGCGCTCCTCCCACGTCATCGACGCTGTCGCAGCGCAGAGGTAGCCGCTGACTTCGAACCAGCCAGAGAACTCGGCGTGCACATCCGCGATGATCTCCTGCGGATACAGGTGTTCGATGAAGCTGCGGAGACTGGTCTCAGCGTCAGAAGCCTCGATACCGTGCTCCTCGAGCTGCTGCAGGCCAACGAGCAGCTGCGCGGGGCTCATGAACAGACCCGCCAGGTGCAGGCGAGACGCGAGCGACTCGATGAAGGTGAACTCGTGGTCGAGGCCGTAGCGCTTCGTCATCGTGCACCACCAACCATGATGCGTCGGGGGTAGGCGTGGTAACGCGCTGCCAACCGACGTCGAGCGAACAGGTCGTCGAGGCGGGCGTCGACGATACGGGCTCGATCTGGTGTCCCGGCGTCGGCGAGCGCGTCGATCGCGGCATAGAACTTGCGGTTCGCCTCGGAGCGGAGCCAGTTCGTCTCTACCTCGAGCCAGACACTCGGCGAGCGACAGGTCCCCATGGCGATGATGTCGAGGGGGTGGAGGTGGATGGTGCGGCCCTGCCAGACGCCACCGGGGAAGCGCGCGACGGCAGTGTTCGGGATGAGGGGGATCCCGAAGAAGCTGACCCAGTCGAAGCGGACCCCGGTCGCGGTGAGGACAGAGAGCCTAGATAGCATCGCAGCCGACGCTGTCGACGTGCGTGGGAATGGCCGGGACTCCGGACGGGCCCTGCTCGAAGCCGCGCTCGGTTCCACGGAGGCCGTCGATAGAGCCCTTGGTCGCCCGAACCTCCGTGGTGTTTCAGGCAGCGGAAAGTCGCCGGTGCGTCAAGTGCGGCTTCCGGTAGGGCTCGACCAGGCACTAGTTCAGCGCGCAGATTTGGAACACCGCAAGCTCAGCGAAATCGTCCGAGAGGCACTCGCGGCCTACCCCGGTAAGGCTTCCTAATTAGGCGTAGCTGCGAACGGTCGCCCGGATGATGTCGGCGTGCTCGTAGATGTCGTCGAGAGTTTCGATAGCGTGCTTGGTTTCAACCTTGGCATCATCGAAGGTGCCTAGGTACTTCTGCTTCTTGCCGTTGAACCAGAGCCGAGCGACCGGCCTACGGTTGTTATCGTCCAGCAACACAGCAAAGTAAGATTTCGCATCGCGGTACGTGACTCGCTGCGGCTTCACATCGCCGCAGGCGATCGCCTTGACGATTTGGTAACCCTCGAGCTCTTCGGGAGTGGTTTCAATCTCCGTGTCCCGGTCGAGGTCAGCTTCGGCGACCGGCTGGCTCGTGATCGATTCTGCGGAGCCTGCGGAGAGGGGAGCGGGTACGGCGGCTGCTGCTCCGAGAGCGGTCTTCAACCGGTCGTTGACTTGTTCATTGAGGTACTGCTTTGCAGCTTTCGTAACCAGTGACGAGAACTGTTCTCTGACCTTCTGCGTGAAGGCGCCCTCGTACACTCGCGTAGTGAAGAATTTCACCCAGTCGGCCGATGGCTCCCGGAACTGAGCGGCAATCTCTCGCTTGAGAGCGCCAACGTACTTGAGTTCTTCCGCAGCGCTGATGATCGAATCAAGGTCAAAAACCTCCTTCGTCAATTTCAGGAGTTCTGGGATCAGTGTCTCGTCGATGTCAGCCAGGTCCAACACCAAGAACGGCTTCTCATCCATTCTGTTCGGCGCGTCAAGATCCGTATAGAAGTTGTAGACCGCGCCGTTCGTCAACACGGCGATCCGCGCATTCGTGACCGCGAAGTACCGGAAGAGTTGTGACGCGTGTTCCAGGCTGAGAGCTGAGGTGGAGCTCTTGCACTCGATGAGAATCTGAACCTCACCATCTCGCATTATGGCGTAGTCGATCTTCTCGCCGCGCTTCACTCCAACGTCAGCCGTGAATTCAGGCACCACCTCAAGCGGGTTAAAGACGTCATACCCCAGAATTGTCGAGATGAACGGCATGATGAATGCGTTCTTCGTCGCTTCTTCAGTCTGAATCACTGCTCGTTGGTTCTTGACCTTCGCCGCTAATGCAGCAAGTCGTTCTTCGAAATCCATGCTTCCCCCTGGTCGCGTCGTCGCAATCTCGACGATAGCGGACAGGCGTGCTGTGGCGAGACGCGATACCACCGGGGCGGATGAATCCCGTGGCTCACGGCTCTCAGCCAGTGATGGTTCGGAACCCGCTTCCGTCTTCTTAGCTCGCCTTGCCGCGGGGCCGAAAGCGTACTCATACTTATCGCGACCAATCCCCTTCGAGTCAAATCTCGCGATCTTTGCGTGGCAAAGCTAGTTAGAAGAGTATGGTGCGGCAGTCCTTCTTCCGAGGAACAAACCAAGACAGATGTAATACTCCTCGCTTCGGACCACCTTAGAATCATCAGGCACTAGCGGACAACCGCCGAGCGTGTCTCGACCTCTGCCCCTTCTTCTGGAGTTGGCTGCATCGAACGGTCAACTACTTACTGAATAAGTGTGTTCTGATACCGGTGGCTCAAGGTACATTCGTGATGGCTCGGCTGCTCGCTCAATTCATATTGGGCGCAACTGAAAGAAGACGACTCTGTCGTTCACCTCATGGTGAAGCTCGGCATTTGCGGGCGTTGATTGATTTGCACGACCGTTGCTTCGGCAACGAGCGGCCGAGCCACCAATCGTCGGGGGTCGTCAATGGAACAACTAAGCAACGTAGCCACCAGGTCTTACAAGTCCTACAGGGCTCGACTAATGGCTTCTTTACGGCTCCAGGCTCGTGGCCGAGCTTGGAACACCAGCCTCTTGTCTTTGGCGGTTGCGACCACGTTTTCATCGATTGCCCTCCTTACGGACGACGGTATGTATGGCAAGGCAGGGCCGACGGTCTTAGTTTGCGTCTCTGTCCTCGCGCTAGTTGCATCGTTAGTGGTCACGAGCTTAAATTACGGTGGCCGTAGTCGCGACATGTTCATGAACTATCGAGCACTACAGCGACTCTCAGTTGAGGCAGAAAATCTGTTGGCCAACTCCGTGCAATCGCCAGACTTAGTTGATCGCCTCTCAGACAGGTACGAGTCGCTGCTCGATGATTCGGAAAACCATACTTCGGCGGACCACAAACGCGCGGATCCGGGGAGCGACGTAAGCATTTGGGTTCTAAGGCGAGCACATTTATTGACGGCGCTACCCTATGTCGCCCTCATAATTCCGTTAGCTGTTTTAGCCCCGATCGTCTCGTGGTTCTTCTCGGGGGCTGGAAGTTGACAGCCTCGCGCAAATTTCGTGCGGTCACATCAAAACGTGAACTACATAACGTCTACCGGTCGCACGTGATGAACAACACTGCGGTGGGTAGGGATGGTGTGTCTGGACCGAGTATCGAGGTCGACTGGGCGAGAACGGTGCAGCTGATCCAGGTGAAAATGCGGGCAGGGACCTACATGTTCACTTCGTATCGACAAATTGCTATTTCAAAAGGGGCCCATTCGCTGCCCAGAATCGTGTCAGTTCCGACTGCACGCGATCGAATCGTTCTGAAGTCTCTCGCGGCACTTCTATTGGACCTATTTCCAGCGGCCCGGACCCCGCCTGCCCAGGTGCGCATTCAATCCCTCAAAGCAGCGATCGCTTCTGGGCGATGGGATTCATTCATTCGAATCGATGTGCGTAACTTTTATCCGTCCATATCGCACAGGTCAATTCGAAAAGCCATGAAACCGAAAATTAGAAAGCCGGAAATTCTTGCGCTGCTGATGAGGGCGATCTCAACTCCGACAGTCACGTTCAGGGAAAGACGACCGAATTACTCGACATTAGTGGGAGTGCCGCAAGGACTATCGATCTCCAACATTCTCGCTGAAATTTCCATGCTAGAAATGGATTCAGATTTCAGCGGTCGTGTTGACCTTTTCTACTGTCGCTACGTCGATGACATCCTAATTCTCTGCAACCACCTCGATCAGACTCGGCTCCTGGACGAGGTAGATTCCGCCTGCAAGCGTGTGGGACTTACCATTCATCCGCTGGGGGAGGGGTCCAAAACCCAGGTCGGTGAGACTTCGAATGACTTCGAGTATTTAGGGTATCGGTTCACCCCTCAGTGCTTGAGTGTCCGGAAGTCGAGCGTTCAGAAACTTGAGTCCACCATCGTTCAACTATTTACTGCGTACAAGTATCACATGGCGACAAAATCAGACCCGGATTGGAAAGAGAGATCTGCGAGGGCGCTGAGACGACGACTGGATTTGGTCATTAGTGGGTGTGTCTACGAGAACGTGCCTCGAGGATGGCTGCATTACTTCTCGCAGCTCGACGACATCACACTTCTGGGCCGTCTAGATGCGTTTGTTGTTGGAATGCGAAAGAGGTTCGGGCTTCCTGATGACTGGGCGGCTAAAACCTTCACTCGTGCGTACTGGCACATTACGAAGCCGTCGCCTTCGTCTCCATCCTATGTGCCGAATTTCGACCGCTTTTCAGACGATGCGAAGCGCAACTTTTTATCCGAACTTTTCCCAAGAACATCGTTTGACGCACTGAATAATCAAGAGCTGTCTGTGAGATTTCATGCTGAACTAAAACGGCTTATTGCTAAGTTGGATCGGGATATTTCGCAGGTATCGTGAGCAAACCGGCCTCAGAGGAATTGTTCTCACCCTCTCCGATTAAATAGTTCGTCTTGGCGCAGGATGTTTTTGAGTGTTTCAGTTCCGGTGCATGTGCAGAGGTTTCGTAACTCCGGTGTGTAAGTCGAGCCCGATGCTTTCCGCGCGGACCGACATCATCACAGAGTCGCGTGCATCATCGACAGGATGCAATCGATGCACGCGCAGTTCTCCCCTGACGAGTACATAGTCTCCTTCGATCACACTGCTGAGGACGTTGGATGCTAACTCGCCCTCGCACACTACATCGCACCACGGCACGATCTCACTCTTCGGTCGACCCCTCTTGCCCTGTGCTTTCTGCTCGTTCTCAAGGACGAAGGCCGCAACGACGAGACCTGTTCCGTCCATCTCTACGGGATCCGATCGTAACCTGCCTCGAAGCCATATTTGGTTGTCCATCTTTCCCTTTCATCAGCCATCTAGCTACATACTATGTTTCTAGATAAATCCTCATTAGTCAATAGCGGCACAATAGATTCATGTCACGCGGAGGACCTCAACCGAAAATGGATCCAGCTCTCGCTGAGGTCGCCCGTTTACTTCAGGCGACGCCAACGCGCATGGCCGTTCTGGCTTCGCTGAATATCGATGGCCCGCAGACGCGCGGCGAGCTTATGAGCCGGCTCGGGCTAGGGGTCGGCGCGGTCCAACACCAGCTGATGTCCCTTCGAGAGATTGGTCTTGTGGTTGCTGTTCCACTCGAGGAGCCCGACCGCTATCACCGCACGGAATACCGCATTGCCTCCGAAGCGCTCATCGCCATTTACAGGACGCTGGGATTGGGGCTAGGTCTAACCGCATAGACCTCTCTCAGCGGCCGTTGCCGGATTGAAAGATCAATTTCGAACTTATCTATTTGACGATAGCGCGTAGATTCTCGAGCTGGACCTGGCGAGCATTACTGACGTGATGACCAAGGTTGGGGACAAGAGGGCGAATATTGCCAGCCATCGATGGTTCTCGACACGCTAGCAATTCCTAGCGATTCAAGCAGGTCCATGAAGTAGCTGCCGATCGGCTCCGAGAAGAGAGCCAGCATGCGAGGCGGTTGGTTGCTGTAGAACGAGTACCGGTACTCGAAAAGTTGCCCGATCGCGCCACGCACGGCATCTGTGACGACTCCATTGCGTATGACCTTCGCTTCAACGAGCCATTCTTCGGGCCCGTCGATAAGGGTCATGTCGCGCGGATGAACATTTGTTGACGGATTTAGTGCGTTGATCGACTTGAGTTCACCGAACTCGCGAATTAGGAGCTCATGTTTGCGAGTTTTGACATACGTTCTTTGTTCAAAAACTTGAAGGTAGTCAGCGTGATTCTTGGGGCGAAATTCTCGCTCCCACTCATTCGGTTTCACATAGCCACGCGGGCTCGGTACGTGCAGGTCGCCTGGCTGTCTAAGAAGCAAATCCCGCTTGACGGCGAGAGCAGTTCCGTAGAGTGATACGAACCGTACTAGATCCAGGCGAAGTGATTCTTCGGGCGGTAAATTCGCCATTCGGTAGGTTCGAGCTGCGATATTCGCGACCGAATACCCGATTTGGGGGAATCTTGATACACGAAAATCCACGACCGGTTCTAGCCCGAGCAAATCAGTATCCGAGAGCCCGGCTCGGATGAGAGCGGCATCGCTGAGAAGCTGGTCTTTCGCGACCTTCGTTCCAAGTCGTTTGCTCAAACCAGAGACTCCCTGATTCAAGGTCAGAACAACTTCATCCAAAGTAGGCTTAAAAATGTAGACCAAGTACATCCCTGTTTGAGGATCGATGGTCTCGTCAGTGTCCATAAAAGCGACCCAGGGTGTCGTCGTCGTATTTCCCTTGCCGCCGCTTCCCTTGACCAGGAATCCCTCCGGAGTGTGGGAGGAGAGTGCCTCGTCCGCAGTGTTAAGGAGTTTGACAGCTGGACTGGTGTTCGTCGCAGCTCCTTTGACAAAGTTGGCCGAGACAGCTCTGAGAAATTCCCCTATGTCCACAAATGCACGATATCGCTACCGACTGATTGAACTTTGTTTCACTGACGTGACAATTGCAAATTTTCTAGCAGGCAGTGCGGTTAGAAAGTCAGTGCTGCTTAGCAACACGGCTTTGTTCTCGCTCGCGCATTCGTAGCCTGAGCGGATGATGACGTTAATATCACTCTCGGGCTGCACAGTGAGTTGGTCTTGCTATGGAAGTTGACCGGGCTGAACGCTCAGGCGCTCAACCAGCGCGTTTACCGGATATGGTCTGTCGTTCTGGCCGGAGTGATCGCGGCAGTAGCCCGGCCTGCCTCGTCATGGCGGCCCAGAGCTTGCCATCTTTCCGGCTGCGAGCTCGAGATCCCTTGTACGCGGTCCCATCCTCAGTAACGTCGAGGAGGCACCGCCAGCTCGGAGGAGTCGTCCGCAGAACTCAATCTATCCTTCGCCCTGTAGGTAATCTCGAGTTGAGCGATCCTTGCCATTAGTAAAAGTTCGAACCGATCGCGCCGTCGCAGGACGTAACACTGCGCTGAGTAGTAGGTGACCGTTTCCATATGTGAGGAATCCTCGAACACGCCCAGAGTTTTCCGCGGGTGTCGACCGAGCTATGTCGATTCCGCACCGGCCGAGGTAGGTTTTTCCGCGACTTGGATTGGGTGATTAAAGACATTCAGCTCGCTTGGGCGTATCAAGACAGGTGCGCCCCCCGCACCATCTGCTCGATACGCTTGTCAGGGCTTCATCCACCGACCTGACGTACGTCCTATTTGTTTCCGGGTGGTCAGGTTTAAACATGTGTCTGAGTGACGCGGCGAAGGGGTTCTATCGTGCTTTCGAGCATCCTGCCTGGATTCAGGGAGCTTAGGACTCCGTTGGCAGCGGGCTACCTCTGGCTCGCGACTCTCTGGGTAATTTTTGGCTACCTCATTCCTACCGAAGATCAAGCGACAGGTCTCATCGCTCAGTTTTACGCTTTGAACGAGGCGATCGGAGTAACTGTGCTGATCGCATCTGTCACGTTTGTCGCCTACATCATCGGAGTGGTAACAAGCGCGATTCATCCAAATTGGATTATGCCTACCGGCGCGAAACTTACGAAGACGAGTCAGGAGAGGTTCGATCGCGAAGCCGACATGATCACTTTGCTACTCGAAGGGCTAAAGGTTGAACGCAAGAAAGTTGCTACCTTGGTGGGGCCGAAGTTCGCGGCGGGTGAACCTGATGATGATTGGAATGACCAAGATCGACAGAGCGTGAGAGCTTGGCTCGGAAACACGCTCACTGAAGATGTGCCATCCATGGCTGTTCAGCTACAAGCGGCGAACAAGGACATGTGGGACGCCTATGAGCGAGCCGAATCGGAGTCCAACTTTCGTTTAATGATCTCGCTGCCTCTGGCCGTCCTGATAGCGTCTGTCGGCTGCAAGCTCTGGAGTGCGGATCGATTCGTCTTTTGGCCAGGCGACTTTGGCTTGATCATGGACGGAGCTATTCTGGTGGCGCTGGTCGTAGGCTTTCTTCTGCTCAGAAAGTCGCGTGAGCAACTGCGCAAAAGCAATGACATCGTTGTCCTAGCCGGGCTAGACCACTTGATCAGAACACCCAGGTTCATGAGCGCTCAGGCAATTTACCCGCCGATTTGCCCGTGATGAACAGCGTCACACCTTCCACTTCTCCGACGGAGATTCCGGGGAGCATTAGGCACATGTTCCCGACGAACGGAAATGCGCAGCCCGCCCCGGCCGTCCGTAGGGGCGGCATCAGGTCGTGGTGGGTCGTGCGCAAAGCTCGACGCTTGGATTAATTAAATCATTGTTCCAACGCCATGATGGGATCCGACGAGCAGCGAGCCTGGTCAGCTCGATCTCTTCGTCGTCACAGCCAAAATCAGTTGCGCGATTCATTTTGGTTGCAGCCCATGATGCGGACTCTGGTGTCGCAGACATCACACAGCAGCGCCTCCGACTCACGCTGCATAGAGTTCCTCGGCGTGGGATGCGGCCGAGGCCGCGAAGAAGGGGTTGCGCACGGCGTCGGACATGACCAGATCAACGCCACGCCCGTGCAAGCGTTCGAGATCTTTTTTTAGCCCGAAGTAGGTATCGAATGAATCCACGCCACCGGTCTTGAACTCCACACGGAGACAACAGTTCGCGACCTCGAGGGCAAGACCGCCCTCGTGACCGGAGCCACGTCGGGCATCGGGCGCGCGATTGCCCTTCAGCTCGCGGCACAGGGGGCGACGGTGCTGGTGCACGGGCGGGATGCCGGACGCGCGGTGCAGGTCATCGAAGAGATTGAGCTCTCGGGTGGCCACGCACGCTTCGTGCCGGCTGATCTCGGGGACCCGGCTGCGGGCATCCAACTCGCCAAGGATGCCGGCGAGGTCGACATCCTCATCAACAATGCGGGCTTCTCTTGGTTCGGGGCGTCGGCCGATCTCGACCCCGAGACGTTCGACCGCCTGTTCGCGAGCAATGTGCAGGCGGCGTTCCTGCTGACCGGTGCGCTGGCGCCGGCGAAGGTCGCTCGCGGTGAAGGCAACGTCAGCAACCTGTCGAGCATGGCCGGCATCATCGGGCTCGCCGGGGGAGCGGCGTACGACGCGACGAAAGCCGCGATGTCGTCGTTCACCCAGGCCTGGGCCGCCGAGTACAGCCCGCGCGGTGTGCGCGTGAATGCGGTCGCCCCCGGACCGGTGTACACGGGTGCTGCCGACAGGGCGAACACCGAGGCTCTTGGCAAGACGACCCTCCTCGGGCGCGCTGCGCAGGCGTCGGAGATCGCCGAGGTCGTGGGGTTCCTCGTCTCACCGCGCTCGAGTTACATCACCGGTGCCGTGATCGCCGTCGACGGTGGGCGCACGGCGGTTTAGACGCCGACCGGTGGTCCGCAGCATCCAGAGTCTGAACAGACGAAAGAAGAAGGAACGATGACCATCCCGACAACCCTCTTTGGCATCAGATACGACACTCAGGATGCGGCCGTCTCGGCCGACTTCTGGGCGGCCCTCCTCAGGCGCACGGTGAACCCGGGGGCGAGCAGTGAATCGGCATCGATCGCGCCGGGCGACGACCCGTCGAGTGGGCCGACGCTGATGTTCCATCGGGTGCCCGAGGCTAAGACGGTGAAGAACCGCATCCACTTCGACCTCGTGACGACCGCGTTCGATGCGGAGCTTGCGCGGGTGGTCGGGTTGGGTGCGACCGTGCGCGCTTCGTTCGAGGCGTGGACGACGCTTGCAGACCCCGAGGGCAACGAGTTCGACCTCATCCGCGGCTGAACGCGGCGGGCGGGACGGGCCGGGGCTTTGGACAGATCTGTTCGACATCATCGATCATGGCCAGGACGTCAGTGACTCCCGCAACGCAGAAGCCGTCGGCGCGCGACCGCCTGCTGGCGGCATCCGATGAGCTCTTCTACAACGAAGGCATCCACACGGTCGGTATCGACCGGGTCATCGAGAAGGCGGGCGTCGCGAAGGGCTCCCTCTATTACATCTTCGGGGGCAAAGACCAGCTGATCGAGACGTACCTCTTCAACCGTCACCAGGCGTGGATGGAGGTCGTGCAGCGGGGAATGGATGCGGCCGACGATCCGCGGTCGAAGATTCTGGCCGTGTTCGACGAGCTCGGGACGCTGGTTGCTGCGCCCGGGTTTCGGGGGTGTGCGTTCATGAACGCAACCGCGGAGGCGTTGCCGGGGAGCCCGGAGGATCTGGCGGCGGGGAAGTTCCGGGGGTGGGTTCACGAGCTGTTCGGTTCGCTGGCCGTTGCGGCGGGTGCTGTCTCACCTCGCGTGCTCGCCGACCAGCTCGTCGTGCTGTACGACGGGGCGAACACTACGGCGCAGATGGACAGGACGGCGGCGCCGGCGGAGGTTGCGAAGGGGATGGCGCGGATGGTGCTGGACTCGACACTGTACGACTCGGAGTAGGCCCGTCGCCTGGCGATGTGGTCCCGAGAGAGCCTCAGGTAATTCCGATCGGCGGACTAGAATCGACCCATGACCGAGCAGGCAGGTGCTGTTGTTGATGAGCGGGTGTTCTACCGCGACATCAAGCCGTACGACGCGCCTGAAGAGCTGTCTCAGCTCCACGGGCCCGCAGAGGGTCTCATGGCGCTCCCGCTGAACGTGTACTGGGGGCCCGCTCACAGATTCGATCTCAACAACGAGTCGGATGTCGTTGAGGCCTACCAGGCGGCGCTCCGAGAGGGGCGGGTCAAGGATCAGGCCGAGATTTTGAACCCTGGCCTGCTGGTTTCGATCTGGCCTGAGTTGCTGTTGCCTGCTCGTGTCCGGGTGCTTTGGGAGAATCGTTTTCCGGTATTGGCCGCTGCGTGAGCGACGATCTTCAGCTGCAATGGGATCTCACGCAGCTTGCTCTGACCGCACTGCGAGATCACGCGTTTGCGCTTGCCGGCTCTGGTGCAATTCGGGAGCACGGCTTCATGAATCGGCCAACGCAAGACGTAGATCTTTTCACGAACGACCCCGATCCCGAATCGTTCGAGTCCGCGGTCGACGGGTTGGTGCTGGAAATGGAAATCACCGGCTTGTCAGTGGAAAATGTGCGTCGGGCTCCTCGATTCGCACAACTGCGCATTACCACCACGACGGGTCACTCAGTCGACATGGATCTCGCAGTCGATTGGCGCCAGCAGGATCCCGTCGCTCTCGCCGTCGGGCCAGTGTTAAGCGTTGAGGACGCGGTCGGCAATAAGGTGAGCGCCCTGTACTCGCGGGCTGAGGCGCGCGACTACCTCGACGTCGATGCGATTCGCTTGAGCGGTCGGTTCACGGATGCTCAGCTTCTCTCGGCCGTCGCTGAAAGGGATGCGGGCTTTGACTCGCCCACCTTTGCCGGCCAGCTGGAACAGGTGATCCGCATTCGGCCAGATCGCGTCGAAAGGTACGGCGTCAGCGCTGAACAACTCGAAGCGATTGGGCAGCGCTTTGTTCTCTGGGCGGCGGAGATCCGCTCGTAGCTTCGGTTCTCGACCCGCCTGGTCTGTCTTCAGGCGAGTGGTCGTTCGCGACCGGGCGGTCGCGTCGAGTAGCGGAGGCTGCGATGTGAGACTTTGACGGCAAAGGAATGGCCTAGGACGCGACCAGGATGCTGGACGATGAAGGTCGGGCCGCCACGGGCGCTGACCCGTGGCTGCAACAACTCGGCACGCGGCCACGTCGGCATGGGAGTGGCGACGCTGTGCCCCGGCAAGCTGCTGCATGGGAGGCGCGAGCCCGGGCATCCAGATTTCGCCACCTGCAGCGAGTTGCGGGTGATGGCTTCGCGTACCTCCTAGCCCCGCCATGAGCACGATCAGCACGATTCCGAACGCAACGGAGCCCTCGGAACGTGAACGACGAGGGCTCTGACAAGTCACTGAAGTTGATCTGATCAATTAGTCGAGAGCCAGTGCGACAAGTTTTCCGGCGGTCGGAGATGTCGACAGGCGCAGGAGACGTTTGTGTTTCGCGACCTGGCGTTCTGCAATTCGAAGTGTCCGGGGATACAAGTCGGCGCTCATAATGAAGAGGTGTTCACCCCCACGCGCGCGGCCGCGCTCGAAGCCCTCGCCGATTTCATTCCCCGCGCAGGGTCGCAGTACGCGCGCGACAGGAACATCGACGCGGGACCGGGTCGCGACAACGTCTCGTCGCTCTCGCCGTATCTTCGGCACCGGCTTCTGACCGAGCGCGAGGTCGTTGCCGCCGTGCTCGAGCAGCACCGACTCTCGTCGTGCGAGAAGTTCGTGCAGGAGGTGATGTGGCGCAACTACTGGAAGGGCTGGCTCGAACAGAATCCCGAGGTGTGGATGCGCTACCGCCGTGATGTCGACGAACTCGCGCAAGCCGGCGAGACCGAGAGCACGGCGTATCGTGATGCCGTCACCGGGCACAGCGGAATCGACGCGATGGATGCCTGGGCGCGCGAACTCATCGAGACTGGCTACCTGCACAACCACACGCGCATGTGGTTCGCTAGCATCTGGATCTTCACGCTGGGCCTGCCGTGGCAGCTGGGCGCCGACTTTTTCTACCGGCATCTGCTCGATGGGGATGCCGCGTCGAACACGCTGTCATGGCGGTGGGTGGCCGGGCTCCAGACAGTCGGCAAGACGTATCTCGCGTCCCAGTCGAACATTTCACGGTTCACCGAGGGCCGATTCTCGCCGGAAGGGCTGGCTACGACGGCACGAGCTCTGGTGGAGGATCCGCTGCCGGCGCGCTCGGCTCTCGCACCGCCGGAGCCGAGTCCCGGCGGGCGACAGTGGGGGTTGCTTCTACACGAGGAAGATCTGGATGGGCCGAGTCTGCTGGCTGAGCATCCGTTGGTCGGCGCCAGCGGCCATGCCTCGACGCCGGTCACCGTGCCCGTGGCTGTGGCCGGCTTCGCCCGAGCCGACGACCGGTCGCCGTTGGGTGCGTCAGAGGTCGTGCGCGAGTTCACCCGGTCGGCCCTCCTCGATGGGGTGGGGCGAGCCCAGTCGCCCGTACCGCGCGAGCAGCCACGCGTTCTGGCCGACACGTTCTCTTCGACGGTTCTCGAGTGGGCGGCTTCGGAGAAGGTGGATTCGATTGTGGTGCCGTTCGCTCCCGTCGGGCCGGTTCGCGAGCGGATCGACACTCTTCGGGCGGTCGTCGCTTCGGAGGGGGTCACGCTGACGACGCCTCAGCGGCGGTGGGACACGCTGGCGTGGCCGCACGCATCGCGCGGGTTCTTTCCTTTTCGGGAACGTATTCCGAAGTTGCTGGCGCAACAGGGTCTCTGACGACCGTCAGGCGTGCGCCGTCGACGGAGTTGCAGAGCACCCCAGCGCCGGAAGATGACGTGGATGACGCCCTGGGGGCGACCTCGGTGGTGACGGTGTAGTCGGATTCGAGTCCGACGGTGACCCCGTCGTCGCCTGCGATGACCGTCTGGCAAGCAACCTCCGGGACGTCTTTCGCGACAATCCGAAAGTGGCGCCGACGCTGCAGCGCATGGGCTGATGGGTCGGGATGCGCGCGCCTTCCTGCCTTCGTATGTGCTCATGTACGGATCGGGGCGAGAGGCGTAGCGTAAGCGACATGACGATTTCGCTCGGCTACCAGATTCCCAACTTCAGTTACCCGGGCGGCGTCGAGTCGCTGTTCGACACCGTGGTCGCCCAGGCGCGCGAGGCGGAGGCGAGCGGGTTCGACACGGTTCTCGTGATGGACCACTTCTACCAGTTGCCCGGCATCGGCACGCCCGACCAGCCGATGCTGGAGGCATACTCGACGCTGGCGGCGCTCGCGATGGCGACCAGCAGCATCAAACTCTCGGCGCTCGTGACCGGCAACACGTACCGCAACCCGGCATTGCTCGCGAAGACGGTCACGACGCTGGATGTCATCAGTCACGGGCGCGCGATTCTCGGCTTGGGAGCGGGCTGGTTCGAGCTCGAGCACGACCAGCTCGGGTTCGATTTCGACACGTTCACAGAGCGGTTCGAGAAGCTGGATGAGGCTCTGCAGATCATCCACCCCATGCTGCGTGACGAGCGGCCTGAGGTGACCGGCAAGTGGTACCGGGCGCACGGGGCGATGAATGTGCCGCGGTATCGCGAGATTGTTCCGATCATGCTGGGCGGGCAGGGCGAGAAGAAGACGTTCCGGCTGGCGGCCAGGTACGCCGATCACATGAACATCATCTGCGCGCTCGAAGACCTACCGCACAAGCTGGAGGTTCTGAAGCAGCGTTGCGAGGAGATCGACCGCGACCCGGCGACGCTGAAGACGAGCTACCTCGCCAGTGCGGGGGTCGTCGAAACGCAGGCGGAGGCGGATGCGATTCTGCAGGCGCTGCCCGAGGAACGGCGCAGCCGTGCATTCATCGGCACGGCAGACACGATTGCCGAGCGGGTGAAGAGCGAGATTCTGGATGCTGGGGTCGACGGTGTCGTTCTGAATGCGCCGCTCAATGGCCATGTGCCCGGTGTGGTGACGGCGTTGGGTTCAGCGTTGGCCCCGTTGGTTCGGGCGTAGGGCGGGGTTTTTGGCAGCGGGCGCTGGGCCGGAGGGCGCGGTGAAGGCGACTCCCACCGACATTGCACTGATCTGCGAGAGTCTGCCCGAGGTCGAGCTCGGAATCTCGTGGGGCGACCGGCCGACGTACAAGGTGCCGCGGGGGCCGAAGGGCAAGGGCTTTCTGCTTTACCGGGCTCCGGGGAAGACGGCCATCGATCTGGCAAGCGGCGAGCCGTACACCGACCTTCTGGTCATCTCTGTCGCGGATGAAGAAAGCAAGCGTGCGCTGGTTCAGGATGCTTCGCTGCCGTTCTTCACGATCGAGCACTTCACGGGATACAACGCCGTGCTGGTGCAGCAGAGCCGGCTCGGTGAGATCGAGCGCGAACGCCTGGTCGAGATCGTGACGGAGGCGTGGGCCGCGAAGGCGCCCGCGAAATTGGTGGCGGAGTACTTCAGCGGCCGGTGAATCGCGCGGAGGGTTGCTCCGCTGGTCAAGCTGGTGGGCCGGTCGGTTAAAGGAACTCCGGCCCGAAGACGAGTCGGGCACGCTCCAGTCGAGCCGTCCGCAGTAAGCCTGTTGTTCGAGAGCCGAAGAGGCTTGTCTCGATCTTCGGGAAGTTGGCGCGAAGATACGCAACCTGCTCGCCCAGTGGCCGCCCATTCGGTTCCATATGCGTGTCATCGAGAACGGAATGCCACACATCCATGTCGAACTGGACTTCGGTGTCACCTACCAGCAACGACCATTGCCCGCGATCGGCGGTGATGACAACGACTAGGTCTGACTGGCCGCCGAGAATGCCCTGTTGGTCGGTCGTTGTCAAGAAAGTGGCTTTGCGCCATGACAGACCGCGACCTTCGAGGAAGGCGACCGCAGCGCAGATCGCGTCCGGAGCGCCGGAAAGATCCATGAAAGCTCGAGTGAACAGTCTACGAAAGTAGGGACGTTCTCTCATGAAATCCAACATGTATTCGCATGCCTCATATTCAGTCCGGAAGGTCACTTCTCCGGTCCGCCTTCCCCGCTCGGAGTAATAGACGGCCCAACTCGAGTAACGTCCTCGATGCACATCATCTCGCTGGGTAGTCCACCCTGAAGGCTGTAGGTTTCGGGGCGAAACTCCCTTTGGAGTATCTGTTCCAATCGTGCGAGGTTCAATTGCTCACTCGGTTGCTAGGTGGGGTCGTGAAGCTGGGGTCCGAAGCATCGCCCGATCAACGAAGGCCCGCACTAGCCACGTCCGAGCACTCTTGCGCGATAGAGGTCGCCCAAGGCGTCGAGCGCTGGCTTCAGCTTCGGTTGGTCGCGAATGAGTTGCCCGATACTTGAGGTCAGGAACGCGACGTCGTGTTCGATGGGCGTAGGGGAAGGAAGGGTTATGTCGCCGACTGAGGCCTGCTCCCAATATCGAATCGGACGCTGCACACAATCACCGATCGCCATAGTGAGCAACCAGCGGTTGTATTCACGCTGAAGCTCAATGTTGGCCCCTCCAAGTGATCCGACGTAGAGGGAATGACCTCCGTCACTCGCGACGAGGTTGAGCGCGCCGCCCGCTTCCTTGATCCACGTTTCGAATTGGTGCAGCGCAGCCGGAGCTTTGTCTTCCATTTAGTGCACCATCTCAGTTCGGTCAGCACTGACACGATAACCGAGCCTTTCGAGGTAGCTGATCTCATCGGCGAAATAACTGCCCTCGAAGCCTTCCGCGCCCGGGTTTGAAGCCAGGTATATGCGGTCTCCTGAGGCAACAGCCTTATCCAGAAATGAATAATTTCGGAGCGCGATCTCGTTAGCGCTCATTCCCTCCCAAGCGTCTCCGAGGTTGAACGCCTTGGCTCCAGTTGAGCCAGCGGCCTCGACGTATGCGGGAAACCGTCCTAGCACAATCGCACTCGGGACTGAGCCCAGGGCGTCAGTCGTCACTCCAACTGACGAAGTCGTGAACCTCGGCGAGGCAGAGAAGACTCCACTTGTGGCGGAAGAGCCAAAGGTGGCGGCTGAGGCATAGCCAGCGAGAATAAGAGAGAGCCCGGACCTCATGGCGTTGGCGAACGACTGATTCGCTCCGAACAGCGACTTGACCCAGTCCGGCTGGTTAGCCAAATTTTTAGCCGCGAGTTGCTGGGCGATGGCATCGTTGATGGCCCACTGGACGGGGTCAGAACTGACCACGGCCTTCCATTGGTATGCCTTCGGCGAGGCTGCGGGCTGCGCCTTCGGGTCGTTGGTGTGGCGGTTCTGCAGGTAGACCGTCGAGGCGCAGGGGTTGTAGGTGAAACCGCAACCAGCAGCATCCTTCGTGCCGCTTCCGTAGAGCGACCTCGAGAGGGCGGATGCAACGGCCGAACTGACGGTGACGCGGTTGCCCGTGTTCAGGACTGCCTCGTTGCGAGCTGGCGCGTAGGACGGGTAGCCGCTGGACGAGTAGTTGCCGGCGCCGCTCTGCTGCACGCCGGTGACCGAGACGATGCCGGTGGGGTTGTAGGGACGGAAGCCGAGTTGGTCGGCCATGGTGGCGGGGTTGTTGGTGACGAAGGCGTAGCGGTGGAGCGATTGGGGGTCGGTGAGGAGGCCGCGGGCGGCATCGGGAGAGAGCCAGCTGCCGGTTGAGGGGTCGTACTGGCGTGAGAAGTATGAGGAGAGACCCGAGGTGGGGTCGGCGGGCTGGCCGCCGAACCCTGCGACTGCGTTCCAACCTGAGGTCTCGAAGGAGGCCGTACCGAAGTCGTCGTAGGCGGCGAGCTGGGTGACGGATCCGCCGACGGCCTGGGCGGCGACCGAGCCGAGGCGGTCGAGGAGGTTCCAGCGGGTGCCGGTGTCGGCGGTCTGCAGGGTGGAGGCTTGCACGGCGATGCTGCCACGGGCATCCAGAACCTGCGAGGTGGTGCCTGAGGCGGGGTTGGTCTGCTGCACGATCGAGGTGCCCGACCAGACGGAGGTGGTGGTCTGGGTGCCGAGGGGAGTGTTGTCGGTGGCGGACTGCTGGCGGCCGAGGCCGTCGTAGGCGTAGGAGGTCTGGCGTCCGTCACGGGTGGTGCCGGTCATGCGGCCAGCGTCTGACCAGGTGTAGGCGGTGGTGACGCCGGAGGTGGTGGAGGCGGTGCGCTGGCCGTTCGCGTCGTAGGTGTAGCTCGAGGGGGTGGAGCCGGTGGTGGCGGTGAGCTGGTTCAGGGCGTTGAAGGTGGCGGTCTGCGAGAGGGCGGGGGCGGGCACGCCGGTGCCGGAGGCTGGGATGGCCGGGGGTGTGGATGCCGCGGAGGTGCGGTTTCCGGCGGCGTCGTAGCCGTACCGGGCCGTGGCGCCGTCGGTGGAGGTCGAGCCGGTGAGGCGGCCGAGGGGGTCGTAGCTGTCCTGCTTTGTGACGGACTGCTGCTGGGCGGGGGTTGCGGTGGTGGAGAGTCCGGCCGCGAGGGTGCGGGTGGCGGAGGTGACGTCCCTGTTCGCGTCGTAGGCGTAGGCGAACGAGAGGGTGCCGCCGTCGGCGACCGGGTTCGGGGGTGTGGGGGTGGTGTGGTGGCTGAGGTAGTCCGAGGGGTCGAGGCCGGTGGGGCCACCGCTGCCGGGCGATGCGGGCGCGGGCGCTGGGGCCGGTGCAGGCGCGGGCGGCGAGGGTGGCCCGGGTGCGGGCAGTTGGTTCCGGATGCCCGTCACCCGGTTCGCGGCGTCGTAGGCGCAGGTCGTGGTGAGGCCGGTGCTGCGGGATTCCGAGGCGAGGTTGCCCGCCGCATCCCAGCCGTAAGAGAGTGATCCCCACGGTGAACTCTGCGCGAGCGGGCGACCTGCCTTGTCGTAGGTGTAGCCGATGTGGTCGCCGGTGGGGAGCGTCAGGTCGGTGAGCCCGCCCGATGCGTCATAGGTGTACCCGACTCGCGCTCCGGACGCGTCGATCTGCGACAACACGCGGCCGGCGGGGTCGTACGTCCAGCCGGTGACGCCCAGGGCGTCGGTCATCGCGATCGGTTGGTTGGCCTTGTCGTACGCGAACGAGGTTGAAGATCCGTCGGCGTACGAGGTCTTCTGCAGGTTGCCGAGCGAGTCGTAGGTGTTGAGCGTGGTGCGGCCCGCGGCATCCGTCGCCGAGGTGAGCTCGCCCAGGTTGTCGTAGGCGTAGCGCCAGGTGTTGCCGGCCGCGTTCGTCTCGGTGAGGGGGCGGCTGTTCGGGTCATAGGTGAAGGTGGTGGCGTGGCCGTTCGGGTCCGACGACGAGGCGAGGTTGCCGACGGCGTCGTAGCGGTAGCGGGAGGTGACGTTCGCAGTGGCGGTCGAGACGGGGTCGGATGTCGCGTTCTCGACGACGCTCGTCAGCTGGCCTGCGGGGTCGTAGCCGTAGTGGGTGACGACGCCGAGCGGGTCGGTCAGGGTGGTCTGGCGTCCGGCCGCGTCGTAGCCGTAGCGGGTGGTGTTGCCGAGGGCGTCCGCGGCGGAAGCGACGGTGCCGGCGGGAGTGTAGGCGCGGGTCTGGGTGTGGCCGTTCGGATCCGTCACGGCCACCGATCGGGCATCCGCGTCGTAACTGTAGGAGGTGGCGGCGCCGAGGGGGTTCGTGGCGGCGGTGACGAGTCCGCGGGGGTCGTAGCGGGCGGTCGAGGTGCGTCCGAGAGCGTCGGTCGCCGAGGTGAGGTGGTCGGCGGCGTCGTAGGCGTAGGTGACGGTCGCACCGGTGGGGTCGGTCGCGGTGCGGATGTTTCCGGCCGCGTCGTACGAGAACCTGGTCGTGCGCCCGGCGGGGTCGGTCGTGGAGGAGACGTTGCCGGCAGCGTCGTAACGGAAGGTGGTTCGGTCGCCGGCCGGGTTCGTGATCGCCGTGCTGCGGCCGAGCAGGTCGTAGGCGTAGGAGGTCGTGTTGCCCGCGGGGTCGGTGCGCGCGGTGACACGGCCGAGGGGGTCGTAGGAGGTGCGGGACGTATTGCCGAGCGGGTCGGTGCTGGCGGTGACGCGGCCCAGGCCGTCGAAGGTCTGCGTCGTCGCGGCGCCGCGAGGGTCCGTCGCCTGCGTGACCTGGCCGAGCGGGTCGTACGCGCGCTTCCACATGCCGCCGTTCGGGTCGGTCACGGCGGTTGCGCGATCCAGGCGGTCGAGGGTGAAGGCGGTCTTCGCGCCGACGGGGTTTGTGGTGCCGACGAGGGCGTCTTCGCGGTTGTATGAGTAGGTCGTCGTTCCGCCGCCGGGAGCGGTGACGGTCGCCAGGCGGAACAGCGCGTCCCAGCTGTACGAGGTGACCGCGCCCGCCGGATCGGTCGACGTGAACACGTGACCGTTGCCGTCGTAGGTGTAGGCGGTGACGCCGCCGACCGGGTCGGTCACTGCGGCAAGGTTGCCGGCGCCGTCGTAGCGATATGAGGTGGTCGCCCCGAGCGGGTCGGTCGAACTCGCGACCTGGCCGGTGCCGTTATAGGCGTAGCTGGTCGAGTGGATGTTCGGATCCGTCACCCTCGTCAGGTGCCCGTGCCCGTCGTAGGCGTACTGCGTCTTCTGGCCGCCGGGGGCTGTGGTGGAGAGGAGGTTGCCCGCGGCGTCGTATGTGTTCGAGACGGTGAATCCGTCGGGGAGATGGATGCCCGTCACCTCGCCGCGCGGGTCGACGTCGTAGGTCGTGGTTCGCGCCGATCCGCCCGCGCCGCCCTGGTCGGTGACACTCGCTACGCGATCGGTCGGGGTGTATGTGTACTGGGTGGTGGCGGCATCCGGAGCCACGATCTTCGTGACGTTTCCGCTCGCGTCGTAGGTGTACGCGTACCGGTTGCCGGCCTCGTCGGTGTAGGCGGTGACGTTGTTGGCGGCGTCGTAGGCGTACCGTTTTGTGCCGCCCTCGGCGTCGGTGACGGAGGTGACACGGTGCGCGGCGTCGAAAGCGAAGACGCTCGCACGGCCCTCGTTGTCGGTGTAGGTGGTCGTGCCTCCGCCGGGAGTGGCGGCGTAGGCGAAGGTGCGGGTGTTGTTCTGCGCGTCGAGCTGCTTCACGACGCGCCCCTCGGCGTCGTAGGTGTTGCGCAGGTAGGTGACGCCGAGTGGATCCGTCGCGGTGAGGAGACGGTGGGCGGCGTCGTAAGTGAAGGTGCGGGGCGATGTGCCGGGCCCCCCGCTGCCGGGGTACGTGATGCCGGTGAGGTTGCCGGCGGCGTCGTACGCAAAACCCCAGGAACGGGCATCCGGAGCGGTGAGCGAGGTGATGCGGCCCTCGGCGTCGCTGGCGGCACGGATGATCTGCCCACTGGTGTCGATGATCGTTGTGATGGGCAGGAACTGCGCCGTCGGGCTCGGGGTGCCGTGGGCCACGTCGTAGCCGTTGCCCGCGAGGTCGCGGTACGAGGAGAGTTCGCCGATGCCCTCGGGGTCGGTGGCGTCGAAGATCCACGTCTGGCCGTCAGCGCTCGTGAGCGTGAGGCGGCCCGCGGTGTTCGTGAGGGTCTGGTGCTTCGAGGGGTCGCCGTCGTAGCCGCCGGCCTTGTTCGGAGTGAACGTGTACGAGGCGCCGTCGCCCCGCACGATCATGACGGATGCATCGTTGAAGACCTGTGCGTGGGCGCCGACGCCGAGGGACCAGCCGGCTCCGCTGCGGGTGAGCCGGCCATCCTGGGAGTTGTAGGTCAAGCCGAGGTCGAGGCTTTCGCCGCCGTTGCCGGGCAGCGTGAAGAGCGGCTCCTCTTCGAGAAGGTTGCCGGTCGAGAAGGAAACGGGCTCTGAGCCGTACAGCTGGTAGTTCTGCTTGCCGAGATCCGACCAGGCGGCCCTCTCGGCGGCAGTCGGCGGGCTCGGGAATCCGGCTGCGGCGGGGGAGAGGCAGTTGTATCCCTTCGAGACCAGATACTGGCGGAATGCGTCGGCGACGCCGGCGGCGACCTCATCCATGTGCTGGTCGACAATGGGCCAGTCGTAGTTGTTGTCGAGGTTCAGGGCCTCGAGGTGGATGTACGTGCCGGGGTTCGGGTCGAACTCCTTCTGCGGGATGTTCTGGGCCGGGATGGGTGCCCAGCTCGCCGACGGGCGGGTCGTGTACATCGGCAGGGTGTTGTTGAGGTAGTCGCCGACCGCGTCGGAGTCGGCGAGGCCGTTGCTGAAGACCTTGGAGCCGCCGGAGGTCGGCGTGACGCCCCAGGCGTGCCCGACGGGCGCGTCGAATGCGAGGGTCGCCGTCAGGGCGGGGTTCTGGGCCGCGGCGAAATCTGCACGTGTCTGGGCGTCGACGACGGGAGTGCCGGGGTCTTCGCGGGTCAGCTTCACGGTCGCGAGGCAGGCGTTCTGCAGCAGCGTCTTCACCCCGTTCGCCAGTGCGATGTTGTACGGCAGCTCGGAGTCGACCTTCGCCGGGCTGCTGGTGTGCGCGACTCCGTCGTCGGGGTCGAGCACGATGACCGGGCCAACGGGAGCGATGTACGGCTTGCCGATGACGACGAACTGGGAGAGGTGTCCGGATTCGCCGATGACGGTCTGGGTGGCAGCGTCATAGTGGGAGGCGAGGGGGATCCACGGGTCGCCGGCGTTCTCGCGGGTGAAGATCTGCAGCGAGGCGGGGTCGAGTTTCGCTGCGGCGTCAGGGTCGACGCCCATCGCGATGGTGACGCCGGGGCTCACGTGCGTGACGCCCTGCGGGCCGGCGGCGTCGGTGTCGGCAGGGTTGGTGCCGGGGGCGATGGTGGCTGGTGTACCCGCATCGAGCGACTTCGACCTCGCGTCAGGATCGTTCGACCGCCGGCTCGGCTCGGCCGCACCCACCGGCGCGGAGGCACTCACTAGTTCCGAGGCGCTGGCGGGTGCGATCGGCGCGGTGGCGGCTGCGGTCGGTGGGTCGGAGAGGGCAGGGCCGCTCACGTCGCGCCTGGTCACGACCCGCCCCTGCGGGTGGGCGGATGCCGAGGTGGGCTCCTTCGTCACCTCGGCTTCGATCGACGTGACCTCGGCGCCGGCGTCGTCGTGTGCGGTGACTCGCACGGGTGCCGACGCGACCACTCCCGCCGTCTCGGAGGCTGCGCTCGCGGCCGTGCCGCCGGGCATCCGTGAGACGGTGACCGACAGCTCAGCGTCGGACTTCTTTCCACCGAACGTGACGGCGGTGTCGACCGCGTCGGCCGTGACGGTGGTGCCGTCGCCCGCGCGCAGTGTCGCCGATGCGACCTCCTCGTCGGCCGGCGCGGAGTCGGGCTGGCCCGGATCGGTGTTGGTGCCCGCAGCCGCCGCGATCACCTCGGCGAGGGTCGCTGTGGCGAGAGTCCGAGCGCGTTCGGAAGCAGATGCCTCGGCCGGCGTGAGCGCGCCCGTCAGCACGAGGGCGAGCACGGTCAGCAGGCCGAGGCCGGTTGTGCGCACGCGGCTGTGGATGCTGCGTCGGCGGTTCGTGGAGACATTCGGTGTCGGTGCCATCGTGGCTACTCCCCGGCTTCGGTGAACGGTCGGGTGAGTTCGTCTGCGTGGTCGCTCTGGTCGCCCTGGTCGGCCAGGCGCCGCCGCCGCCACGCAAGCAGCAGCGCCATCCCGCCCGCCGCGACGCCCAGCCCGGCGCCGATCGGGAGCACCACCGTCAGCCCGGTGTGCGCCAGAGCGCGGAGCCGCGCCGCTTCCGCCGCCTCGCGGGCCGCCTTCAGGTCGAGGTAACGCTTCAGCAGCTGCTGGGCATCCGGAATCCCGTCGCCGTTCAGGTCTTCGGTGCCCGTCGCGCAGGTGGTGTCGCCGCAGATGAGCACGGAGATCCACTGGGGAACGCCGTGTGGATTCAGCGTTTCGAGGCCGTCGGTGCAGGTCTTCGACCCGCAGATGACCTCGGAGATGTAGTCGGGGATTCCGTTGCCATCCGCATCGGCGGTGGGGTCGGCGCAGGTGATGGTTCCGCAGGCGGTCACTTCGACCCAGTCGGGGATGCCGTCGCCGTCGGAGTCCTCGGCGCCCGTCGCGCAGGTGGCGGTGCCGCAGAGCTGGCGTTCGAGCTGGTCGGCGATGCGGTCGGTGTCGGCGTCGCAGTGTGCGGCACTGGATGTCGCGGGGCAGGGTGTCGGTGCGGACTCAGACGCGGAAGCCGTCGCCGTCACGGCCAGCGCTGACGAAGTGGGCGAGCCGATCATCCAGAGCATGACGAGCGTGGCCACGGCCACCAGCGCTGCCGCCCGTCGCCGAACTGCAGTGAAACTCGGCATGCTGTGCGGCCCCATCTCCGGGCACGCGATGAGCCCTCGACAGCACCAGCGCTACCGTGACCGACACCCTAGGGTATTAATGATATAATCTCATAATCACGTCGACAGCAAACTGAGTGGGCCACGTCAAGTGCACCGCAACAACTTCGCTGGAGTTGAGTTGGTCGTTTGGTCAGAGGGCACTGTGTGGTTGCGAGGATGGGGGCACGGGGCCAGTCTGGCAGCAAGAGAAAGAAGACCCTGTGCGTTCGAGTGAACCGATGCCCGGCAATCCGTGGCCGCGTGACATGGTCATCTCGATCGACGAGAACGATGCCCTGCTGGTGAGGCTCCTGTTCGTGCGGGCGGCCTGGGGGCTGGGTGCGAACGGTGTTCCCGCGGTGGTGGGGCTGGGTGAGGTTGGTACAGGCGCCGGCAGAGTCATCGGCTCATCGCGCCTGCCGCCGGATGTCGGCTTCGCGAAGGCCGACTACCTCTGGCGCGACGAGTGGGAGCGCAGCTGGGAGCGGTTCGATGTGCGGGATCGCCGTGTTCGGCCGATGGATGCCCGGCAGCGCGAAGTGCTCGACGCGACTCCTGACGCGGACCTGGGCGCGGCCTACCTCATCGGGCCGTCCCGGTTCTGGAGCGAGGGCATCGACGAGGAGGCATTCGACCGCTGGAACCACGGGCTGTTCGAGCGCACGATCCAAGGGCACCGGACGCCGCTGGAGGAGAGTCCCGAGCGGCGGGCGCTGCCGGCGCTCGTCTCGGCGTGGAAGACCGGGCTGACGAACATCCTGCAGCTTCCGTTTGCGGGGGACTTCGCGGAGCGGATCAACGCCAACTACCTCGTGGTGTCGGAGGAGACCCGGCTCGACGCGGCTCTCTACTCACGGGCGCTCGCTCTCCCGTCGATCACCTGAGGGGCGGCTGTGGCGCGGTGACGACGGGCTGCTCGTAACCTTGAGGGGTACGTGACGAAACGAGGCGACAGAAGCATGACCGACACATCCACCCTGCTGGTGCGACCCGCGGAGACGCACGAGTACGCAACCGTGGGCGAGCTGACGGCGCGCGCGTTCGCTGCGGGGCCCTACGGGCACCTGCCGAAGAGCGCCGAGCGGAACACGTTCGAACGCGACGCGGGAGCCCGCGCCGCCGGGGGCGCGCTGCTTGTCGCCGTGACGGCGGAGGGTGAGATCGTCGGGTCGTCGACGCTGATGCGCGCGAATTCACCGTTTGCGCGGGTCGCTGAAGCCGGCGAGGCCGAGATCCGGCTGCTGTCGGTCGACCCCGACCGCCAGGGGTCGGGGGCAGGCGTGGCGTTGGTGGCGGCATCCATCGAGGAGGCCCGGCGCTGGGGGGCGCGGGCCGTCGTGCTCGACACGGGGTCGCTGAACGTGCGCGCCCAGCGGCTCTACGAGCGGTCGGGGTTCACACGGATCGTCGATCGCTCGCCCGCTGGCGGGGTGGGTGCGGGTGTGGAGGCGTTCGTCTACACGTACGGTCTCGACGGCGCGGCGGGGACTCCCGACACGGACGCGGCTCCGTTTGCGTCCGCGGGCGGGCCTGCGTCGCAGTCTCCCACCGCGTCGCCGGTGCGGGATGCCGCGCCCACCCCCGCGCGGGACGTGCAGTCTTCCGCGGAGATTCCGGTGCAGGATGCCGCGCCCACCCCCGCGCGGGACGTGCAGTCTTCCGCGGAGATTCCGGTGCAGGACGCCGCACCCACCCACATGCGGGACGTGCAGTCTTCCGCCGAGATTCCCGGGCAGGATGCCGCGCCCACCCACGTGCAGGACGTGTCGGCGTGAGCGGGCAGGCGTCGCTCGGGGCCCAGACGACGGAGCTCCTGCAGGCGCTCATCCAGAACGCGTGCGTGAACGACGGGACGCCGGATTCGGGCCAGGAGATGCGCGCGGTCGAGACGCTGCAGAGCTTCTTCGAGGGGTCGGGGCTCGAGGGCGTCGTCGTCGAGCCGCATCCGGGGCGGGCCTCGCTGATCGTGCGGATCGAGGGCACTGATCCGTCCGCGCCTTCGCTCGCGCTGGTCGGGCATACCGACGTCGTTCCCGTCGAGGCGGCGGGCTGGGAGCGGGATCCGTTCGCGGGGGAGATCGTCGACGGGTGGCTCTGGGGTCGCGGGGCGATCGACATGCTCGACCT